>JAPLLZ010000021.1:0-34229 GCA_026387265.1 Candidatus Omnitrophota bacterium
CGCAAAGTAATATTATCTTCCCAGGTTTTAATAAGTTCCTGATTGATTGTTTCATCCTTGATTATTTTGGCTTTGCCTTTAAGGCAATAACCGGTAAATTTATGTTCATCCACCGCGCTGATACTTATATGCGGATCATGAGTAATATTCTTGACGGTTACCCCCTGATAAACATCAATCAGATAGACCTTACCAGCGGGATCGATCTTAACAATATCTTTACATGAACTATGCGGGAATCCGTTTTTGTCGATAGAAGAAACTATCACAAACCCCTGACTGCGCAAGAAATCAATAATTATTACAGGTATTGGTTTCATTTCAGGCCCTGTGCGAATTTAGCACCAAAATCAAAGCAACTACTTAATTCTAAGGGGTCCGGAACATATTTAAAAGATAGATCAGGAATAACCTGCTCAACCGCGCTATCCTTAAGCAACTCTTGCATTTCTTTAGTTGCTCCGCCGGCCCAACCATAGGAACCAAAAAAACCTACTTTTCTTGCCTTTGGTTTTAATCCCTTAACAATTTCCAGAAATGCGGCGATATTCGGCAGCATATCATTATCATGAGTAGAGGAACCAAAAATAAATCCCTTAGCAGTCAGCATTTGCGTAATCACTTCCGTACGATCACTCTGCGCGATATCATAAAGCTTAACCTCTGTCCCACAGGAAGCTATCCCCTCAACAATCTTTCTGGCCATCTTCTCGGTCGATCCCCACATCGTTTCATATACAACCACCACTTTATTCTCTGTTTGGCCTTTAGCCCAGGAAATATAAGCATTAATTATTTTAGCGGGATCATTTCTCCAGATAACCCCGTGGCTGGGAGCAATAATTTTAATCGGAATATTTAGTTTTTGGACTTCCTGAATCTTTTTAAGAATTACTGCTCCTAGCGGCCAGAGAATATTAGCATAATACTTTTTAGACTCTTCCATTAAAACGCATTGATCAACCTGATCATCAAAACGGCTGCTGCTGGCAAAATGTTGACCAAACGCATCATTAGGCATCAGCAGCGCATCTTGCGGGCAATATGTAAACATACTATCCGGCCAATGAATCATCGGTGCTTCGATAAAACTCAACGTACGCCTGCCTAACTTGAGCTGGTCATTAGTTTTAACCACCTGAAAATCCCAATTTTTATAATAATGTTTATAAAGCCCTTCCTGGCATTTGGCGGTGCCTAAAATCTTGGCCTTAGGACAAAGCGCCATAATCTCCGGCAGCGCTCCGGAGTGATCTGATTCAATGTGATTAGTAATAATATAATCAATTTTCTCTAACGGGATAATCTCCTTAATATTATTAATTAATTCCTGAGCAAATGCTTCCTGCACAGTATCAATAAGGGTAATCTTCTCATCAATAATCAGATAGGCATTATAACTAGAACCTCTCTGAGTAGTATAAGTATGCCCGTGAAAATTACGCACATTCCAATCCACTACCCCCACTGAATAAATATCCGGTAATATTTTTATCGCTGCCATAACTCCTCCATATCCTAACTATTACTACCAGCCATTAATAACCCTGGAAATTTTCTGTAACCACCATCTCTTTTGCTACCCCCAACTCCTCGACCAACAGTTTATGCAACCCCTCGACCATCTGCGGCGGGCCGCAAAGATAAAATTTTCTTTCTTGGTAGTCCGGAACCTCATTTTTAATTACCTGAAGGTCAATCCGGCCAACTATACATTTAAACCCCAGTTCAGCTTCACTTAATACATAGGCTACTTTTAAACGCGGGTAACTTTTGGCCAGCGCATCAAAATCCTCTTTAAAAATCACATCTTTTGCCGAGCGATTGGAATAAACTAATACGATGTCGCTGCCTAAGTTTTTATCAACCACATATTTACAAATACTGCGGATAGGAGTAATACCAATGCCGCCGGATAAAAAAGCAATCTTGGGAGATGACTCATCTAATATAAATTTACCGAAGGGATACGCAACGGTAACCTGATCGCCGGCTTTTAAATTATCCAGGGTTTTTGAAAAATTACTTTGGGTTAACTTTTTAGTAAACTCTAAATAACGCTCTTCCGTAGGAGAGTTGGAAATAGAAAGATACCTTTTAAGCTGCGGATCATCTTTGAGTTTGACCAAAAGAAACTGGCCGGCCTGGAAATCTAAAATACCGGGGATTTCCAGGCGGAAACTCTTTACATTATAGTTACGCTGGATAACTTCTTTAATTTTAACTTTGATCTCTACTGGCATGCTTATTTACTGCAGCAATAAATACTCCGCATCCTTTTGAGCAAAAACTAAATTCTCCCCGGACGATTTTCTTCTTTATATTATTTTCTCAAACTGATCCTTGCCCACCCCACATTCAGGACAAACCCAATCATCCGGTAAATCTTCAAAACTAGTTCCGCCAGCCACTCCATTATCTGGATCTCCGATTTTAGGATCATAAATATAACCACAAACCAAGCATTTATATTTGCTCATTAATTTCCTCCTTAGCTAAATATTACACTCCCCGCAAATAAGCACCGAGTATCTAATCAGGGCGAGGTTATCGCCAAACGTGGGGCGTTATTCAGCCTTAGTAACAATACCTTTATTCGCTCCACATTTAGGCATCATGGGACGCTTTTCATCTTTAATCATCTGGCCTTTTTCCGACATCACCATACCTGATGGATTATCCTTCTTCATCATTTGCGACATACAATCCATTTTCATCTTCTGCTGCATCATGCCCTTGGCCATAAAAGATCCTTGGCCCATCCGATAAACTGCGCTTGAAAAAACCACGATGGTTGCCAACCAAAGAAATCCTACTACGACATAACCAAATGCCTTAAGCGCCCTCTCTTCAACTTGACGTAAAGCAAAAATAACAAAAAAACTAGCGGTTAATAAAACTGCAACCGGTACAATCGCCATCAAATACGATAATCTTAACACACACATAGTATCCTCCTTGATTTAGGTAAAATTATTCTCTTTGTACTTACTCTACTTTAACTTCTTTTTCGCTTCTCCAGAGGCCATGAATATTACAATAAGCAGTAGCCATAATTAACCCACCTTTTTCAGTCTTAAAAATCGCTGATACCTTAGGCTCTGAAAATATGGTGCTGGTATTTGGCCCCTGCGCAGATTCTCCATGCGCATTAAATTCAAACCGCGCCAACTGATAAGGAAACTTCTCGCCGGTGGCCAAAAAATACAGCTCAATAAACCGGATATGATGCTCAGTGGTATTAGGATGAGCAATCTGTTTGCCTACGCTTACTTCAATCTTTAAAACCTCCCCCTTACTTACCCTATCCGGGCCTTCAATGACCGGAACATGTTTTTCTGCCTTCCAATCTGCACTCTGTAACAAATCCCTTAAATCCGCCATCAACCACCTCCTAATTATTTCTTTAATATTTTCTTTAAATCTTCATCAGGCGTACTGATTAACTTTAGATCAAATTTCTCCTGCAAAACATTAAATACATTTTTGCTGATAAAAGCGGGCGGCGTCGGACCAATATAGATACCTTTAATATCAAGATACAGCAAAGACAACAGTATGGCAACTGCTTTTTGCTCAAACCAGGAAAGCACAAGAGTCAACGGCAAATCATTAACCCCGCAACCAAAAACTTTACTTAAAGCCAACGCTATCTGTACCGCAGAATAAGCATTATTGCATTGACCTAAATCAATTAACCTGGGAATTCCTTCGATTTGACCGAAATCCAGCTTATTGAAACGGTATTTTCCGCAGGCTAAAGTTAGAATAACGCAATCCTGGGGGACTTTTTCGGCAAATTCAGTGTAATAGTTACGTCCGGGCTTTGCGCCATCGCAACCGCCGATTAAAAAGAAGTGCTTAATTTTCCCGGATTTAACCAAACTAACAATCTTATCTGCCAATCCCAACACTGCCGTATGATGAAAACCTGTCCAAATCTTTTTTCCTGGAACTTGCAGTAAAGGCGGCAGGGACCTAGCTTTCTCAATTAAAACTTTAAAATCCCGGTTCTTTAAATGTGTTGCTCCGGGCACTCCGGTAATTCCGATCGTAAACAACCTGTCCAAATAAGTACTCTCTGGAGGAATTAATACACAGTTAGTTGTAGCCAGTAACGCCCCGCCGAAAGCATTAAATTCTTTTTTCTGTTCCTGCCAAGCACCGCCATAGTTTCCTACTAAATGTTTAAACTTTTTGAGCTCCGGATAACCATGCGCAGGAAGCATCTCGCTATGTGTATAAATATTTATACCCGTGCCTTCTGTCTGCTTAAGTAACTCATAAAGGTCCAATAAGTCGTGGCCAGTAACTAATATTCCCGGGCCAGCTATTGTACCAGTTTCAACCTGCGTAGGCACCGGATTGCCAAATCTTTGCGTATGTGCTTTATCTAATACCTCCATAATCTTATAATTCATTTGGCCGCATTTTAAAACTAATTCCAGGTATTGATTTAAATCAAAACTAACATTGGTAACGGTTTTAAAAAGAGCCTCGTGCATAAAGGCATCCACCTGCGGATCAAATGCTCCTAATTCACGAGCATGATAGGCATAAGCAGCAATACCTTTTAACCCATATAAAAGCGTGTCCTGCAAACTCTGGATATCTTCATTTTTACCACATACCCCGGATTTAGTGCAGCCTGTGCCGCCTGCTGTTTGCTCACGCTGATAACAGAACATTATTAACCTCCCTTTAACTGTTTATACCTGTCTTCCCCTATGCACTCTTTAGCAGCCTTACACCAATCCACACAAGAAGGCAACTTTTCTTTAGAAATTAAATTCCCACATTTAGGACAAACCACCCTAACCTCATCGGAGAAAATTTCCGCCAGATACCCACAATTATTACAATTTTTATTTTCTGCCCGAAAATTACGCCTATCTTGGCCCGGACACTGATTAAACATCATGGTAATGATCTTTCTTTAAGACATAAATTTACCCTTTAATTATGGAAGCAATGTTAATTTGCCTAAGCTGCATCAACGCGTTATTTTCAATAATGTTAATTTTCTTCCTCAAAAGACATTTACCCTTATTCGGGCAAACATCCTTTTTTAAAAAACACCCATTCAGGCTGACTGGGCCTTGAAAAATACGCATAATCTGAACAATAAAGATTTTTTTAGGAAGTATTCTTAACCGGAACCCTCCACCTTGTCCTTTATAGGATTCCAATATTTTCTCTTTACTTAACTTTTGCAGAATTTTCCGCATGAATGACCGCGGAACACCCAAAACATTAACTAACTCTGTTACCGTAATCACTTTTTTTTGTTGCGCAATATAACAAACAGCACGTAAAGCATAATCGGTATTTCTAGTAATAAGTTTCATCGAACCCACTCTCCTTAAGTATTAAATAAAACAGCGGGTAGTTTTACGTCATACCCGGGACAATCTACTACAACCATCGCTACAGTGAGCTACGGGTCGAAGCATATATCTAATTGTAATATCCATTTTAATCACCTCCTTCAATCTTAGCTAATGATACCATATTAGTATCTTTTGTCAAGAGAAAAAATAATTTATTTAAAAAAGAAATTAAAAATATACCCTAGGACAATTACTTGCGGCACGGTAACCAGCGGCATCCAGAGAGCAACGCGCCTACCCAAATTACTCCACAGCAGGCCAATTTCCGTATAATCCGTAACTACCCCGGCCATTAAAAATACAAAACTGTTTCCTAGTGCCTGGGTCTGACGGTAGATCTCAAAAGCCAGTGGACTGGAGCCCTCTGAGCAAACCTCAATCACCGTCGCCATAATTAGTGTAACAAATAAGCCCGTAAAAGTAGGACCCATAAACTTATGGAAGAAATGTACCGGAATAAACGCTCCGGCAAGGCTGGCCAAAAGCACCCCCAGGATAATCCACCCTAACACCATTTCAGCAAGCGCAAACATACCCGCCAGGATGCCTTTAGAGTCTGCGACAATCGAATCTCTGTTAAATTTATAATCTCCTAGCCGTTTCCGGAAATTTTCAATAATAGAATAATCCTGGGCTACCGGTACAATGTTTTTGTTTTGCTCAATCCACCCCTTTTTCTCCAAAAACATAAATATCAATCCGGTATTTATTGCAATAATTATTGCTGCCAAAATAATCAGCAGCCCTTTTAAGCCAAATAAGCTCAACAGCATCATGGTTACCGCAAAATTTGCCCATGGGCTGGCTAGAAGAAAACTTACTACAGCCGGATTACTTGCCCCCTTCTTATGTAGCTGAATAGATAAAGCCAAAATTCCATGGCTGCAAGCGCTCATTAAAAATCCTAAAAACACAGCATTTAAAATAGTCAGCGGAGATTTACGGGCTAGAATTTTAGAGATGTATTCCCTGGGAATATAATGTTCGATAATCCCACCCAAAAATAAACCCAACAAAACTGCCCACCAAATTGATCCTACATAATGAAATAAAACTTTACGAAAAGCTTCCAGCGGCACAAAAAGATAGGAAAGAAAAATTAAGGCAAGAGTAATAATTGAAACTAAAAATAACTTATTCTTAAAAAGACTGCGTTTACCCTGATGGCAACAATCAGGAGCTTGGGGCATGCTTACCTCCAAATAACCCAGACAAATAAATAAGCAGCAGCTACTGCAGCAAAGGTAAAAGGAATTCCTATCTTCATAAAATGCATAAATTTAACCGGATGGCCTTCTTTTTTGAGCAAACCACAAACCACAATATTAGCTGAAGCTCCAATCGGAGTAATATTACCGCCAAGACTAGTGCCAATCAACAAACCAAAAAGAAATAGAGAAGGATTAATCTGTAATTTATCCGACATAATCATGGCGACAGGAAGCATGGCAACCAAAAAAGGGACATTATCAATAAAAGCGGAAAGAATTACCGACAAAAAGACGATTGCGGTGTAACCCAAAAAGATGTTGCTACCGACTAAACCAGCCAGGTAATTTGCCAGGACTTGAATCCATCCGGTAAGTGAAATTCCTCCCACAATAATGAAAATCCCGATTAGAAAAAAAGTTGTATCCCAATCCAGTTTCTTAAGCCCGGATACGATGGAAGCCTTATTCACCATTTTCTCCCAAATTAAAGCCAAGATACCAAAAACCATACAGATTTGCCCGGCTAAAGAGGTAAATCCGGAATCAAAAAATGAAGAAAGTGCCAATAAAACAATTAAACTTACTAAAAGAATAGTCGGCACCCAACTTTTAACCTTTTCTATCGGAACAAGCTGTGTTTTGGTCTGATGTTTTCTAAAGATAAAATAGAGTACAAAAAAAGAAACAAAAGCCCCTAACTCTACGGCAAAAAATATGCTGGGTCTCCCTCGGTAAAAGAAGAAATCCCCGAAATTCATCTTAGCAAAACCTCCCAAAAGCATACTTGGTGGATCACCGATTAAGGTAGCGGTCCCCTGCAAATTACTAGAGACAGCAATAGCAATCATCATGTTGGTAGGATTAATCTTTAACTTCTTGGCCAATGCCAAGGCAATCGGAGCAACAATCAATACGGTAGCCACATTTTCTACAAATGCAGAGATAAAACCGCTTAAGATACAAATAAATAGGATTGCCCAAGCTGTGCTCTTAGCTTTATCCACCACCACTTCAGCAATATAAGCCGGAACCCTGCTCTGCATAAATACATCCGCCAGAATCAAAGTACCCACAAAAATACCCATGACATTCCAGTTCACTGCCAAAAACGCATCCTTTAACGATACGGCGCCGGTGGCCACCAATAACAAGCTTCCTCCTAAAGCCACCCAGGTACGCTTATGCGGCAGGCAAACAAACAGGATATAAGAAACTGTAAAGATAATTAAAGCAATAATTTTTGGATTCATGATTTAAATGTTAGCATAAATAACCAAACTGGGCAACCGGATTCAAAAATACTCCACCCTTAGCTTAGGCTGACAAAAATTATCCCCACCACAATTAACCCTGTACCCAGCCAGCGGTTAAAACCCATCTTTTCTTTCAACACAAATCTGGAAGCCAAAGCAATAAAAATATAATGCATACTGTCAGCAGAGAAAGCAAAATTAAGGTCTGCCTTAGAAAGCACTACCAGCCAGATACACAAAGAAATTAAGCTAAAAACAAACCCCAACCAAAGCCGGGGTGTAATTAATAACTGAAAAATAAATTTAAATATTTTTACGATATTGAAAGTCGGAGTAAAATTCAATGAGTCAATCGTAGACTTTAAAAAAAGCTGATTTATCGTATCACACAGGCTAGTTAAAGCGATCAAAAAAAGAACCAGCAGTAATCCTTCTTTCATTTGGCCTGCTCCATCCTTTCTTTACTGCTTAAAGACACAAGGATTACTCCGGCCAAAACGAAGAACACCCCTAACCAGCGCAAAACAGTAATCTGCTCATGCAGGAAAATAATCGAAACCACCGGCACGAGAATATAACTAAAACTAGCAATGGGTACAGCTACACTTAAATCTATTTTTGAAAGAATCAACGACCAAAGAACAAATACAGAAACTACTGCGGCTAATCCAACCCAAAAAAATGGCGAACAGAAAACTGCTTTCCAAAGAACCGCGGCGGTAGCTAAATCCGTTACTTGCCCATGATTAGCCCCTAAAGTACTCTTCTTAAAGAAAAAATGTACAGTCGTCTCAAGAATATCGCTGGCAATCAACAAAAGCAGTATTTTAAATGTAACTTTTTTCTTAAACATAGGATTTATTCCGGGAGAACTTGATCAAAATTAGATTAAGAGTTAGCTTGCATTTTGCTCATTTTAACATAAAATAGATAAATTGAATAATAGAAAAGGATATTTATGATAATTTTTTCACTAAAAGAAGACCGGCGCTTAATCACAGATATACCCAATACCAGCTTTTTTCTTCCGGGAGATAAAAATCTTTGTTTCCTGATTCATGGATTAACCGGTACGGCTAAAGAGATGGGTTCAATTGCCCAAAACTTAAACAAAAATGGATTTTCTGTAGCCTGTCCCTTAATGACCAATCATGATAAAACTATTTCCTGCCTGAAAAGAACATCTTGGGAAGAAATTTATGCCTCGATGCGTAATGAATTCGCCAAATACGCCAATAATTATGAAAACATATTTGTGGCGGGGCTGTCTTTCGGTGCACTTATCGGGATAATGCTCGCTCATGAATTCCCTAATAAAGTAAGGGCGTTAAACTGCTTTTCTCCCACCCTATTCTTTGATGGCTGGGCTAACCCAAAGCTAAGATTTCTTTTACCTTTAGTTTATAAAACACCTCTGCAATATTATTTTTATCTCAAAGAAGGCTCTCCTTATGGCATTAAAAACCAAAGGCTACGCTCAAGGATTGAAAGCTTTTATAAAAAATCAGATTTATTTAATTACAGTAAAGTGCATCTCTACGGATACCCGGTAATCCCGGTATCAAGCATGCATCAAAACCATTTATTGGCAAAACAGGTGATGAAAATACTGCCGTCTATAAACACACCAATACAATTACTGCAAGCCAAAGATGACGACGTAACTAGCCCTAAAAATTCTTATTATGTCTATAACCATATCGGATCAAAAAACAAGGAAATAGTACTATTTGAAGATTCCTACCATATTATTATCGCTGACCAGGAAAGGGATAAAGTTGCGGCTAAAACATTAACTTTTTTTGAGAAATACAAGGTTTAAGACTTCTTCAACGCCCTATTTAACGCCTCTTCAAAAAGCTCTACGCCCAAATCAATCTCTTCATCCGTAATATAAAATGAAGGGGCAATGGTAAAGACATTTTTATAATAACCGCCGACATCTAAAATAAGCCCCCGCCGCTTACCGTTAACATTTAAAGATCCGCTTAAACCCAGATTCGTAATCTTATCGGTGAGCTCTTTATTCGGTGTATAACCGTCTTTTTCGCACATCTCTATTCTTAAAGCTAAACCAATACCATCTACGTCGCCAATCTGAGGATATTTTTTCTGCAGTTTTTTAAGCTGGGCAATAAAATAACGGCCTTTCTTAGGAATAGAAGTTGAGAAATCAGATTCTTCAATTAACTTCATTACCTCCAGACCCGCAGCTGTACCCAGGGGATTACTGGAAAATGTGGCGTGAGTTGATCCCGGAGGAAAAACTGTCGGCGAAATCAATTTTTCTTTAGCCCAAACTCCGCTAATTGGATTCAATCCGTTAGTTAATGCTTTTCCAAAAACCAAGATATCCGGGGTAATATTAAAATGCTCAATCGCCCAAAATTTACCTGTGCGAAAAAAACCCATCTGTATTTCATCATCAATAAAAAGAATTCCGTAGCGATCCAGAATATCCTTAAGCTTTGAATAATACTCTTGGGGCGGTACGATATAGCCACCGGTACCCTGAATGGCTTCTGCGTAAAAAGCAGCAAATTCGCACTTATTATTCTTTTTATTCACCACTGAATAATATTCTGTTTCAAAAAGCCGTTCAAATTGCTTCAAGCAGTATAAATCACAGAAATCTCTTTTTTTATCATACGGACATCTAAAACAATACGGGTATGGGATAAACATCGCCCGGTCGCCAAAATGGCCGAAACGTTCCCGATACCTGAAGCTTGAGGTAATCGCAGATGCCCCTAATGTCCGGCCATGGTAACCACCCATAAAAGCAAAAACCAGACTGCGCCCGGAATAATTACGTACTAACTTCAATGAGTCTTCCAGGGCACTTGAACCGCCCACATTAAAATGAATCCGCCCCTTCTCTTCAAAAGTACGTTCATTCTTTTGCGCTAACTTAGCCGCAAGCTGAATTTTTTCTTCATGTAAATATTGACAGGCTAACTGCGGCAAAATATCAATCTGATTCTTCAGGGCAGTATTTAAGCGTTTATTCCGGTAACCAAAATTAACTGCTGAATACCACATCTGTAAATCTAAATATTCTACACCTTCTCGGTCGTAGAGGTAGCTTCCTTCCGCACTTTTAAATACATTAAGCTTCTCAGCATAATGCACGGTATCCCCCCAAGAACAATATTTAGCCTCTAAAGCTAGCAGTTCCTCCTGGGTAGAAGTTTTTTTATTCTTACTCTCTTTAATTAGTTGTTTTGGGTTCACATTAATTTCCTTTTTAAATAGGTGAAAACATCTTTGAGATTATGAAAAGCCATATAATCCAATTTGCTTTCTTTTAGATGTTTAAGTAAGTGGTCTTTAGCAAACACTACATGTGCATGCTTAGCCGGGCAAATATCCGATGACCCATCGCCAACATAGATAATCACAGAATCTTTCTTAGCTTTTGACAAAAGATTCTTGGTTTTACAATGCGCGCAAATCTGGCAATCTTTATCTTTAAAAGGATAATCCGTAATAATTTTATCCCGCGAAAAACTTAATTTATTAGCGTAAACTTTAAGCTTATTTATCCCGTTAATCTTCAAAACCCGGTTAAGGATATAGTCATAATTATCACTTAAAACCAGAGTCTTGACTTTTTTGGCCAATAAAAACTTGTAGATGGGCTTAAAATAAGGATCCAGCTTTATTTTAGGCAAATAAGCATCCAAAGATTTTTTATCTAAAGACATGCCGCGCAATTGGCCTTCCAGACAGGTCTTCGAACCAATCTTGCCGCTTTGCCATTTTTTCTCCAACTCTACCCAACGGTCATCCTTGGAGAACAACAAAAGCATGTTATCAAAAACATCGCAAGTAGCAATTGTATTATCAAAATCAAAAAATACGATGCACTTTTTAGGATTCAATGGGTTACTCTCTAATACCATATAATAAGTTGTAAAAATATACCCCTATTGGTCATAGGGGTAGTTTGTGGGCTAAATCAAGCTACGTAGTTTATTTTAAACCCAACCCTTGAACCTGTCAATACCAAAATTGTAGAGACGCAGAATTTTGCGTCTTTACATTATACCGGATATTAGCCTAAAATACCCCCGGCAAAACCGCCTGACAGAATACACACCTATTTTGCTCTAAATATGACTCTAATACATTGAACCCATCCCGCTTAATCACGAATTTGCGACATTTACCGCATAAAGTATCTTGTCCCCAAACGCCAAAATTACCAACATACACATAACGTAACCCTTCTTCCAGACCTATGGCATAGGCTAATTTAAGCGTATGCTCAGGAGTAACAGGATAATCTTTAAATTTATAATCAGCGTGAAAACGTGAAATATGCCATGGAATATTTTTATCTACCAGAGCAATAAATTTCGCTATTTTAGTTAACTCCTTAGGATCATCATTCTCTTTAGGGATAATTAAGGTAGTAATCTCCACCCAAACTCCCGAATCATGCAATAATTGTATGGAATCAAGAATCGGCCCAAGGCTAGCTGAACATATCTTTTGGTAAGAACTCTCCTTAAAAAACTTCAGATCAATATTAACCGCATCTATATATGGAGTAAGCAATGAAATTGCCGGCCGGCTCAAATAACCGTTAGTCACGAATATATTCCGCAAACCTGCTTTTTTGGCTAACTTTGCTGTTTCTAAAACAAATTCGAAAGAAACCGTCGGTTCAGTGTAAGTATAAGCAATACTGCGGCAGTTAAACTGTTTGGCTAATTCAATGACTTTATCTGCGCTAAATTTTTCACCTAAGCCTTGATTATCCGGGCTAAATTGAGAAATTTCCCAATTCTGGCAGAAACCGCAACGAAAGTTACAACCTAAACTAGCAATAGAAAAAGTTAATGTCCCGGGCAAAAAATGGTACAAAGGCTTCTTCTCAACCGGATCAGCATTGGTAGCAACAAGTTGAGCATAATTTTGCGCATAAAGAACACCTGATATATTCTGCCTTACTCCGCAAAAGCCAAATTTTCCCTCAGCAATTTTACAGCTATGTGCGCAAAGCTGACATTGTACTAGCCGGTTTTCTAAAGCAGTATAAAGCTGAGCTTCTTTCATATAAATAAATGCGTAAACTTTCCTTTGGGTAGTTGGGATACATGCTCAACGCTATCTTCCACTGAAGGAAATTGCCGGTAAAGTATCCTTATTTTACCCAACCCCACAACATCAGAATAGGCAGCCCCCTGACTAATGCCGCGGGACCGGCTAAATCTTTTTGGGGACCGAATAAATAATCACCTGGCTGCGCTAAACGCGCAAGCTGATTATTCTCGCCTTCATCCCTGCCCACTACTAATCTGGTGTTACCGCTTAAGCGAAAATGCCTGCCTACTTTTAAAAGTTCTAAATTTTCTAAATTTAATTCATTATGTGCTAAAAGTTCCAGCAGCCTTTTAGAAAATCCAGGATCCGTCAATAAACATCCTCCAGCAGGATTAGCATAGTCATTAAACCCTAGATCTTTAGCTAAACGCATCTGCGGAGTACGTATCCGGCCGTTAAAATTAAGCAGTTTCTCTCTTTTCACCCAACCCTCTTTTTCCGCCAGAGTCGGCGAAAAAAATTGTGCTGAGAGCGGACGTAATAATAACTCATCTAGGCCACTTCTACGCTTAATCAATTTTAAAGCCTGTTTATTCTGAGACATAGGACGTTGGCCAAGCACTTCTCCGGTAATAATAAATTTGGCTCCCAGCTCCGGCATCAATTCCTTGGCTTTACTAAACATAAGAATCTTACAATCAATGCAAGGATTCATGTTTGAACCAAAACCATAGTGCGGCTGCCGGATAAGCTCAAGAAACTCTGCGCCTATATCTACTTCCATAATCTTTATGCCAATGTCCGGAAAGGATTTTTTAATATCTAGTTTACAAAAAGGAATTTTAAAATGCAGTCCAATAACTTCGCATCCTTGATCGCAAATAAGCTTAGCGGCCAATAAACTATCCAGGCCTCCAGAAATTAAAGCCAATGCTTTTATCTTCATAGAACTTAATACATAAATTAGTTAATACACAGCTAGCATGGTAAGAATTTCTTGGCTAGAGCCATAAATACTATCCCCAGCAAAAAAGCGGAAAAAGCGGCCATAGAACGTTTTAGATCATTTTCTTTATGCAGTTCCGGAATAAGATCGCTAGTGGCGATATAAATAAATCCTCCGGCAGTAAGGGGCAAAATAAAATTCGAAAATCCCCGGACATAATCAAGAATAAAATATCCAGTTAAAGCCCCAACCATAGAGGTTAAAGCAGAGGCAAAATTAAATAAGAGCGCCTTTTTCTTACTAAATCCGCCATATACCAAAACGGCAAAATCGCTCAACTCCTGGGGGATCTCGTGTAAAATAATGGCCAAGGTGGTTACTAAGCCCAATTGCAGAGAAACTACAAAGCTAGCAGCAATTACCATTCCGTCAACAAAATTATGAAAACCGTCACCAACTAAAGTCAAATAAGTAAAAGCATGGGTTTTACAAGCACCCTCTTCATGGCAATGCCGCCAATGCAAGAACCTTTCCATAATAAAAAAGATTATAATTCCTAAAATCAGGTAAGAAAATACAACGGTACTTTTATCATTTTCCAAACATTCCGGAAGGATATGTAAAAAAGCGCTACCAATAAGTGCACCGGCAGAAAAACCAATCAAGCAAAAAAGGATCTTATGCAACAAATCATCCTTGATCGCTAAAGTAAAGATGCCGATTAAGGAGATTAAGCTGACTAAAAATGAACTGGCTAAGATCCAAAATAAAACCATATGCAGGAATTTAACCTAAATTAGGTTTTCTGCCTTTATTCGCTTTCTTGGAACGCCAATTAAGTTTTCCCCTACGTTTTCTTTTTCCCATGTTTACCCCGTTAGAGATAGGAAACGCTTCAGCCGATTCTTCAGATAGCGTTTACCCATTCCTGTTTTTAAATATCTTTCCCTAGTAAATGCGTCTTCTTTATCAATACAACCCTCATAATACACTAATTCAAAAGGGTCTCTGTTTTTAGTCGATGTTACTTTTGCCTGCATTATGTTCTATGAAGCGTTTCCGTAAATCACCAGTTGTGCCGGTGTAGTACTTGTTATCTTTTATGCTTCTGATTACGTATGTATATACCATGCGCCGTAATCTCTAACGGGGTTTATCCTTTATAATAATTTTGCGGTACATTCTGTACAATAAAACGGCCGGCTTCAATAATACAGTCGTAAATAACCTTGCCCATCGGAGTATCTACATAATGGCTAAAACCGCTCCTAAAAGCCCTATCCTGTGGAAATTTTATTTTCTTCCCGGGATGTTCCACTACCTGGCTTTGGATATCCCGGCTGTTGATTACTTCCGAAGTAGCCCGATCAATAATCTTCAGGCTTAATTGCATGTTGGCTTTATTTAAAACTTCACCTAATAAACCACCCATAAAACCGCTAGCGCTACTTCCGCCGCCAGCTAAACCGCTCTTGCCACCTGAGTTTTCCGGTACAAACTCCTCAATCCCGATACTAATAATAATATCCGCCTCTTGGGGCGCAACCAGCATAAAACGTTTTGTTCTATTTAAAATGTTGACAAGATATTCCTTAAGTGCCGCACTAACCTGGACATCAGCGCTGGATGTTTTTAATTCAAAATCATTAACGGAAATTTTAACTTGCGGCCCCCGATACGAATCCGATAAATCCCCAACAGAATTTTTATCCAATACAGAATGGGGTTTTGACGAAAAACACCCGCTCAGGGATAATAATATTACTATACCACTTAATAACTTTAAACCATTTTTCATGCTTGGTTTTTAATATATTACCGATTAACCGTACTGTCAAGGAGAATTGGCCGGTTAGGCCACACCAACGCAACTCCACATAAGCGTTGGGTGCCCATCAACTAATACCGCGCAATTCCAATTAGCGCGGGGTGCAAAGCCTGAGGGGACACCGACGCAATACCTATTAGCGTCGGGTGCCAACGCCCTAAGGTCACACTAACGCAATTTCGCCACCTGGCGAACACCCGCGCAATTTGCGCTACCTAGCGCATACCAACATAACTCCTATTAGTGTTGGGTACCAATCAGCGCGGAGTGACCAAAGTTAACGTTAGGTGCCCCCCACGGTTAGGTGCCCGCTTAAAATAGTTCAGCTAAATCCCCGATTGCAGGAATAATTTTAAACGGCTGCTCTCTTCTAATTTCCGATTTACTGCTTGAACCGCTGGTTACAATTATGGTATTAATTTTTGCGCGCCTGCCGGCCTGGGCATCAATAGCCATATCACCGACATATAAAGCCTGGGATTTCTTAAGCGCAAACCGCTTAACTATTCTATTTAACATCTCAGGATGCGGCTTACTATGCTTGGACTGATCCGCGCAAAGAACATAGTTAAAAAAGCCGCTTAAACCCAAATGCTTTAATAAAATGCGGGAAAATTTACTGGGCCGGTTACTAGCTACTGCCAATTTATAACCTTTATTTTTTAGGCGGCGTAAAAGAGTTCTAACCTGTGGATATAGATGCGAATACTTAAGCAGGCTATGCTTATGGTGAGAGCGATACAACTTTAATGCGCGTTTTAAATCTTTCGGCAAAACATACGGTTTAAATAAGTTTACATCTCCCCACCCCACCAAACGCCGAATAGTGTTTGAGCTCTGCGTTCTTAACCCTAAATTACGCATCAAATAATTGAAGCTTTTTTCAATTGCAGAATAAGCATCAATCAAGGTTCCATCTAAATCAAAAATAATTAATTTAATATTTTTCATCGTAAATTTTATTTTGGTCTACAAAATTTAGGCAGGGTTTTAAGGCCCTGCCTAAAACACAGCAATTTAAATTACGTACAACCGGATAAAAACTTACTGCGGCTGACTTTGAGTAGATGGAGCTGGTTCTGATGCAACCGGCGCAGGAGTTGAAGAAACTTCGCTAGTGGCCACAGGTGCACTAGCGGGCGCCTCTGGCTGCGCAACTGGCTGCGTAAGAACAGCGACGGGCTGCTCCACAGCAACAGCAGGCTGTGCTGTTTCTACAACAGTTTTCTCTGCAACCACCGGCTGTGCTGTTGCAACAACGGCATTCTCTATAACAGACGGTGAAGCAGGCAACGGAGTATTTTCTGCTGCCGGGGCAGCAGTTGAAGATGAGACATCCGGTTTCTCAAAGCTAATATTCTTAGCAATATTCCGGTTATCCGCTCCGATCATATAATCAATGCTCAAGGTATCTTTTACCTTCAGCTGGCTAAAATCTTTTATATTCTCAAACGTAGTACTTTCATCAACCACTAAAACCAGATCTTTTTCCTGGTCAGTTTCATAATCAAGATATTTTAAGGTCAGAGTTTTAGACTGGCTATCTAAATTAGTTACTTCTCCCCAGGCCCATTGCAGATCATTTTGTAAATTGGGCTGCTGGCTAGAAACCGCTACCGCAGAATCTACCGGCACTGCTGCAACCTCTTCAGCCAAGACAATTTGCGCAGTAGTCGCCACCGCAATAGCTAAACCGGATAAAATAATAAAATTTTTCCAATTCATCTTAAGCCTCCTTTAAGGTTGTTTTCAAATTATCATAAGTTTTCCGGCTTGTCAAGTTATCTATAAAACGGCAAGAAAACCAGTGCTACCATCACAATCAAGGTAGTAATTAAACCAACGGTTAAACCCACCCAGAACCAATCCAAAAAAGTAATCTTCAACCGCTTTTCCTTCTCTAAGATACCGATCGCCACGATATTAGCGGTCGAACCAATCAAAGTAATATTACCCCCCAAGCAACCGCCAAAAAGCAAAGCCCACCATAATGGCTGCAAATTCATATTTAAGCTCTGAAAACCCTGGACTACCGGTATAAAAGCTGCCACCAAAACAACATTATCCAGGACACTTGAGCCTATTGCGCTTATCCACAACATAGCTCCAGTTAAAAGGTTGAGGCTATTTCCAGTTGCCGCTAACATATGCTGAGCAATAAAAACAGTCGCTCCGGTATATTTCAATGTCCCGGCTTGCACGAATAAAAGCAAAAAGAAAAGCAGCGTCCACCACTCCACATCCTTTTCAATATATTTTCTGGCCTTTTGATGCTTCCAAATCATTACGGCGCCGCTAGCCACTAGTGGCACAACTAATAAAACAGTATTCGGCGGCAGGCCCCAAGCAATCTCCATACGGTGATGCAAAGAGATAAAAATCAGCATTATCCCAAATATTCCCAGACTTAATTTAAGATTTTTATCCGGAGGAACAGAAATTAGCCTGATTAATATTTCATTGGCCCCCAATCTTTGCATCTGCTCATTAAGCAGCTTTATGGACTTTCTATACCAAAACAAAAGAATGCAAATAGTAGTAACCAAACAAACCAACGCCAGAGGAAAAGCCTTAACAATAAAATCTTCAAAGGTCAGGCCTGACTTAGAAGCAATCAATATACCGATAGGATTTCCTAAAACAGTAGCGGCAGACCCAATATTGGTAGCTAAAACAGAGATAATTACAAAGGGGATGGGGTTAACCTCAAAATAATCACAAATTTCCAAAACCGCCACCACCATAAAAATAATCGAGGTTACTTCATCAACCGTACAAGCAAGTAAAGCAGACAAAAGGCTGATCAACAAAACAAATTTAATGCCGGTTAATTTGGGAATCCGCAGAATAATACTGACGATCCAGGTAAAAACTCCGGAATCTTTCAGTAATCCGATAATTACCATCATCCCCACCAAAAAAAGAATTACCTCCAGCGATGAGAATTCGATGACATGCTCCAAATCAACCGTCTTAGTCATTAATAATACGGAAGTACCAATGAAAGCGAAACTGAGGCGGAAATCCCAGAAGAAAAGTGTACCAAGAATGGATGCAGAAAATATGCCTATAGACAGAGCCTGGTGCGCGTTCATCCCAGAAAAATGAGCGCAGGCCCCTAAAGAAAATGCCAAAAGAAACAAACAAACTAACTTCAGAGAGAGGCTTTTCATTTATTAAAATGGTCCTCTAGTAATTTCTAAAACTAATAAAGCGCAGACTTAACCCTTGCCCGCAGTTTATTATAAACCACTGTCGCCAGAGAAACCTTTAATATATCGCCCAGTACAAACGGTAAGAAACCCAGCAGAAAAGCTTTATGCAGCGGGATAAACATGCTTATTCTTAACCAAAGTGTACCGCTAAATAAAATTATGAAGTCCGCAGCTAATAATTTAATAAAAACAGTAGCCATGCTTTGTTTTTCTACGGATAAAAAACTTCCAACAAAAAAAGAAGCTAAAACAAACCCTACCAGATAACCTCCGGTTGGCCCTAACAAATACAGGCTACCGCTGCCCAGGCCGGTAAATACCTGCTGGCCAGTTAAACCTAAAAACATATAAGCAGCCTGAGAGATTACTCCCAATTTTTTTCCCAACAAAGCTCCAGAGAGCAAAACAAAAAATGTCTGTAAGGTAAGTGGCACCGGGGTGTAGGGCAAAGGTATGCGCACAAAAGCTGATAAAGTAGTAAAAATAATAAAAACTCCCACCCCGAACAACCGACAGAGCTTCTTATCGACGATCAACTCTCTATTAATAATTGCTTCCATGTCCATCTCCTATTATTATTGTGAAAGTTATAATTTCTATATTATATATGAAAACTAAATAATAGCAAAAGAAATAGAGTAAGCCCATAAAAAAGGGCGTTTGCTGTTTTTAAGTCAGCCATAAAAACAACAAGCACCCTTCTTTGTAGGATTATTTTTTATTCTTTAGCAATAGCTAAAGTAATCACACCGGCTAAAATTAAAAACAAGCCGATACCGCCCTTAATTATCCCCAGTAGGTCTGCCCAAAAATTCAAAATCGCTAAACCTCCTAGAATTAAGAGCGCTAATCCTAAAGCAACCTTAAAAAGAGTGGCTAAGGTCTTCTTGGGATCGCAACATTTCTTTTCTACATCACAACATTTTTTCTCTTCTGCTACCATTTGAACACCTCCTTTACTTTAAATGATTTAACTTACCAACACGGTTATCCTCTATTGAGCCGGGCGGCTCTTCCATCTGCGATGAATCCAACCCCACTCCGCCGGATATTTGCGGATATATGCTTCAATTATATTGGTAAGCCTTTGAATATTAATTAAGATCACGCTCCGGGGATCATCGCCTTCTTCTAATTTTAATTCTGGTTCAAAAATTATCTTGTGCTGATCATCAGGCTGCCTAAGAATAAAGCAGGGAATTAATGCTGCCTTGGTCCTTTGCGCCAAAACCACCGGACCGGTAGCCGTGGCGGCTTTTTCGCCAAAAAAATCCACAAATACTCCGGCAGTGCCAAAATTTTGATCAATCGGTATAAAAATTAATTCATTGTTACGCAAAGCATTGATCGAATTATTCACGCATTCATTGCGCGGTTGACTATAAATAGTCCTAACTCCGAACTTCTCTCTTTTTTTAAGAAAAATTTTCTCCATTCTAGCATCATGCATCGGCTTCATAATGCCGCCGGCTTTATAGCCATCCACGGCTAATCTGCCCAAAAGAAGCGGAAAATTGCCAAAATGCGCACTAACTAAAATAACACCACGGCCGCAGGCTAAAGCTTTATCCAGGTTTTCCTTCCCCTGAATCTGCACAAATTTTTTTAAAGCTTGGGGTTTATCAAAGAAAAACATCAACTCCACTGCGCTTTTAGCCATATAAGTAAAGCAATCTTTAGCTATTTTCTCAATCTCCTGGGCGGTCTTTTCTTTGCCAAAAGCAATACCTAGGCTATCTAAGGCGATTTTTTTCTGTTTCTTGGCAAAAACATACGCTAATGCGGCAATATTTTTGGCAAAAGCATAGAGGCAGCTTGCGGGAATGACCCTAACAATCAAAGAACATATATTTATCCCTAACCAAGCAGCGAAACGGCTAAAGCTTTTACGAACTTTTTTAGTATCCATAGTCATTAATTTTAGCAAATTATAGCAAACTACCCTTAAATTGCAAGGAGAATTGAACACCTCAAGCTTTAATCAAGAGTGAAATCCCGCAACAGCGGGATCAAGTACCAATAAGTTCTTATCTAACGAAATCCTTGCGCGCCAGCGAACAAGGACAAACACCTTAAAGTTTATAACCAATTTTGCGCAAGAAGTTTTTACGCCAGGCAACATCCTCAAGCCCCTCTACCCCCTGGGGAACTGATCCGTCAATTACTCCTAATATGCCGCGGCCGGATTGACTTTGGGCTACGATTATTTCAGCGGGGTTAGCCGTAGCACAATATATATTGCATACCTCAGGAATATTCTTAATGGCATTTAAAACATTAATCGGGTAGGCTTGCTTAAGAAAAATAATAAAACTGTGCCCACAAGCAAGCTCCAGCATATTTTTACAGGCTAAATCCACCAAAGCTTGATCATTACCTTCCCTTCTTATCTTACATGCCCCGGAAGCTTCGGCAAAAGCCAAACCAAACTTTATCCCGGGAACATTAATCAAAACTTCATAAAGGTCTTCCACGGTCTTAATGAAATGACTTTGGCCTAAAATAAAATTTAAATCCGCAGGTTTATCAATCTTTACCGTTAACAGCTCTAACATATGGCCCCCTTATTTAATTTTTACTTTACGAAAAACCACGGCATCAATAGGCAGGTTACCGTGATAAGCTTTAAGCGCTGTAAGTGTATAATCCGGCTGGCCCAAAAGATTAAGCGGAATCTTAATAATCAAATAATTCTTTTTAAAATCCAATATAACCCCTGGCTTAACTATCCTCTTTTTAGCACTAAAAACTTTACAGCTTCTTCCCATAGTAACAATGCGAATCTTGGGCATCAAAGCAAACGGGGTATTACGGTTATATCCAAATATATAAAGCATTATTCCGAACCGGCTGCTCAATTTCTTGGGCTTATCCAAACGCACAATAAAATATTCACCTGCGGCGGCGTAACTTACCGATCCTTTGTTTTCTATTGTTTCATCAGGTTGTTTAAAATCGGCAGGATGTTCTGTTTCTTCAAACATCTCTGAAACATCAGAATAAACAATATCCTTATCCTCTGAAGCTGCTTGAGGCTTTAATTCCAGTTCCGGATAATCACTAAACAACTCATTCTTCCTGGCAAAAGCAAATAAATAAAAGGCGCTGGATTCCGTTTGGCTCTTATAAAAAAGAATCGACCGATACTTCTTATCTAATTCATCCAGGCTTAAATCTAAATGTTGCCAGCTAAGCTGGGAATCAATAAATTTATCCGGAGGATGCAATCCCAACTCTGGATGGTAGTGGCGTGGTTTAGGCCAACCCACACAGTGCACAAGATAAGGATAGACTTGCGGTTTAACTATAAGCGAACCTAAATCACTCAAGGCCACTTGAAGAAATAAATACAGCGCTTTATGATCAACATTAACATCCGCAGCGTGCGATACAAATATTTTATCCGGCCGATAATCTAAAAGCTGTTTAGTGATATCTGCCAGGATATTTTCCCCAATATATTCAGATCCATAAGAAGGATTATCTTGATAGGGCACGCTGGATATGCGGGTTAACCGGTCGCGAAAGGGATTACCGGTTTGCCAATATTTACAAAAAATCTCAAAAGTCCCATAATCCGGATACCCTAAAAACACCAAATCTTTTTCCGCTAACCCTAAAAATTTCATTGCCTTAGTTGATTCTTGCTGCCGCACTTTACCCAAATGGATAAACTCACCCTGACGCATGGTGATTCTTTTTTCGTAAACTATAAAAGCCAGCTCATTATGATCACCATTAGTTAAATAAACTATCCGGACCTGAGCGCCTGCTTTAAGTGCCTTCTGGATAATTCCGGCACAAGCAATCGCTTCATCATCCGGATGCGGCGCCAGGATCAAAACTTTTTCCCCTGGTTCAAACATAGCTAATTGCATCTGACTATCTTGCCGCTGCGAACCAGGCTGTTTAGCTCTAACACAGCCTCCGGACAATAGAAGTAGCACAAGGATAATCGCTTTCATTTTACGCATGAGTTTATTCTACCATCGAACTAATTTTTTATCGAGGAAATTTAATGAGCGCTTAACTTACGAACACCTGCCTACCGACAGGCAAACGCTAGTGTGAGTAAGTTAATGCGCGAATTAACCCCACACCCAGATAAAACTAGGAGTTAATGTTTTCTGGATGCGGGGTCTTCCCCTATTAAATATAATATTTTTGACTTACGAATACGGTAGTACGAATAAGTCAATAGCGTATTTGCGCTAACTTGAATTGCGCAAGTGCGCGCTTGCTGCGCGAATTTGAGCACCTTGGTTTTAAATACAGCGAAATACTTACGAACGCAGTAAGTATAATCCATAACTTATAATCCAACGTATGATTTAACATTTGCAAACTACAGCAATTATTATACAATATTGCCATGACCACAGATACCCAGAAACATTATCAAAAAATCAGAAAAATCCTGATTATCGTGCTGGCTTTAAACTGGGCAGTGGCTTTAGCCAAGATAATTTACGGCCTAAGCAGCCGCTGTTTCAGTATGACCGCGGACGGTTTCCATTCTTTATCTGACGGCACCTCCAATCTTATCGGAATTGCCGGCATTTATTTCGCCTGCCAACCGGTAGATAAAGACCATCCCTATGGGCACAAAAAATATGAAACTTTATTTTCTCTGGGGATCGCCGCCATGCTGTTTCTGGTTTCCTTCAATTTATTAAAACAAGGCTGGGAGCGTTTGCATCATCCAGTCTCTTTCCAGGTAAACCTGAGCAGTTTTATAGTAATGCTGATGACTGTGGCGGTAAATATCTATGTCATGCGTTATGAGTTCAAAAGAGGCAAAGCCCTAAAAAGCGATATCCTGGTTTCAGACTCAATGCATACCCGAGCAGACATCTTTACTTCATTTTCAGTAATTATTTCCTTGGTCGTAACCCGAATGGGTTTTCCTTTAATTGACCCCATCGTAACTATCTTAATATCTTTATTTATCGGATATGCTGCTTTTGAAATTGCCAAACAAAGCTCAGATGTACTATGCGATACGGCAGTTTTTCTGGATGATCAAAAAGTTAGGGATATTGTATTAAAAGTGGAGGGAGTACGCGCCTGCCATAAAATCCGTAGCCGTGGCAGAATTGATGATATTTATATAGATTTACATGTCCAGGTTAATCCCCGCATGCATATTGATAACGCCCATCAAATAAGTGACCGCATTGAAGAAGCAATTAAATCCGCCATTCCCGGAATATCTGATGTAGTCGTGCATATGGAACCCCTGGAGCGCTAAATATACTCCAGCGGATCCTGCGGAACACCGTTTTTTCTTACTTCAAAATGTAGATGAGAAAGCATATCGGCAGCTTTGGCATTACCGGTTTTACCTACCCGGCCAATTACCTGGCCCTGACGCACATACTCAGCCTGACGCACACAAATATTTGAGAGATGCCCATAAATAGTAATAATATTATCCCGGTGCCGGATAATCACATATTTACCCATTCCCCTATTTTCGGTAGCGCTCAAAACCCTGCCGCTTTTAGCAGAACAAACCGGAACCCCCACCTGCGCTAAAAGATCCAACCCCTTATGAATTCTTCTGCCGCTTCGAGCGGAAGCAAATGAACCATCTCCGCGATGATCATTACGGACAATAATATCATTCTTATATACAATCGGACAGATAAAATACTGTTTATCCGTTGAGCTTAGGCCTAAGAAGACGTAAGCACAAATTACTACTAGAATAATTAATAAAATTTTCTTAATCATTTTTTATTCCGTAAAAAACATATTATAACACAGACGTCAAGTAGTAAGCAAAAAACAGGAAAAAAATCTCCATAACGGTTATAAATTGTACGCTTAGCTAGCGCCAAACAAATATTCCGGCTGCTGCAGCCTTCCACAAAGATTTCTTTCCCCGCAGTATTCCGTATTACTCCAGATATTCTACCGCAAGGATCAATAAAGCCGGAAATTCCAGTATTGGCAGCCCGGGCCAAATACACACGATTTTCCACCGATCTAAAAACCGAAGCAGCAAAATGCTGATACGGCGCACTGCCTTCTTTATACCAGGCATCATTAGTAATATTAACCAGAAATCTTGCACCCCGTTTTACAAACTCCCGGGATAACTCCGGAAAAAGATCTTCGAAACAAATCAGCACGCCAAAATTAGCCGGCTGCGCAAAGGCGCGTACCGGCCTTTCCGATAAGGCCGGGTGCAGCTTAAATATTGTATATTCCTTACCAGGCTGAATATCCCCGATCGGAGCAATTGTTTCTAAAAATGGAAAAATATTTTTAAGCGGGATGTACTCACCAAAAGGGACTAAATGCAGCTTACTATAGTTTGCTATCGGAATGCCCGACCCGTTAATAAGTAAAGCACTATTAGAATAATTTTGATTAGAATATGCAACCGTACCTACCAGCAAATTAGTATTAAGCTGGCTGGCCAGAGAGAAAACCTGCATAAATTCAGCATCATCCCTGCCCCAAAGCCCCGGAACAGAAGCTTCCGGCCAAATAATCAATTCCGGTTTACCTAAGGCGGCATCAACCGTTAAATCCCGATATCTATTCTGGATAAAAGCAACCGCCCGCTTATCCCATTTTAAATCCTGCGGGATATTACCCTGGACTACCGAAACTCTAAGCTGCTCTTTACCATTACACCAATCTGATTGATAATTTAATTTCGCCACGCCGTAGCTAAGCGACAAAGTCAGCACTAAAACAGAAATCAGCAAAATTTTCTTTCCGCCATTTCTGCGTAAAAACAAATAAAGCGCGGTATTAACTAAAATTACCAAAAAACAAACACCCCAGGCTCCGGTAATATCCGCAATCTGAATAACTGGTAAATTTCTATATTGAGAAAACCCGATTAAGGCCCACGGGAATCCAGTAAATAAATAACTACGTAAGTATTCTAAAAAAACCCAGCTTGCGGGAAGAAAAAAAAGACGGCTACCCACGGAAAGAAAACGTGAAAAATACACCGCACAACCAAAGAGAATAAAATAAACGGACAGGTACAATATTAGAATCACCTGGCCAAGCAGGGTAACATGGATTAACCAATAAACAGTCAGGCTCCAAAAAGTTACCCCACAAATTAAAGCAATGACTAATACCTGGCGCAAAGGCTTATTTTCTAGCGCCATAAATAAAGGAATAAAACCGCACCAGGCAAATAACCACAGGTTAAAACTGGAAAAGGAAAGGGATAATAATACCGCAGCAAAAATAGATAGGGCTACAACCTTCATTCTCCGCAACACTTCTTATATTTCTTTCCTGAACCACAGGGGCAAGGTTCATTACGGCCGACCTTGGGCTGATGCGACTGCACAGACCTAGCGGCATGTTTAGGTGTAATCTGATCTTGTGATACAACATTTTCCTGCCGGGAAGAATCCGGAAACTGCGCTGATTCCGGGTGGCTTAGTTCTTTAGGCAAAGAACTAAAAACCCCCTGGAACCTGTCCGGTTTAACCGGCTCCAATTTAAAAATAGTCTGCACTGCATCTTCTTCAATAGCGTTAATCATTTGGCTAAACATGCCAAAAGCTTCGCGTTTATACTCAATTAAAGGATCTCTTTGCCCATAAGCCCGCAGGCCGATACCTTCACGCAAACTATCCATAGCATAAAGATGATCCTTCCATTTACTATCGATAATCTGCAAGAAAACCATGCGCTCCAGGTTACGCAACAGCTCCTGGCCAATAATCTTCTCTTTATTCTCATAAACCGATAGTAACTCCTGGTTTAATTTTTCCTTAATCGCATCAGCGCTTTGATTATTAAATACTTGCGCATCCAATTGCAGGCCAAAATTTAAACCCATAAAACTAATTAAACCTGCACTATCCATCTGGGCAGAATCAGTGGGCTGATAAATTTTTGAATAGTCATCTGCCAGCTTAGAGATAATTTCAATAATATTATCCCGCAAAGAGAACCCTTCCAAAATCTGGAGGCGCTGCCCATAGATAATCTCTCTTTGCTTATTCATTACATTATCGTACTCTAAAAGCTGCTTTCTAATCTCAAAGTTATGCTGTTCTACTCGGCGCTGGGCAATTTCAATTGAACCGCTCACCCAGGGATGTTCAATAACCTGGCCTTCTTCCAGGCCTAGTTTTTCCATTAACCCGATAATCCTGTCGGAACCAAACAAACGCATAAGATCATCTTTTAAAGACACATAAAAACGCGAACTCCCAGGATCCCCCTGGCGGCCGCAGCGACCGCGTAGCTGATTATCAATACGCCGGGCTTCATGGCGCTCAGTGCCTAAAACATGCAACCCCCCCAATTCTACTACTTTATTATGTTCAACAGCAGCAGTAGATTTATAATGCTCAAGAATTTTTTTATACTCAATAGTATAATTCGGATCTTCGGGATTTAATTTCTGCTTAGCCACATTTTTAGCCACAAATTCGGGATTACCTCCCAAAAGTATGTCCGTACCGCGGCCAGCCATATTCGTAGCAATAGTTACCCCTTTATAGCTACCGGCCTGGGCAATAATCTGAGCTTCCATTTCATGATATTTAGCATTTAATACCTGATGTTTAATCCCCCGGCGCTTGAGCATCTCAGAAAGCCTCTCGGATTTATCAATAGTAATCGTACCTACCAACACAGGTTTACCTAGGTTGCTTAATTCAGTAATCTCCTCTACTACTGCAGCAAATTTCTCTTCTTCCGTCTTATAAATACGATCCGGATAATTCTTGCGCACTAAAGGCTGGTTAGTCGGCAAGACTACTACGTCCAGCTGATAGATGCTTTTAAATTCATTAGCTTCGGTAAAAGCCGTACCGGTCATCCCGGCTAATTTTTCATACATCCGGAAATAATTTTGAAAGGTAATTGTAGCCAGTGTCTGATTTTCCCGTTCAATTTTTAACCCTTCTTTAGACTCAACAGCCTGATGTAAACCATCAGACCAACGCCTACCCGGCATTAACCGTCCGGTAAATTCATCAACAATAATTACCTCTCCATCCTTAATCACATAATCTACATCGCGCTGGAAAAATTCTTTTGCCCGCAAAGCCTGGATAGTGTGATGACGGTATTCAATGGTTTCTAAAGCATGTAAAGTTTCCACCCCCCAAAGCTTGGAAGCCTTGACCTCACCGGCTTCGGTAAGGGCTACGGTTTGCGCTTTTTCATCTGCCACATAATCAAAACCCTTTCCTAAATCTATTCCCTTATATTTTGCGTCAATCTCATCACGTTCTGTAACCCTGCGCCCGGTTAACTGTTCCACTAATTTTTTAGCAGTATAATATTTTTCAGTTGATTCTTCCGCTGGGCCAGAGATAATCAAAGGAGTACGCGCTTCATCAATGAGAATAGAATCCACCTCATCTACAATCGCATAATAAAATGGCCTCTGCACCAAATCCTGTGTTGAATATTTCATATTATCGCGCAAATAATCAAACCCAAATTCATTATTGGTGCCATAAGTAATATCGCAGGCATAAGCAAGTTTTCTTTCGGCATCCGACATATCGTGCTGGATAGTCCCTACGGATAAACCTAAAAATTCATAGATTGGCCCCATCCACTCACGGTCGCGGCGGGCTAAATAATCATTAACGGTTACCACATGCACGCCCTTGCCTAATAAAGCATTAAGATAAGCGGATAATGTAGCCACCAAAGTCTTTCCTTCTCCAGTAGACATCTCCGCGATGCGGCCTTCATGTAAAATAATGCCTCCGATAATCTGCACATCAAAATGCCTTAAGCCGATTGTCCTGCGCGATGCCTCTCTGACTACGGCAAAAGCCTCAGGCAATATTTCTGCAAAAATCCGGTTGCGGCTGATTTTTAACTTTTCTTTTATTTTCTCTTTTTCTTCAGGCATGGCCACATTAAGCATTGCCTGCTGTAATTCTTCAAACTCCTGCTGGTACTTTGCAGATTTATTTTTTAAATGTTCTTTAAACTCATTTGTTTTAGCGGCAAGCTGGCTGTCGGTTAAAACGCTTATCTGGCTTTCTAAAGAATTCACCAGATTAACCAGACGTGCCACTTCCGCTATCTTATTCATAGACGGACTGGGCATATCCACATGTAAAGTAATATTTAATTTAGGATATTTTTTGCTAATTAAACCTTGTTTATTTTTAAGAATGGCTTTCTTGATTAACCCTAACATGGTTTCCTTTATTTATTAGCACTAAACTTTAAATACGCCTCGATAAAATCATCTAACCCGCCGTCTAGGATCTTTTGGCTATCTCCGGTTTCAAAATCCGTACGGTGGTCTTTTACTAAATTATAGGGATGCAAAACATATGAGCGGATTTGACTACCCCACTCGATTTTTTTCTTATCCGCATCCTGCTGCCTTACCTCTTCTGCTTTCTTGGCCTGCTCTGCTTCATAAATACGCGCCTTAAGTATCTTTAAGGCAGTTTGTTTATTTTGGTATTGCGAACGCTCATTCTGGCACTGCGCGATAATTCCGGTGGGAATATGGGTAATCCTTACCGCCGAATCCGTAGTATTAACACTTTGACCGCCGGCGCCCTTAGAGCGGTAAACATCGATGCGTAAATCGCTCTCCTCAATTTTAATATCTAATTCTTCTTCAATCTCCGGAATCACATCCACGGAAGCAAAAGAAGTATGCCTGCGTTTATTCGCATCAAAAGGCGAGATGCGCACTAACCGATGCACCCCCCGCTCTGCTTTAAGATAACCAAAAGCATAGAGGCCCTCGATGAGCAAAGTAACGTTCTTAATCCCTGCTTCTTCTCCGGAGAGAATATCAATAGTCTTTACGCTATAGCCGCGGCTTTCGGCAAACCGGCTATACATTCTCAAAAGCATCCCTGCCCAATCGCATGACTCTGTACCGCCGGCGCCGGAATTAATGCTTAAAATTGCACTATTCTTATCCAGCGGCCCACCCAGAAGCACTTGAAATTCTAATTTGTCAATTATACCAATCAAGCTGGTGGCACTGCGGGTTAACTCTGCAACCAAGTCTTGATCATTATCTTTAAGCAAAGGAATGAGTTCAGCCAACTCCTGATATTTTTTGTAGGCGGACTCCCAAGGCTCAACCGTCGCCTTAAGATTCTTTAAATCCTTAACTATCCTGGTAGAACGTTCGGCGTTATTCCAAAAACCTTCTTCGGACATCTGGCCGCTTAACACATCGATCTTTTGCCTTTTATTGGCGACGTCAAAGATAACCTCTTAAGTTCTCCATCCTTACGCCAATCTCAACCAGTGTAGCTTTAATCTCTTCAATCATGATAGTCTCCTAAATGAGCAGATAACTTACGGAGCCCGAAGGGCAACGTAAATTATAGTCCGTTAATATTTGTAGCGGACGTCTACGAATTCCGCCACCTGGCGGACACCGACGCCATTCCTATTAGCGTCGGGTGCTATCCCGCCGAATATACCAAAATTCTAGAGAATTTTGGTATAGCTTTTGAGGCGGAAACTTCTTTATTAATATAAAAACAAAAAATTATTATTTTTCCGAGGCGCAAAATTTTGCGCCTCTACATCCAGGCCTACGGCTTCTTAATCCCCCTATACGCCAACATAAATTCTTCACGGCTGTCTGCAGCAAGCACAGCATCTTCTAAAGCTACCTTACCTTCCTGCACCAGTTTAACCAAAGACTGATTAAATGATTGCATGCCGAATACCGCTCCATCATCAATAAACTGCGGGATCTCCCAAATTTTACCTTCACGGATTAATCGGCTAATCGTCGAGGTAAGCAGCATCACTTCATAAGCCGGAATACGGCCTGAACCGTCCTTAGCGGGAACCAAGCGCAAAGAAATTACTCCTTTTAACAACGTGGCTAACTGATTCCTGACTTCCTGATGTTGATGCGGAGGGAAAAGGTTAATCAATCTTTCCACGGTTTGCGAAGCGTTAATCGTATGCAGGGTACTTAAAACTAAAACTCCGGTTTCTGCCGCGGCCATTGCCGAAGAAACTGTATCATAATCACGGATATTACCGATAAACATAACATCCGGGCTTTGCAAAGTAAAGGCACGCAGCGCTACCGAATAAGTAGACACATCAATCCCCAGCTCGCGCTGGTTAATAATTGATTGCTTATCTTCAAAAGTGTATTCAATCGGCTCTTCAACAGTTAAAATATGTTTCTTGGCATTAATATTTATATATTCCACCATACTGGCGATAGTCGTAGATTTTCCACTGCCCATACTTCCGGTTAAAAGCACAAGACCCCGGGTCTCCATGGAAAGCTTTTTTAATATTTCCGCGGGAAGGTTAAGCTGTTCAAATGAAGAAATGCTGTTACGAATGTTACGAATAACAATTGAGGGCCAATTTCTTTGCGTAAATATGCTCACCCGGAAACGCCGGTTAAATTCCGACAAATATACTGCAAAATCAACATCCAATTTATTTCTGAATACTTCACACTGTTTGGTATTGGCCAACTGCTCTGTAGCCAACATCACATCTTCTATGCTTAAAACCCGGGTATCTATAGGGACAACTTTACCACCAATGCGTAAACGGGGTATTCCTCCTGCCCGGAAAAAAAGATCGGAGGCATCCCGGGAAACCATCTCCTGCATTAATTTTTTAATATCCATAAACCCTCCCGCAAATAAATATTGATTATAACACTTTATTGCCTTTTAACGTAGGATTAAATTCCATGTACCTGCCCAGCATCAGGCGGGTTTGGGCATCAATTGCCGGAGTTGAACCGATAATCAATATAATAAATGGGACAAAAATCCATTCCAGAATTAAAAACACATGTTTAAGCCAGCTTATCCCTTTAGGCCGGGGCGGTAAAATCGTCCAGCTTAGAAATATCCAAGTTAAGCTGGTGTATAATGTGAATTTAAACAACAAGCCGGTAATCTTTGGTAAATTATAAGCAATGGCCATCTGGCTAAAAAAAGCTCCGCCGAAAAAAATAGGTAATGGCCCAATCACCACTAAAATTACTGCCCAAACTGCCCAGGTTACATGGCTCTCTAAGAGATGAAAAGACCTTCTTATTTTATTAATCAGCGGAATATTCTTGTTGGCCATAAAACCTTTTACCACAAAAGGAAAGTTTTCCACTCCCCAGGCCCATCTTCTTTTCTGTTTATACTGCACAACCATCGTCCGCCAAATATTGCTGGAATAAGCTACGTCCAGAGAAACCGTAACATACAGCGGAATCACGCGGTAATCTCCATTGTAATGCAAATAACCTTTCCAATAAATCACCGAATCATCGGAAATCATATTCGTCGGCCAATAATCTATTTCCACCAGGGTTTTAAAGCTCATGCTATGGCTGGAAAAAGTAACGAATTTCTCCAGGCGCATGCTTTCAATCATCTGACAGAATGAACTGCTAATCTCCACCAGGCGGGCAAAAGAAGGTGCCTGCCAGATATTATTATTATAAACCGGCATCGGCTGATAACTTGCCTGGTGCTTTTTTTCAGAAGTCAAAAAATGGTAACTTAAACAACCAAAATATTCTTTATCCACACAGGTATCTGCGTCAAAGCAGGAAATTACCACCTGCTCATAAGCAATCTTGCGTTTATCCAAAAACTTTCTGGCTGCCTTTGCTGACCAGGTAGCATTAGCCCCCTTAGTGCGGCTTTCTCCGGGCAGTCCATCAGGATGGAATGTAGATAAGTATGCTCCGAAACGGCTGCTGAATTCTTCTTCTAAAATTAGAGCGTTATCATGGGCATGGATATTTCTTTCTTCAAAAGCCATAACTACAATTAGTTTATCTTTAGGATAACGGATAGCACTTAAGGCCGCCAGTGAAGGCCGCAAGACCTCCAGCCCCTCATTGTAAACCGGAAAGATAACTACCTGATACAGCTGTGAAAAACCTAAATCTGCAGACAAGTCCTGACAACGGGTGAGCCAATCTTCATTTCTCTGGCGGAAAAGCCGATGATGGGCCATTACCAAAAGCGTGGTCAAATAAACTGTACGAATAATCCAATAAAAATCAAAAGAAATAATGATAATCGCGCTGGATACCGGATGCAAAAAAGACAGGGCGATCAAGACAATAATTATACCCCAAGATAATCCTCCGGGTATAATTTCAAGGGCACGTTTATAAAACAAGGCTTTATTCACCGACCTGCTCCTTTTGCGCTTCCTTACCCTGGCCAAATGGCTGAGTAATTAATCTTTCCAATAAATAAAGGTTAGCACTTAATTCCAATTTATACAGATTATTATAAAAACTGCCGTCAATGCTCCTTTGGCTATCGCTAAAATAGAGCACATCTTCTTTTGTATCATAAAATGCCTCCGGGCCGCCTTTATTCAATTCTACCAGATTAATTGGTAAAGCCCCCTGGCGTGATTCAATAACCTGAATATTTTTATCAGTCATAACCACTAAATGGTAACTATCGGAATGCCAGAAAACATCATTAATCTTATCCTGCGGGTATTCTAAAAATACCGGAGAAACAGGATATTCATAATCTCCCTGATTATCAAAAAATATTACGTTAATTTGATGCTGGTTAAAAATAAAAAATTTTCTTTTATCCGGGGAAATTTCCCAACCGGTAATCTGAGCAAACTTATCCGGAAGGCTGGCAATATCTTCAAAGTTATTGGCGTCTAAGCTTGAGCGATAGACAACCTTTTTGTCCTGATCCAGATAATAAATTAGTTTCTTTTCAATATCAATACGGAATAAGGAAAATTTCTCCTGGTTTAACTGCTCTAAATTGGGCCGCATCGGAAAAAGAATAACTTTATCCACCCGGCTGACCTTACCTGCCTCAACTTCCACATCCGCTTTCCAGGGATAATGTTGCGCTAATTCCAGGGTAACCTTATAGGTCCCGGGAAGCAATTCCTGCATACTCGCAGGGCTTTTTTCAGTAATGAGCTTACCGTTAAGATAAATTTTTGCTCCGACAGGCTGAGTTTTAACAAAGATTAACCCGGTCTTTACAAATTTTAAAGAATGTGTATTGAATTTATACCCCAAAGCAAAAGTCAGGATAAACGGAAGGCCGGCAAAAAATAAAAACACACTTACGTAAAATAAGAAACTTCTTATTTTTTGGAAAGTATACATTTTACTAATTCCTTTTCCAAAGCTAATAAAAATACCTTGCGCTTAACCCCGAGATTATATCCTCCTATTTTCCGATTACTACTTACTACTCGGTGGCAGGGAATAATCAAGGGATACGGATTACGTTTTAAAATCTGTCCGACTGCCCGGCAAGCGCCCGGAGAACCGGCTTGTTTAGCTACCCACTTATAACTACGTACCTGGCCCAAAGGTATGCTTAAAACTACCCGGTATACCTTA
>JAPLLZ010000021.1:34234-34732 GCA_026387265.1 Candidatus Omnitrophota bacterium
TACCTTACTGGCAAACCCCGTTAGAGGCAGGCTGCCACGTGCAGCCGTCGGGCACCTTCGGTGTCCTGTCTCTAACGGGGTAAACTTATTCATCTGGCGATTAACGCTCTCTTGCGCAATACATGGTGATAAGCTAAGGCAAACCGGTGTGCTTCATCGCGAATACGGCGGATGAGATTCAAAGCCGCACCATCATTTTTTAAGGCTACTGACAGTTTACCCGGTTGACTGCTATAAATATTTTCTTTTTCTTTAGCAATGCTGACCAACGGAATATGTAAATTCAGTGCCCTAAGCTCATCCCAAGCAGTCAAAAGATGCCCTTTGCCTCCGTCAATCAGTAACAGATCCGGCAAAGCCTTTTTTTCTCTTATCAGTCGAGTATAGCGCCGGCGCACTACTTCAGCAAGCATTTTATAATCGTCAATCCCGGTAAAACTTTTGATACGGAAACGGCGGTAATTATTTTTATCGGGTATTCCATTATAGAAACTTACC
>JAPLLZ010000021.1:34754-37740 GCA_026387265.1 Candidatus Omnitrophota bacterium
ATATTATAAATGTCAAATCCTTCAATTCTGGATGGCAGATTTTTTAAATTCAGGCTTTTTTTAAGATCCTCCAGCCCATTTTTACTGTCGGGATGCCTGGGCATTCTAGACAAAACAAAAATCTGATCGCGTATTTTAGCTGCCGTTTCAAAATCCCGCACCTCGGATTTATCCTGCATAGATTCGGTAAGTTTGCGCATCAATAAATCCCCTTTGCCTTCTAAAATCAGGATAATGTTATCGATAAGCTGCTTGTATTCTTTGTGGCTAATCCGGCCAACACAAGGAGCTGGACAAAGTTTTATTCTATAATAAACACAACTATGCCTGGGCATGCGCAAACAAGACCGATATGCAAAGCTTAGCCGGATTATTTTTAAAGCGCTTTTTAAAAGTTTAGTATTGGTGTATGGCCCCAGGTATTTCCCATCAGCATCATTTTTGTTACGCGTAATCTGAAGCGAAGGAAATTCTTCCTGCGATATTTTCACATAGGGAAAACTTTTATCATCTTTAAGTGAAATATTATAACGGGGGTTAAACTCGTGGATAAGCTTAAATTCCAGCAGCAAAGCCATCTCTTCATTAGTCGCCAGGCGAAATTCAACATCTGCCACCTTAGCCATCAATGCCTGGGTTTTACTCGATAAATCCCTGCCCAGGTAATTAAGCAGGCGCTTTTTCAGCGAATTGGCTTTGCCTACATAAAGCACCTGCCCCAAATGATCCCGCATCAAATAAACTCCCGGAGAATCCGGTGCGGATAAAATCTTTTTTCTTAGTTGTGATAGTTGCTCCATAGTGCTTGTTTTAAGTCTTTGCGGATTAGCCAATGAAAAAGCTGCCTTAATTCAGTTACGCCAAAAAGAAAACAAAAAAAGATATAGGCTAAACCGGCGCAAAATAATGCCCAGCCAAAATTTATCGCCTGGTTCACCAACCAACATACTACAGACATACATAAAGTAGCGGCTAAGATACGTAAGAACGACTTCAATATTTTATCCTCCCCGAAACCATTCAGGCGCTTGTTAAGAATAAAGAATAAAATGAAAAATGAAATAATTCCGGAAATTGAGGTGGCCAAAGCCAAACCCCCGATTTTCAGCGGAAACATTAATAACGCATTGAGCATGATATTCATTAACAAAGCTAAGCCCGCTATTTTGGTAGGAGTAACCGTATCCTTAAGCGCGAAAAAACAAGTTTGCAATATTTTGGTGGCCCCGTAAGCAGTCAAACCGATGCTATAGTAAAATAAAGCATTGCTGGTCAGGCGGCTAGAATTAAAATCAAACTTTCCTCCACCAAAAAGAGTAGAAATTAACGGGTCGGCTAAAATCATAAACAACGCAGTAGCTGGTAACATCACAAAAAACACTATGCGTAACCCCCAAGAAAGCGTGTCTTTAAGATTTTCCTGATTATCCTCTAAGGCCTGGGTAGAAAAAGTAGGCAGGATTGCCTGTGCGATAGCATTACTGAAGATACCAATAGGAAATTGTATGAGTCGATAGGCAAAATAAAGCACCGCCACCCCTCCGTCTCCTACCACCGCAACCAATGAGCCAAAGATTGAATCTACAAAATTATTTAACTGATAAATACTAGAACTGGCCAGACGCGGTAACATTAATTTGCCGATTTGTACTAAACCAGGATGCTTAAAATCCAGAGTAAATTTTGGGCGTAATCCTTTTTTATATAAGAGAGGAACCTGCACCGCCAGCTGCAAAACACCTCCAATCAAAACTCCGGTAGCCAGCCCCAGGACACCTTCCCCGAAAAGCAAGGCGCAAACAATTATAGCAATATTTAACAGGCAGGGCGCAAAAGCTGAAACAGTAAAATTCTTCAACGAATTAAGCACCGCCATAGCATAAGCTGCCAGACCAATAAATAAAATGTAGGGAAAGATTATCCGGTTTAAATTAATTGTTGTCTGCAATTTTTCTGCAGAACCGATAAAACCAGGGGCAATCAAGCGCACCAAAAGAGGAGAAAAAATTATTCCCAATATAGTTATTGCGCTTAAAACCACGATCAAAAGATTAAGCAGAATATTCGCCAGCTCCCAAAACTCTTTCTTAGAGCGCTTAACACTATATTCGCTTAAAACTGGGACAATTGCGGCATTAGAAGCCCCCTCTCCTACCAAGTCGCGGAAAAGATTTGGTATACGAAAAGCGACCACAAAAGCTTGCGCATAAAGATATACTCCGAATAACCGGGCAATAATCACATCTCTGATAAAACCTAAGATGCGCGAGGCAAGAGTAGCCAGGCTGATAACCGAAGCTGAACGGGCAACCGACCGATTCTGGTTTCCTGAAGGATATTTGTTTATTGACATGGGGGTATAATTATGCTAATAATACTAACTCGCGCTACCAAGCGCGCACGCCGCAGAGGCGGCGTACTTGCTTTTCCAATAAAACAAGGTACCAGCGCAGTTCCACATAAGCGTTGGGTGACAATATTTAAAACAAGAGACAAACTAAGGAGAATATATGCCAAGACGCAGAACATCATTAAAAAGTAACCGGGTAAATAAAAAGAAACACACCCAAAATCTTAAGGTTAAGGGCCAACTTAAAAAAACAATTAAAAAATTCCAAGAATTACTTAGTGCAAAGAACACCAGCGAAGCTAAAACACTCATTTCTAAGGTTTTTTCCCAGTTGGACAAAGCCGCTAAGAAAAATATTATCCATCCGGCTACCGCTAACCGCAGAAAATCTCGCTTTATGCGCCGTTTAAGTTTACCCCGTTAGAGATAGGAAACGCTTCAGCCGATTCTTCAGATAACGTTTACCCATGCCTGTTTTTAAATACCTTTCCCTAACAAATGCGTCTTCTTTATTTAAACACCCTTCAAAATATATTAATTCAAAAGGGCCTCTGTTTTTCGTTGCTGTTACTTTACCTTCATTATGCTCACCGAAGCGTTTCCGTAAATTAACAGTTGTGCCGGTGTAACAGTTGC
>JAPLLZ010000004.1:0-8250 GCA_026387265.1 Candidatus Omnitrophota bacterium
GCAACTGTTACACCGGCACAACTGTTAATTTACGGAAACGCTTCGGTGAGCATAATGAAGGTAAAGTAACAGCAACGAAAAACAGAGGCCCTTTTGAATTAATATATTTTGAAGGGTGTTTAAATAAAGAAGACGCATTTGCTAGAGAAAGGTATTTAAAAACAGGTATGGGTAAACGTTATCTGAAGAATCGGCTGAAGCGTTTCCTATCTCTAACGGGGTAAATCATGATAAAAGACAAATTCTTTGGCCGGAAAAATTATATCCAGATACTTCAGAAAAGGGTGAGTAGCCTCAAAGAAGGGTATCGCCAGAATATTGCGATTATTGGCGATGAAAATGTTGGCAAAACCAGTATTATCTCAAAGTTTTTGGCTAATTTTTATGATCCTAGAATTATTACTGTATATCTAGAGGTACGCTCTGAATCTCTTGATGGGTTTGCTAAAAGATTTATCGGTGCTTTACTTTATAATTTTCTTCTAAACAGCGGGTTACCGCTTAAAGAAGACTTGGATTATCTGATTGCCAAATCCTCCAGGTATATACCAAAAACTACAGAAAAGATTAATTTTATACTTGATGAACTTTCCCGCCGTAAAAAAATTAATATTATCACTGAACTTTTTAACCTTCCGGAGTTAATTAACCAGGAGTCTGGTAAATTTACCGTTTTATTCTTAGATGAATTTCATAATTTAGAAGACCTGGGAGTAAAAAATCTGTACCTGGAGTGGAGTAAGTTGCTCATGATACAAAAAAATACTCTTTATTGCCTGGCTAGCTCAAGGATGTTTAAAACCCGGGTTATTCTTTCCAAACAGCTATCTTTATTATTTGGTAATTTCGAAATTATTACTGTTGAACCTTTCGATATTTTTACTAGCGGATCTTATTTAGACCAGCACGTTTCCGATTTAAGATCTACTCCACAGCTAAAAGATTTCATTATTAATTTTACCGGTGGATATCCTTTGTACCTGGAGTTAATTGCTGATGCTTTATCTAAGTATCCGCAAAGGCCAGTTTCTGTTTCTTTTGTCCAAGGTCAAAGTAAAATGGATCTGTTAGGTGTAGGTATAACAGATATTCTTGAAGATTTGCTTTTTACTACCTCAGGAATTCTTAATCAGAGATTCTCTAATTATATTAAGCGTTTTTTAGATACAGATGCTAGTAATGATTATGTGTCCATATTTTATTTAATTGCCTCCGGGCGTAATCGCATTAAGGATATTGCTCATATCTTGCATAAACAAAAGAAAGACCTGGCGGTGAGAGTCAATCATCTTTTAGAGCTAGATGCGATTACCCGCAGCGGAGATTTTCTTAAGGTTAGCGACCGCTTATTTGCTTATTGGATGCGTTTTGTTTATCAAGAAAAGATGCGTTCATTGTCATTTGATGCAAAAAATCAAAAGGACAAGTTTCGGGATAATATTCAGGAACTTATTGCTGAATTCGCTAAACAATCTGTTAAACCGCTGACTAATCGCGTTTGGGAATTATTGCAGTTATTTGACGATGATCTTGTGCAGATTGAACGTAAAAAAATCCGGCTGCATCATTTTCGCGAAGTAAAGCCCCTAGTTTTTGGCCAGCGGTTTTTAAAAGATGGCTTATTGGGCCGCTCTAGCGATGCTTTATGGATTATGGCGATTAAGTCAGATGCTCTTACTGAACATGATATTACCGAATTTTCTAAAGAATGTAAGAAATATAATCATAAATCGCAGCGTAAGATTGTGGTTACGCTCCAAGAAGATCCAAATGCTAGACTAAGAGCCTTGGAAGAGAAGATTTGGACCTGGGATTTAAATAGCTTAAATCAGATTTTAGATTTATTTTCTAAACCCCGGGTAATTGTATGAGTCAGCCTTTAAGGTCTTGTAAGAGTAATGTTTTCCTAAATCCAACAGACAAGGTAACAATTGGCGTAATTTCAGATACGCATATACCGGATAAAGGACAACATCTTCCTCAGGCAGTTTTAGATGCTTTTAAACAGGTAGATCTAGTCGTGCATGCCGGGGATATAGTAAGTTTAAGAGTAATTGATGAATTAAAGTCTATTTGTCCTAATGTGGTGGTGGTTGCTGGGAACATGGATCCGGAAGCAGTAAGAAAGAAATTTCCCGTAAAACAGGTTTTAGATATTCTTGGTTATCGAATAGGGGTTATGCATGGATCTGGACCGGCGTCAAATCTTCTGGAATTGCTTAAAGATTGTTTTAAAAATGATGGCTGCGATTTGATTATTTTCGGCCATTCGCATAAATCGATGAATGAAAAAATAGGGGGAATTTTATTTTATAATCCCGGAAGCGCCACTGACCCAGCCGGTGAATATAATTCTTACGGGATAATTGAATTAAATAAAAAATTAACTGGTTCTGGTGCGATTAATAATGGCCAGAATGGGCTAGAGGCTAAAATAATAAGGATTTAATATGGATAAACTTTGGGCTCCTTGGAGAATTAATTATGTAGGCAAAATGCGTAAGACTAAAGGGTGTATTTTTTGTTTAGCTAAAAAAAGTAAATCGCAAGATTATGTAGTTTTTAAGACAAAGAGTAGCATTTGCTTGTTGAATATTTATCCGTATAATAATGGGCATCTTTTAATTTCTCCGCTGCGCCATGTTGCCGATATTGATCTTTTAAGCGAAGAAGAGATTTTGGATATATTTAAATGCGTAAAACGGGCCAAGCGCCTGTTAGGAAAAGTTTTGAAACCTCAGGGTTATAATCTGGGTTTTAATCTGGGGCGCTCTGCCGGGGCAGGAATTACCGGGCATTTGCATTTACACATTGTTCCACGTTGGTCCGGTGATAGTAATTTTATGCCGATAATTTCCGATACTAAAGTTATTTCCCAATCCTTGGGAGAGTTAGTCAGGCTTCTAAAAAATGCAGAAAAATAAAATTAGCGATTTCGAAGACAAATTTCTTGCTCCTTATGCGATGAAAAGCAGTAATTCACGGGGCCGGGCGCATAAAGAAGATGAGCATGCTTATCGGTCATGTTATCAGCGGGATCGGGATCGTATTATTCATTCAGCTGCTTTTAGGAGATTGGAATATAAGACCCAGGTTTTCGTAAACCACGAAGGTGATTATTACCGTACCCGATTGACGCATAGTATCGAGGTTTCTCAGATTGCCCGTACGATTGCCTGCGCCTTAAGTTTAAATATGGATTTAACCGAAGCTATTGCTTTGGCGCATGATTTAGGGCATACGCCTTTTGGGCATTCCGGGGAAGATGTTCTTGATGAATTAATGGCTAAAGCTGGCGGGTTTAATCATAATCTTCAGGGTTTAAGGGTAGTTGATTTTCTGGAGGAACGTTATCCTGAATTCCCGGGCTTGAATTTAAGCTGGGAAGTTCGGGAAGGGATTGTGAAGCACTCTTCAGTTTTTGATATTGCCGTAAAGATTAAAGAGTTTTATCCTGATAAGATGCCTTCTTTGGAGACCCAGTTAGTGGATGTCGCTGATGAAATTGCTTATGATAATCATGATTTGGATGATGGGCTTACCTCCGGGTTAATTAAAGAGGGTGACCTTGAGAATCTGGAAATTTGGCAGAAAATAAATCGCACGATCGATCAGAAGTATGCTAAAATTAATCCCAGTTGCCGGAAATATTTGGTTATTCGTGGTTTGATTGATTTGCAGGTTACAGATTTGATTGCACATACGCAATCAGAGATTGCGCGGCTGAAGATTAAGAATTACACCGATGTGCATAAAATTAACCGTAAAGTAGTGGGTTTTAGCAGCAAGGTTAAACAGTTAAGAAGCCCGCTTAGGCAGTTTTTAATGGAGAAGCTTTATCATCATTACCGGGTGGTACGCATGAGCACTAAAGCTAAGCGTTTTATCCGGGAATTATTTTGTGAATATCTCAAACGCCCCGCACAGATGCCATCTGAGGTCCAACAGAGGATTCCCCAGGAAGGGGTAAGAAGGGTAGTTTGTGATTATATCGCCGGCATGACTGACCGGTATGCTTTAGATGAGTATAAAAAATTATTCAACCCCTACGAAAAAGTATAGGTTTTTGATTTCCGCGGTGCATAGTATTTACCGCTTGCTTAATTCTACCTATGAGGTTAATGAATTAATTAGCCGAATGGGTCGTTTATTCTGCCAATTTTTTAATGCTCAGTATTGCTCAATCGTTTTATTGGATCACAGTAAAAAATACTCTACTATCCAATGTACAATTAAAGACAACAAGAAACAGGTTATTTACAAAAAGACTAAGATTACCGGGCAGATCGAAAAAAGGATTATTAAATGTTCTTCTGCTATCAAAAAAGGCAATCTTCTTGGTATACCGTTTATCTGTGAAGATCTTATCGGTTATACAATTATTAAACGTACCAAGCCTATCCAGCCGTTTGATATTTTTGATCAAGAGATGTTGATGACTATGGCGGAACAAGCGGTGATTGGGATTAAGAACATGCAACTTTATGAAGAACAACAGCGTATAGTTTTTGGGAGTATTAAATCCTTAGTTACTTTTTTAAATACCCATGTTTCCCGGGATTATACGCATTCTCCGAATTTTAGTAAGTTAGTTTGCGCTTTGGGTGTTGAAATTCATCTTAGCGAGAAACAGTTAGAGAGCCTTAAATATGCCAGCCTTTTGCATGATGCCGGCAAGGCGGATATTCCAATCGAAATTTTAACTAAGACGACCAAGCTTACTGCGGATGAATATGATATTATTAAAAAACATCCGGCTAAGGGGGCGCAGATTTTGCGGCCTTTACAGATTTTGCGGCCAGCTATTCCGATTATTATGTATCATCATGAAAAATATAACGGTACAGGTTATCCTTCGCATCTTAAAGGCGGACAGATCCCTCTGGGGGCGCGGATTATGTCGGTAGCGGATGCTTTTGAGGCTATGGTTTATGGCCGGCCTTACCGTCAAAGAATGGATATTGCTTCAGCGATAAAAGAAGTAAAAAAACAGAGCGGTACTCAATTTGATCCGAAAATAGTTGAGGTGTTTTTAAGGGTTATTAAAAAATTCAATAAAAAAGTTTACTTGGATCAAGATAAAGCTAAGTAGGAGTGTTTATTTATGGTAGAAAAACAGGAAAATTCACAATCTGAATTATTTTCTTCAGATGAAAATAGCGGCCTATATAAACCGCATGTTCCCAAAAGTTCCGTTTTTTTAAGGATGCGCGGATATGAGAAAGTGCTGCTTTTAATTATGGGCCTGGTTTTGTGCAGCATTATTTCTTTTTCCTTAGGTGTAGAAAAAGGCAGGAGTTTAGGTTGGGCTAAAAATAATAATTCGTCAGGGTTCGGCTATACAATTCAGGTAGCAACTTTTAAAAATAAACAACTTGCATTACGGCAAGTTCAGTCGTTACTCAAAGAAGGATTAACCCCGATGGTTTTTGCTAAGGGGGATTATATTGTTTTGTGCGTAGGCAAATTTTCTAATCAAGAGAGCGCGCAACCTTTGCTGATCCAGTTGCAGAGAACCTACGCTGGTTGCCGCATAAGGAGGCTATAAACATGTCCATACATCCGTCATTAACTATTTCGGAAAAAGACAAAAAGACTCGTTCAGTGTTAAAACGTATCGAGCGTATCAGACAGATGCAGGAAAAAGGCGATTGGAAGCAAGGGGATGCGGTATATGGTTTACCTAAGATCAAGACCTTGAGGATTAAGATTAAAAAAGAAAAAGTTGAAAAAGCTGCAACTACAGAGGAAGGTGCACCAGCAGCTGCTCCAGGCGCAAAAGATGCGGCTAAAGCTGTTCCTAAGGCTGCGGCTAAAGCTGTTCCTAAGGCTTAAAAACGTAAACAAGGAAGCTGGATGCTTTCAAAACTAAAAACTATAAGAAGCTTTATTTTTTTTGTAAGTTGCTTTATTCTGCCGGGTTCTATATTTGCGAATGATTTTACTGCGTTTACCGGTCAGATTAATACTTCGGGAATTAATCTTCGGGTGGATTCTACGGTAGGCGCAGCGGTGATCTGCACTTTGTCTAAAGGTGATTTAATAGAAGTTGTTGGTGAGGTTTATGATTGGTATAAGGTTCGCTTGCCTAAAGAAGCGCCTTCTTACATAAAGAAGAATCTTCTTGAGTGTAATAATGTTAATGCCGATTTTGCTTCTTCAGCCGGTAAATGTCTCAGCGCCAGAGTGATTAAGGATAGGGTAAATATACGGCTGGGTCCTTCTGAATCGACCTGGATACTGGGGAAGCTTGATAAGGCTACGGTAGTTAATATTATTGCAGATGAAGGCCAGTGGTATAAGGTTGCGCCAGCTTATCAGAGTTACGGTTGGGTAAATAAGAAATTTATAAATAAAGAAGTGGTTGTATTTAAGAAGCAGGAACCTACGGTTAATCCTGTGGATTCTGTCAAATTAGGTGATCAGTTGGTGGTTGAGGGTAAGGTTAGCCCTTATGGAATCGTTCTCTGGCGTAAGGCCACGCATAAGTTGATTACTCCGGAGAATAAAATATATTTTCTTAAAGGTGATCGCAAAGGGTTAGACAGCCTTAATTACCACAAAGTTAAGGTCACTGGAAAATTAATTAGTCCTGTCCAAAGCAAATATCCTATTCTTCAGATAGATATTATCGAGGCTTCAAATTGAATTTTAAATTCCGCTCATTTTTAGCTATTAAGTTTATCAGGTTGGATGTTGTTGGTAAGGCAGAGGTTAAGGAGTGAATTTTATGAGCCTGATTGTCTCGTTTGCCATTTCTTACGGGTTGTTACTAATGGCCATGACAGTGCATGAATTTGCACATGGATTAATGGCTTTTAAGCTCGGTGATTCCACGGCCAGATTAAGCGGCCGTCTGACGTTAAATCCGTTGGCCCACATTGATCCCTTTTGGACGCTGATTTTACCACTAGTGCTCTTTGTGTCTAGCGCTGGGCATTTTGTTTTTGGTGCAGCTAAACCTGTTCCGGTAAATTACTGGGCGTTAAAAAATCCAAAAAGAGATCTTATTTGGATTGGCCTGGCCGGGCCTTTTGCTAATTTTATCCTGGCTTTTGTTCTTGTCCAGGTGTTAAAGTTTTTTCTGCTTCCCGCAACTATTTCATATCTATTTTTTAATCTGATGATGATTAACGTAGTTTTAGCCGTTTTCAATCTTATTCCGATTCCGCCTTTGGATGGATCGAAGGTTTTAATGGGAATATTGCCTAAGCAGTTAGCGCAGCAGTATTCTGCATTTGAGCGTTTTGGTTTTATCATTTTATGCATTCTTATCGGATTGGGTGTTTTTGATCGCATACTTTGGCCGCTAGTCGGGTTGGTAATTCGAATGATGGGGGCGCCTGCTTAATATGGATATAGTAAAAGTTAATTTAGGAAAACGGACGTATTCGATTATTATCGGATATGGAATTTTTAAACAGCTTGGTAGTTATCTAAAAAAAATAAATATCGGCACTGACGCTTTTATTATTACCAATTCTTTTTTAAAAAGAAAATATGGTAGGAGGCTAGCGCAGATTTTAACTAAAAGCGGGTTTGATTGCCATTTTAAATTAGTTGCTGATAGCGAAAGAAGTAAGTCGATTGAAACGGCCAGTTCAGTAATCAAAGAGTTGGCCAAGTTTGATCAAAAAAGAAAAGTCTTTGTGATTGCCTTTGGCGGAGGAGTAATTGGTGATTTGGCTGGGTTTGTGGCTTCGGTTTATAAGCGTGGGATTAGTTATGTGCAGATTCCTACGACACTTTTGGCGCAAGTGGATTCAGCAATCGGCGGAAAAACTGCAGTTGACCTGGATTTAGGCAAAAATTTAGTGGGGGCATTTTACCAGCCAAAATTAGTTTTCAGTGATGTAGGATTTTTAAAAAGCTTAGACACAATACAAATGCGCTGCGGGATGGCTGAAGTTATCAAGTATGCCATAATCAAAGACCAGAAGTTTTTTAATTTCTTGGAAAATAAATACCGGCAGGTGAAAAAACAGGATCCTGTTGTTTTACAAAAAATTGTTTATGCCTGTAGCCGGATTAAGGCGGGTATAGTTGCTCGGGATGAAAAGGAAACCCTGGGTTTAAGGAGTATTCTTAATTTTGGGCATACAATTGGCCATGCGATTGAAGCTGCTGGTGGATATAAAGGTTATAGCCATGGCCAGGCAGTGGGCTTAGGAATGCTCGCGGCTGTTGATTTAAGCCATAAGCTGGGATTAGTCGATAGTAGGCCAGCATTGTGTATTGAAAATTTAATTA
>JAPLLZ010000004.1:8345-10181 GCA_026387265.1 Candidatus Omnitrophota bacterium
ATCATGATAAAAAGTTTTCAGGAAAAGAAAATAAATTTGTGCTCATTAGCGGTATTGGTAAGCCCGAGATTGTGCGCAATATCAGGCTAGATTTAATTAAAGAAGCAATTGGTAAGATAATTTAGGATTATCTGTGGGTAGTAAGAGTAATTATTTGGCCGGCGTTATCTAATTCCACCTTATCAGTAGTAATTAAGCTCACCTTAGCACCATCAACGTAGTCATTCTCTCTTACAATCTGATTATTGATTAATGCGTAACCGTTATTATCAGAGTAGAATATCCCATTTAAAATAAATGGGGTTTTTTCTGCCGGTTTTTTTTCTTCTTGAGTTTGAGCTGGTTGTATGGGAGGAAGAGGTGGTTTTACCGCCTCAGTGGCAATTGGTATATTTTTTTTTGGAGTTACTTGATTATTAATTTTATGGCTTATGAAGTTGAATATAAGATTGCCCAATAAAAGCCCAACTAGTAAAATTAAAATATAAAAAAAAAGTGGTTTTACTTTGGGGGGGATAGCAGGAAAAGCAGTATTCGCAGTAGAATTTTTTTGCAGGTATTCCCCGGTTTTCTTTAGTGCGTCATTAATAATGCTCATATGTTTTTATTTATGGCGTAATTGTCGAATTCTTCAGTGCACCTTTTTATTATATCTGAGTTTATATGGCTAGTTTCACTGACAAAGCCGGCTAAAAGCGCCCGGTCGCAAAGCATATTAATTAACCTTGGCGTACCCGCAGAAAAACGGCTGATTAAATCAATCGCTTCATCACTAAAATTAATCTGGCATTGTGGATTAGCAATTTTTAAACGGTAATTAATATAGTCTTTAATTTCGCTGTTGTCTAACGGGGTAATGTGGTATCTGACCATTATTCTTTGCCGCAATTGTCTTAGATCGTAAAGATTAAGGCGGGTATTTAGCTCAGGTTGGCCGACTAGGATTACTTGTAATAACTTATCTTTTTCTGTTTCCAGATTAGATAATAACCTGACCTGTTCTAGCAGCTCGGGTTTTAGATTTTGTGCTTCGTCAATAATAAGTACTAGGTTATTTCCACTGTTGGATTCGCGTAAGAGAAAGTTATTTAATTCTAAAACCATACCCAGTTTTGTTTTATTGTTGGGGTTAATTCCAAAATCATTAAGAATTGATTCTAGTAATTGTATTTCAGAGAATGTTGGATTAAGAATGAAGGCAGTTTTTACGTTTTTGCCGACCTGGTTGAGGAAAAATCTGCAAATAGTGGTTTTGCCTGTTCCAATCTCTCCGGTTAGGACAATAATTCCTTTCCTTTGGCTGACGCCATAAAGCAAGTGCGCTAGGGCTTCTTTATGTTTCTTGCTGGAAAAAAAGAAAGCCGGGTCGCTGGTAACGTTAAAGGGCCGTTCTTTTAGTCCGTAGTAGCTACAGTACATTTATTTGCCTCGTTGGTGGCTCTGAAAGTTTAGTTTTTGCTCGCAGAAATCCGAACCATTGTCTAATGTTTATGGCTCCGGCAAGTGGAGGCCGGACCATGCTTCCGTAAGCAATTATACCAAAATAGTGTATTTTTGCAAAGCATTTGAGTTAAGATAACAGTTCTTACTCGTAACAATTTAAATAGCTATTCGAGGTGCTTGTGCTTTTCACAGGTACTTCGCTAGATTGTTATGGGTGCTCAGTTTTGTAATGTATTGACATATTTTCAAATGTGTGTTATATTTTCACAATGGTGCTTGCGGAAAAGCAAAAAGAAAATCGTTGTTTTCCTCGATTAGCATTTCATTCCAAAATTCGTTATCAGTTGAGGGGTAAACCGGATTTTGATAGTGGTATCAGTAGAGATATCAGTT
>JAPLLZ010000057.1:0-19872 GCA_026387265.1 Candidatus Omnitrophota bacterium
AAGGTTACGCCAATTTCATCATATCGGAGCCGAAGCAATTGGTTCTGCGCAAGCCAGTTTGGATATTGAAATAATTAGTTTGGCCGATCAGTTACTGAAAAATTTCGGGATTTCCGGCTACAAAATTAAAATTAACAGCCTAGGATGCCCAAAAGATAAGCAGATACTTAGCGAAAGATTAAAAAAATGTTTTCATGACAAATTAGCTCAGCTATGCACAGACTGCCAACAAAGAGCAAAAAATAACGTATTAAGAATATTGGATTGTAAAAACGATAATTGCCAGAAAATAGTAGAAACCCTTGACCTTAAACAGGCTCATCTTTGCCCGGATTGTCATGAGCACTTTGAAGCAGTTAAAATCGGGCTAAATAACCTCAAGATTCCATTTCAAATAGACCCCAAGCTGGTACGTGGCTTGGATTATTATAACCGAACTGTTTTTGAAATTAAACATGGTGATTTAGGCAGCCAAGATGCCATTGGAGCGGGCGGCCGTTACAATAATTTAGTTCAGGAGTTGGGTGGGCCAGATTTAGGAGCAATCGGTTTTGCTTTCGGAGTGGAAAGATTATTTTTGGTAGCCAATACATTAAATCAAGGTGCGCCGGAAAAGTTAGCTTACTTAATTACACTGGGAGAAGCGGCAAAATCTGAAGGTATAAAAATACTGCATCAACTTCGGGCTTTGGGAATATCTGCCGATATGGATTATTTAAATAAATCATTAAAAGGGGCAATGCGCGCTGCTAATGATGCCGGCGCAACCTATGTTTTAATTTTAGGAGACGATGAATTAAAAAAAGGCACTATCTCTATCAAAAATATGGCTAACAGCACACAAAAAGAAATCGCCATACAAAATTTAACTGAGGAATTAAAATGTTAAGAACGCATACATGCGCTGAACTTAAAAGCACTGATGTCGGTAAACAGGTTACCCTTTGCGGCTGGGTAGCTAACCGGCGCGACCACGGTAAATTAATTTTTATCGATATCCGTGATCGCTATGGCCTTACTCAAGTTGTCTTTATTCCTAAAGAATCAAAAGAAGCGTATAAAATAGCTCAAGATTTAAGAAATGAATTTGTAGTTAAATTAACCGGTTCAGTGAATAAACGGCCTGGAGGCACCATCAATACTAAGCTGGCTACCGGAGAAGTAGAAATTTTAGCGCAAGAATTAGAAATATTAAATCCCAGCCTTACTCCGCCGTTTGAGATTCAAGAAGATATCGAGATAACTGAAGAAATCCGCCTTAAATACCGCTATTTAGACCTAAGGAGAAATAAGGTTTTTAATAATTTACTTCTAAGAAGTAATCTTTATAAAGTTATCCGCGGATACTTGGGACAAAAAGATTTTATTGAATGCGAAACGCCAATTCTTACTAAATCTACACCAGAAGGCGCACGGGATTATCTGGTTCCTTCACGGGCGAATCTCGGACAATTCTTTGCTTTACCGCAATCACCGCAACTATTCAAACAAATCTTAATGGTTGCTGGTATAGAAAAATACTACCAAATTGCTAAATGTTTCCGCGATGAAGACCTGCGCGCTGACCGTCAGCCTGAATTTACTCAGCTGGATATTGAAATGTCTTTTGTTAATGAAGAAGATATCTTTACTTTAACAGAAGGGCTGATGAAATTAATCTTTAAAGAATTAAAGAACATTGATATTCCCACTCCTTTTACCCGCATTAGTTATAAAGAAGCGATGGAAAAATATAGTTGCGATAAACCTGACTTACGCGAAAAATTAAAAATGGATTTTGCTTTCTGTTGGGTAGTAGATTTCCCGCTTTTTAAATTTAATACTGAAGAAAAACGTTGGGAAAGCGAACACCATCCATTTACATCTCCGGCTGTTGAAGACCTGGAGAATTTAGATAAAGCGCCGGATAAAGTGAAATCCCGTTCTTATGATTTAGTTTTAAATGGGATGGAGCTGGGGTCCGGGTCAATCAGGATTCATCGTCAAGAACTCCAGGAAAAAATCTTTAGTATAATTGGTTTGAAAAAAGAGGAAGTGCAAAAACGTTTTGGTTTTCTCTTGGAAGCTTTTCAGTTCGGCGCGCCACCACATGGAGGAGTAGCTTTCGGTATGGACAGGCTCCTGGCCATACTTTCCGGAGAATCAAGTATCCGTGAAGTAATTACTTTTCCTAAAAACTCCAACGCATTCTGTCCGTTAACCAGCGCGCCTTCGGATGTAGAAGATAAACAATTAAAAGAATTAGGTTTAACCGTAAGAAAGGGAGGAAAGTAAAATGAATAGTTTTAAACTTGCAGGAATTTGCGTATTAACGTCAACTTTGGCATTATCAGGATGCGTAGCCAGAACCTATAATTTAACACGCGATCGGGTGGATCAGGAGCTCTCCTCGACATCCGGAAACCGTGGTTACATTATGGGCCAAGCCCCGGAACCTAAAGAAAGAAGGACTACACGTACTACCCGAGTATTTGAGGTAGAGTTAGGCCCGACTAACAAAACTAAAACTAGCTGCCCCGCTTTTACTCCGTTAGCTACCGATAATACTGATGAGTCCAAAATGATCCAGGAAACACAGTCAGAGACCCAAAATGAAGAAACAAATTTAAATTACGAAAAATATACCGTAGCTAAAAATGATACTTTACAAAAAATATCCAAGAAATTCTATGGTACCACTAAAAGATGGATGAAGATTTACGAAGCAAATAAAGATACTTTACGTGGTCCGGATAAACTTTACCCTGGACAGATTTTAAATATTCCCGCCGGCCCAAAAGAAGTCGTGGAAAATCAAAAAATGCTGGAACCAAAAGAAAACCTGAAGTAAATATTTGGCAAAATTAAACACCATATATGGATAAAATAATCCGGTTTGAATCCCAAAAAGAAATACAGGCTCTTTTTGGGGCACAGGACGCTAATCTTAAAAGTATTGAAAAAGAATTTAAGGTAAAACTAACCTTACGCGGTGAACATTTAAAGATAAGCGGCACTGCTGCTAATTTAAAAAAAGCCAGCCAGCTTGTAGAATACTTGTTGACTGGTTTACGTTCTGGTAGTGAGGAAATCGGCCAAACCGACTTAGTATATTTAATTTCAAATTTAAAAAAAGCAAAAGGGACCGTGCAATTAGAGCAGCTAGATAGTAGTATTATTCGCTCTTGCGCAGGTAAGCAAATCGGCCCTAAAACCAATGGCCAAAAAGAGTATGTAGAAGCTATCCAGAAGCATGATATTGTTTTTGGTATTGGCCCGGCAGGGACAGGTAAAACCTACTTAGCTATGGTTTGCGCAGTTGAAGCGTTAAAGAAACAAGAAGTACGCCGGATTATTTTAACCCGACCAGCCATTGAAGCAGGTGAATCCTTAGGATATCTGCCTGGAGACCTACAAGCCAAAATTTCACCGTATCTTAGGCCACTTTATGATGCCCTATATGATATGATGGAAGCAAGGCGGATTGAAAACTATCTGGAAACCGGTATAATTGAGGTTGCGCCGCTTGCTTACATGAGAGGAAGGACGTTAAATGATGCCTTTATTGTTTTAGATGAAGCACAAAACTGTACGGCGGAACAAATGAAAATGTTTTTAACCCGGTTAGGATTTGACTCTAAGGCTGTAATAACCGGGGATATGACGCAAAGCGATTTACCCGGAGCCAAACCCATCGGACTGCTTCAAGCCCAGGATATTCTTAACGAAATAGAAGGAATTAAGTTTATTTACTTTAGCGGTTCTGATGTAGTCAGACACTCATTAGTACAAAGAATAATTAAAGCATATGAAAAAACTGTTTAATAAAACTAAACTTCTTCCAATCGGAATATGCGCATTTATGTTTTTATTCAGCCATATTATCCGTATTAACTTGGGAGTGCCGCTTTTCTTAATCCTGCTTTACCTGTGCTTTTACAAAAAATTTATTAAAATTAAAAACGCCCGGTTACCTGCCTTGAGTTTTCTTTTTCTGATTTCTTTTTGCCTGGGGTATTATTTAATCAAACAAGGAATATCCTCCTACTGGATTCCGATTACAATTATCCCTATGCTTAGTGTATTGCTATTTAATAACTTAGAAATTGCCTATTTTTTATCGCTAGGAACCTGCGTTTCTCTAGCTTTTTTAATTCCCGGGCCATTTAAGGCCTGGTTTGTTTTTATGATGATTCCCTGCATTTGTGTAATACTGTTAGTAAATAAAACCCGTAAACGTTCCCAGGTTATTCAAACAGGAGCCATTGCCGGTATCATGCAGGTAGTAAGCCTGATACTTCTAGAAGAACTTTGGATTAATCACCCGCAAAGATACCTAATAATTTTAGTTAACGGATTAGTCTCCGGAATAATTACTGTAGGAATCCTGCCTTTCTTTGAGTATATGCTGCAAACTGTTACCAATATCAGCCTGCTTGAACTGGCAGATTTCAATCATCCGATTCTACAAAAAATGGTCCTGGAGGCGCCAGGTACTTATCACCATAGCCTGGTAGTTGGTAATCTTTCAGATTCTGCCTGTCAAGCAGTAGGAGCTAATGGACTTTTAGCCAGAGTAGGCGCATATTATCATGATATCGGAAAATTGCAGAAACCGGAATATTTTATTGAAAATCAGGATATTAAAAAGAATGCCCACGATGAACTTACTCCTACGATGAGCAAGTTAATTATCATGAACCATATTAAAGAAGGGTTAGACCTGGCTAAAAAATACAATTTAAGCCCGCTACTTTGGGATTTTATCCAACAACACCATGGCAATAGCCTGGTTTATTATTTTTACCGAAGAGCATTAGAAGGTAAAGAAGAGGATCAGGAAGTATCCGAAGAAGGTTTCCGCTATCCCGGGCCAAAACCAAATAGTAAAGAGACTGCTATTGTTTTATTAGCCGACTCAGTAGAAGCGGCTACGCGCAGCTTAAAAGACCCTACGCCGGATAAAATTGAGGAAACAGTACATAAAGTAATTAATAATAAATTTATTGACGGGCAGCTTGATGAATGTGAACTTACTTTGAAAGATATTGAAAAAATATCCGGCATCTTTGCTAAAATATTAACTGGGATATATCATAGCAGGGTTAACTATCCACAAGAAACTCGGGGGTGAATCCCACGCCTTCTTTTTCATTCAATTTCTCAAACCTTATGAATTTAATAGCAGGATATTTAGAAGGTGCGGGATGGAAATAACCCTTTGGAATCTACAGGAAACTGTTTCTCTCCATACCAGAAAAATAAAAACAATAATTCGTAAAGTCCTTAAAGGCGAAGGGGTAAAAAAATCTGGCTGGATTAATGTTTGTTTTGTAAACGATGCACAAATTACTAAATTTAACACCAAATTCCATAACACTAAAAGTTCAACTGATGTTTTGGCTTTTAATCTGAGCAATAAAAAGGATGGGAATTTTCTTTTAGCAGATATTATTGTGTCTGCGCAGACTGCCTTGCGCCAGGCACATCAGTTAAAAACTACACCTGATTTTGAATTGTCACTTTACGTTGTCCATGGAATACTGCATATCTTAGGATTTAACGACCATACAAACGCTCAAATAAAATTAATGCGTAAAAAAGAAAAACAATATGTCCATTGACCGGGCTCAAGGATTAGTTTTAAATAAAAGGGACTTACGCGAAACATCTTTAATTGTAGATTTTTACACTAAAGAATTCGGTAAAGTTTGCGGGGTGCTTAAAGGTATCCGCACTGATCCGAAAAAATTTGCTTCAAATTTAGAGCCCTTTTCACTAAATGAAATCATTTTTTACAGAAAAACGCATTCCAGTATCCATTTAATAAGCCAGGCAGATAAAATCGATAATTTTACCCGGGCAAGGCAAAGCCTGGAAAGAGCGACTGCTGCCAGTTTTATGATGGAAATGATTAATTCTGTTATGCAGGCTGAGGATAAAAACGAAGAAGTCTTTAACTTAGCACTAGCCAGCCTAAAAGAATTAGAAACCAATTACAACCCGGAAAAAATTTCTACAATATTTAAAATTAAAATGCTTAGCCTTTCAGGATTTAAACCGCATTTCGATTCCTGTGTAAGCTGTTTGGAAAAAATTATGGGGCAATCTAAATTCAGTCTTTCTATGGGCGGGTTACTTTGCCCGCATTGTATGCCCAAAGACCCCGGCAGCCGCTCGATATTTAGAGGTACCATTGCTACAGTATTGCATATTGAAAAAAATAGTTTTAATAGTTCCTTAAGCCTGGGAATGAATCCTCAGATAAAAAAAGAGCTGGATTTAATCCTCAACGCTTTTTTAAACTTTCACCTTGGCCATGAACTAAAATCTCAAAAACTGATTAATAAATTAGAAATCCCTGTTTAATAAATACTTTGATAGGGGGGCGTGCTAAATGAAAATTGTCATAGTCGGTCCAGGGGCAATCGGATGCCTTTTTGCTGCATTTTTATCGAAATCAAAAGAAGAAGTCTGGCTTCTAGATAAAAATAAGGAGCGGGCTGCTCAGATTAACGAAAGCGGGATATCTCTGGAAGGAGAAATCGGCTCCTGGCAGGCAAAAGTAAAAACTACCGCTTGCCTTCAAGAAATCGGCAAAGCTGATCTAATTATTATCTGCGTAAAATCATTTCACACCAAGCTAGTCATTGAACAAATCAAACCACTTTTGGGGCCAGATACTAAAATTTTAACCCTGCAAAACGGGATCGGTAATGTTGAAATCATCTCTGAATTAACCAGTGAAGACAGGGTTATTGCGGGCGTTACCATCGGCGGGGCAACCTTAATTGATATTGGTAAAATCCGCTATGTTGGCTGGGGTGAAACAATTATCGGGGCCATTGATGGTAAAACTCCGGTGCAAATGCGCGCGATTCGCGAAGTTTTTAATAAAGTCGGCCTGGAATGTAAAATGTCGCGTGACATAAAAAACCTACTTTGGTCAAAGTTAATTATTAATGCTGGAATCAATGCTTTATCTGCAATTACGCGGCTGCCCAATGGAAAACTTATTGAACATGAAGGTACCCGGAGAATCTTAAGGAACGCAGTTACCGAAGCTGCCCGAATTGCCAAAAGAAAACGCATAAAGTTAATTTTTGATGATCCGCTAGCCAAAGTAGAAACAGTTTGCGAAAGCACTCAGCATAATCTTTCTTCGATGCTTCAGGATGTATTAAGAAAAAAACGGACAGAGATTGATTTTATCAACGGAGTAATTGTGCGTTTAGGGCAAGAGCTAAGTATTGATGTTCCGACTAATAAAATTCTTTTGGATCTAGTTAAAACTATAGAATCTAGCTACACACAAACAGCTGAATAAAAATTTAAAATGGCTTTTAGCACAAAAACGCGTAAAATCTTAGTTGCTCTTTTAATAACGGGCTGGTCATTAGCCTTAATTTATTATTTTTTTCAATTACCTGCAATAAAACACTCATTAAAAACAAAACAACTTTATTATAATAATCGCCTGTTAATGGGTACTTTCTGGCAGGTATCTTCTCCAAATAAACAAGCCGCGACAATTGTTTTTTCCGAAGCAAGCCGTATTGAACAGTTGCTCAGTAAATATATCGCAACTAGTGAAATTTCCCAGCTTAACCGCTTAGGGAAGTTAAAGGTAAGCCCAGATACCTTTTATATTATAAAAAAATCTATTGAATTTCATGATAAAACTTTCAAGGCCTTTGACATTACCGTTGGCCCATTAATTGACCTTTGGGGATTTACTACCCAGGAATTTCAAGTTCCTACTGATGATAAAATCCGCGATACCTTAAAACTAGTAGGCAGCGATAAAATTATTTTACATGGAAATGATAATGTGGTAGAATTCAAAATTCCAGGTATGAAAATTGACCTGGGGGCAATTGCTAAAGGCTATGCCTTAGATTGTGCGGTTAAAAAATTAAAAGAGCATGGTATTAACAACTGCTTAATTAACGCCGGCGGACAAGTTTATGCATTAGGAGATAAATTCGGCAAAAATTGGAAGATCGCCATTCAGGGTAGGAATAAGCTTGAAATTATCGGGGCCTTGGAGTTAAAAGATAAGTCTGCGTCTACCAGCGGAAATTACGAACAATTCTTTTTAAAAGGAGGCAGGCTTTACTGCCATATTATTGATCCTCGAACCGGTTATCCGGCAAACAATCAGATTACTTCAGCGACTGTCATCACAGACAAAGGAATAACCGCTGATGCTTTATCTACAGCAATATTTGTACTGGATAAAGATTCACAAAAACAATTAATCAAGGAATTCCCGGAAACGCAAATAAAAATTTACTAATGAATACGATCAATCAATTCGCAAATATTAAGATTTCTGCTGCAAAAATGTTTATCTTTTTTTCCCAACTAATGGATAAACCCGTGCTAGATAAAGAGGGCAAGGCTGTTGGAGAAATTTATGACTTAGTAGTAAAATCTTCTCAAGTATACCCTCTTTCTGATGCTTTAATTATCCGCAAAGGTTTTCCTAATCGTAAATACGCACTGGTAAAATGGCAGGATATTGAAAAAATCGATAAAGAAGGAGTTCTGCTTAAAACAGATAAATCCGCCATAAATTTTAGCCAAATTCATGATGAAAAAAAAGAGTTTACGCTCAGAAGAGATATACTCGATCAACAAGTTGTCGATACGCATAATCATAAGGTTATCCGGGTAAACGACATCCAGCTTTTAGTGGTTGATCACGCCTTAATGATTGCTCACGTAGATATTGGAAGCCGCGGGCTGCTTAGGCGACTAGGTTTTGAAAAAGGTATTGATTTTATAGTCAAACTTTTTAATCCAAAAGCAAAGTATTTAAATAACGATCACTTAATCTCCTGGAAATACATACAACCGCTAACCATTAACCCGGTAAGCATGACCATAAAGATTGACCTACCACAGAAGAATTTAGCCAGCATACCCGCAGCAGACTTAGGAGACATCTTCCTGGATTTAAATATCAATCACCAGATTGCGCTTTTTAAATCATTAAATCTGGAAAATAAAACAAAAATCTTCACTAACATCGACTTTAAAACCCAAGCTTCACTACTCGGTGAAATGAATGATTTTGAAATATCCGAGCTACTTAACAATATCCCTCCGGATGAAGCTACGGATTTCCTGGAGAAACTACCACGGGAAAAAATTAAGCATATTTTGACCTTAATTGAAAATAAATATTCTAAACGTCTTTCACAACTCTTAGGCTACTCTGGTGATTCTGCCGGAGGACTAATGACCACAGAATATATTTCTTTTACTAAAGACACTTCTGTCCAGGCAGCTTTAGAACAAATACGCCAGCGAAATTTTAAATCTGAGCCGGCGCAGTTTATTTATATTACTGATGAAACACACCATTTAATTTCAACAACTAATTTCCGCCGCCTTATGCTGGCAAATCCCGGAGAACCGATTCAAAATTGCGCATTCCCGAAGACCTATTTTGTACACTTAGATTCTAGTGTTAAAGAAGTCGCCTATTTAATGGAAAAATATAAGTATTTTGCTATTCCCGTAATTGATGAAAACAACGTTTTGCAGGGAATTATTACCGTTGACGACATCTTAAGCCAACTAATTGCTTTTGCTTGGCGTAGACTTAAACGAATAAAGATTATCCAAAAAACATGAAGGACATAAAAACATTTTGGGCAAAAATTTTAATCTTTCTTTCCGTTATGGGGCCGGGAATTATTACTGCTAATGTAGATAATGATGCCGGAGGGATTACTACTTATTCGGTAGCCGGCGCACATTTTGGCTACGCTCTGATGTGGTCATTTATTCCGATTATTATTGCCCTAGTAATTATTCAAGAAATGTGCAGCCGGATGGCAGTAGTTACCGGTAAAGGATTGGCGGATTTAATCCGTGAAGAGTTCGGAGTCAGGGTGACTTTTTATGCTATGACAGTCCTGGTTCTTTCCAATATTTTTAACACTATCTCAGAATTTGCCGGTATTGCCGCCAGCGCTGAACTTTTTGGTATTAGTAAATTCCTGTTGGTTCCGGCCTGTGCATTATTTGTCTGGTGGCTGATCGTAAAAGGCACTTATAAATCGGTGGAAAAAGTATTCCTCGTGGCTTGTTTATTTTACGTTTGCTATATTGTTTCGGGATTTCTTTCTAAGCCAGATTGGAATCTGATCGCTAAAAGTACAATACACCCCAGCTTTCAATTCGATAAAGCATACATTTTTATGCTTATCGGTGTTGTCGGTACCACAATTGCCCCTTGGATGCAATTTTATCAACAGTCTTCGGTAGTAGAGAAGGGAATCAAGCTGGAAAACTATAAATACAGCCGCCTAGATGTAATCATTGGCGCATTCGTGGTCAATATTATCGCGATTTTTATCATCATCGTCTGCGCCAACACGCTTTTTACTAATGGCATCCGAATTGAAACAGCCAAAGATGCGGCCCTGGCCTTAAAACCGCTTGCCGGACAATATTGCTTTTACCTTTTTGCCTTCGGTTTACTCAATGCTTCGGTATTTTCCGCATGTATTTTGCCTCTATCTACAGCATACTCAGTATGCGAAGGTATGGGTTGGGAGATCGGCGTAAACCGCACTTTTAAACAAGCTCCCCAGTAATCGGTGCAGCAGTAATATTAATACCCGGAGTTAAGCTGGTTCCAATTATGCTTATCTCCCAGGCCACTAACGGAATTTTGCTTCCATTTGTATTAATCTTCATGTTGCTTTTGGTTAACAATAAACGCTTGATGGGCAAATATGCTAATTCTAAATTCTATAATTTCTGCGCCATACTCATAATCCTTACAATGATTTTACTTTCTATGTTTCTGTTCTTTACAGTTTTTATTAAGTAGAATTCTGAAATGAATATTAACGAAATAAAAGATTTAAAAGGTAAGCGTAAAATTACGATGTTGACTGCCTATGATTACTCAATAGCCAGCCTGGTAGACCGGGCCGGCATCGACATAATCTTAGTGGGCGACTCTTTGGCTAATGTTGTATTGGGGTTGGAATCAACTACTCAAGTAGGTATGCCGGAAATGCTGCATCATACCAAAGCTGTAAGCCGGGCAGTAAAAAATGCTTTGTTAATTGGCGACATGCCCTACAGCTCTTATCAACTGAATCCTGATGAGTGTGTAATCAATGCACAAAAATTTATCTCTGAAGCAGGTTGCCAGGGAGTGAAACTGGAATGGTTTGATAATTGTCCAACAGTAACTGCGCAAATAGTTAAATCAGGAATACCGGTTATGGGGCATATCGGCCTAACCCCGCAAACTGCGGATAGAATCAGCGGTTTTAAGTGCCAAGGTAAAGATGCACAAGCAGCCAAACAACTTATTAGCCAAGCGGAAGAATTAGAAAAAAGGGGGTGTTTTGCTATAGTATTAGAGTGCATCCCCGATAAAATCGCGCAGTTGATTACCAAAAAAATCAGCATTCCAACCATTGGAATTGGCGCCGGCATCCATTGTGACGGACAAGTACTCGTAATTAATGATCTGCTGGGTCTTTTTGAGCGCTATACACCCAAATTTGTAAAAAAATATGTCGATCTTTCACCCTTAATTTTAGAAGCAGTTCAGAATTTCAAAAATGAAGTTATTCAGGAAAAATTCCCAACACCTCAGCAATCTTTTACCATAAAAGAAGAGGAGTTTAAAAAAATTGATCAGCTCTAAACGTATTACTAAATATTTTATTCGCACAATAGTACTTATTTGTGCTTTGGCTTTTATTATTAAATTTGCCGGGCCCAATATTTTACGGCAGTATATCAGTTATGGTATCGGGAACTGTAAAGATACACCGATACTCTGCATGCAGCCTGAAGAAAAAATATTTACCCCTGAGGTTAATAATGAATACCTGGATACCTTAGTTCCGCATATTTTTCCCAGAATGTCGGTTTCTGTGCCTAAAGGCTTTACCATAATTCAAGAATTAATTAAACAGAGGTTCTATAAAAAGAGACATTCTAACAATAAAGCAGTTATTTATTTACTCATCCAGGAGCCGAATGCTTTTATTAAGTTATATCCGGATGTACAAAAGCAGGGAGTAAGAGATAATTATGAATTTATCAACCGCTTACTGCATGCCCGCTTGGATCAAGTCAGCAATATTACTGATGCTTTCTTTGTAATCATGAAAAGCGTGTTTACTCCCGATATCGGGAACCAAAGTACCGCCAAAATGATCAAGTTTAAATTCAATAATCTACAGGGTTTTATTAATTACTCTATGGCCAGGCCAGACAACTATTTTGACTGTAATGTTTCTGATGCAGATGGCAATTTTTTTAAGGTATATATAAAAGACGTTGGAGGAGTTCTAGACTTAAATAATGTATTTGCAATAATTTCTACGCTTAGACCAGTTAATTAGTAGAGACGCAAAATTTTACGTCTCTACTAAAAGACTTGCTTTTTCAAGTGGATTATGCTAAAAGTATAAAACTATGGTAGAAAATTTAATGGACAAAATTGTTTCTTTATGTAAACGCCGGGGATTTATTTTTCAGGGCAGCGAGATCTACGGTGGACTGGCCAATACTTGGGATTACGGCCCTTACGGAGTAGAGCTAAAAAATAACCTAAAAAAGGCCTGGTGGAAGGCTAATGTTCAGGAACGTAATGACATACTAGGAATGGACTGCGCTATCCTTATGCATCCAAAGGTTTGGGAAGCTAGTGGCCATGTCCATAATTTCTTTGACTTAAAGAGCGACTGTAAAAACTGCAAAAAACGTTTTAAAAGCGCCGACCTTAAAGACCCGACAAAATGTCCAGAATGCTCCGGGCAACTTACCGAAGCCCGGCCATTTAACCTGATGTTTAAAACTTACCAGGGCCCGGTAGAAGAAACGGGAAATGAAATCCATCTGCGTCCGGAAACAGCTCAAGGCATGTTTGTTAATTTCCTCAATATCCTGGATGCACGCCATCCTAAACTTCCTTTCGGTTTAGCCCAAATCGGAAAATCATTCCGTAATGAAATAACTCCCGGAAACTTTACTTTTCGCACTCGGGAATTTGAGCAGATGGAAATAGAATATTTTGTAAACCCGCAAGACGCTGATCAGGCACTTAGCGAGTGGATTCAAAGCCGGTTCAACTGGTACCTGAATTTAGGAATTAAAAGCGAAAACTTAAGAAAACGCCAGCACGGTAAAGACGAACTGGCACATTACGCTCACGCTTGTATGGATATTGAATACAGATTTCCTTTTTTCGCCACAAATCATGGCGAATCCGCCGAAAATCGTGGCGGAGGCTGGGCGGAATTAGAAGGCGTCGCCAATCGTTCAGACTTTGACTTAAAACAACATGCTCAATATAGCGGTAAAGACTTGCAGTATTTTGACGATCTGAAAAAAGAGAAGTTTTATCCTTATATTATTGAACCATCGGGCGGAGTTGACCGGGCAGTTCTGGCTTTTTTAATTGATGCCTACCAGGAGGAAAAGGTTAAAGATGACACCCGGGTAGTATTAAAACTCAACAAAGAGCTGGCTCCGGTAAAAGTAGCTATTCTGCCGCTGTTGCGTAACCGTCCGGAAATTGTGGAATTAGCTAAGAATATTTCCCGGGATTTAAAAAAATCCTGGATGGCGGTATACGATGACACCGGCTCAATTGGCAAACTTTACCGCCGGCAGGACGAAGTAGGCACACTTTACTGCGTCACTGTAGATGTTCAAACACTGGAAGATAAACAGGTCACCGTGCGTTCCAGAGATACAATGTTACAAGAAAGAATAAATATTGAAGGATTGAAAAGTTATTTAATAGAGAAACTAACTTAAAAACTCTAAACACTAAACTCTAAATCCTAAACAAATCCGAAATCAGAAACTCAAATTTTAAAACTGTCGTTTTGGGTTTATAGTTTCGAGTTTGTTTAGAATTTAGGATTTCGTGTTTAGGATTTAACGGAAAGGAAGGGTTTAAAAAGTAATGGCAAAGAAATATGTTTACAGTTTTGGTGGTGGCAAAGGTGAAGGCAATGAAAGTATGAAGAACCTCTTAGGTGGTAAAGGTGCAAACTTGGCGGAGATGGCCGGCAATAAAAATTTATTGTTGCCTGTCCCTCCGGGGTTTACCTGCACCACAGAGGTCTGCACATATTATTATCAAAATAAAAAGAAATATCCTAAAGAATTAAAAGAACAAGTTTTAAAAGCCCTGGAAAAGGTGGAAAAATTAATGGATAGGAAATTTGGTGATGCCAGTAATCCGTTATTATTTTCTGTCCGTAGCGGCGCCAGAAAATCCATGCCTGGAATGATGGAGACAGTTTTAAACGTAGGGCTTACTGAAAAAACTATCCCCGGCCTGATTAAACAAAGCGGCGGTAACAGCCGTTTTGTTTATGATGCTTATCGGCGCTTGATTATGATGTATTCTGATGTAGTTATGGAAAAGGCTGCCGGTATTGAACCAAAAGGCGAAGAGGGCATCCGTAAACAACTGGAAAAAATTATGGCCCAGATGAAAAAGGAAAGAAACTGTGTTATTGACACAGATTTAAATGTTGAGGATTTAAAAAAACTCTGTATTCAGTTTAAAGCTAAAATTAAGGAAGTTTTAGGTAAAGAATTCCCTGATGAACCCATGGAGCAGTTGTGGGGAGGTATCGGAGCAGTATTTTCTTCCTGGAATGGTAAGCGCGCGATCAGCTACCGCAGGATTGAAAATATTCCGGATGAGTGGGGTACGGCAGTCAACGTACAAACTATGGTTTTCGGAAACATGGGTGATGACTCAGCAACCGGAGTCGCATTTACGCGAAATCCGGGTAATGGAGAAAATAATTTTTATGGTGAATATTTAATTAACGCCCAGGGTGAGGATGTAGTTGCAGGTATCCGCACACCGGCGCCGATTAACGAATATTCCACCAGTAGCCACAACAAAAACTTACTTACCCTGGAAAAAGCAATGCCTAAGATTTATAAAGAACTTTATTCAATTCAGAACCGCCTGGAAAAACATTACCATGATATGCAGGATATTGAGTTTACTATACAAAAAGGCAGGCTGTTTATGTTACAATGCCGCATAGGTAAACGCAATGGCCCGGCAGCTGTACGTATGGCCGTAGACATGGTTCGTGAAAAAATGATTAAAAAAGAGCAGGCGGTAATGCGCGTAACTCCAGCACAACTTGATGAATTATTGCATCCGATTATTGATCCTAAAACTGAAATCACCGTTAAACCTTTTGCTAAAGGATTGCCGGCTGGCCCAGGTGGAGCTTGCGGGCAAATCGTTTTCTCTTCTAACGATGCAGTAGAATGGGTAAAAACCGGCAAAAAAGTAATTCTGGTCCGTGAAGAGACTAACCCGGAAGATGTTGAAGGTATGCGTGTAGCCCAGGCAATCCTTACTGCCCGCGGCGGCATGACTTCACACGCCGCTTTAGTTGCCCGCGGTTGGGGTAAATGCTGTATTGTTGGATGCAGTGCTATGCATGTTGATTTAGATAAAAAATTGGTGCAGGTTGAAGGTAAAATCCTTAAAGAAGGGGATTGGATCACCTTAAACGGTACCAAAGGCAATGTTTACGAAGGACAGCTTCCGATGATGGATGCTTCTGAAGAAAATATGATTCTTTCAGAATTTTTAAAAATGTGTGACGGCATTAAAAAACTGGGCGTACGCACCAACGCTGAATCACCGGAGGATGCTCAAAAAGCCCTGCAATTCGGAGCTGAAGGTATCGGACTTTTCCGTACTGAACACATGTTCTACGGCAAAGGTTCAGATCAACCCTTATTCCTTTTACGCAAGATGATTGTTTCTAAAACTACTGAAGAAAGACAAAAAGCTCTGGATGAACTATTTCCATTTGCGAAAAAAGATATCAAAGGAACCATCGCAGCAATGAACGGATTCCCGGTAGTTATTCGTCTACTGGACCCACCGCTACATGAATTCGTTCCCCGTGAGCAAGCCAAACTTGAACAGCTAGCCAAAGATTTAAATATTGATATGAAAGAGCTGGCTAAAAGAGCAGAAGCCTTGCATGAATCCAACCCGATGATGGGACACCGCGGCGTACGTTTAGGGATAACCTATCCTGAAGTTAGTAGTATGCAGATCCGCGCAATACTGGAAGCAGCAGCCGAGTTGGTAAAAGAAGGCCAGGATCCATATCCGGAAATAATGATCCCGGTTGTCTGCGATGTAAAAGAACTGACTGATCAGTTGGCAATTGCTCAAAAAATATATAAAGAAGTACTGGCTAAATACGGGTTAAAAAAGATTAAGCATCTTTTTGGCACGATGATCGAGATTCCTCGCGCGGCAATTGTTGCTGATAAATTAGCCACGGTTGCACAATTCTTCTCCTTCGGAACTAATGACCTAACCCAAATGGGTTTCGGTTTCTCCAGAGACGATATCGGAGGATTTGTCCCGGAATACATCAAAAAAGGTATTCTTCCGGAAGATCCATTCCAAAGCATCGACCAGGAAGGAATCGGAGAATTGATTAAAATGGGTATTAAACGCGGCCGCTCAACTAACAAAAACCTGGAAGTGGGTATCTGCGGAGAACACGGTGGTGAGCCTAAATCTGTGGAATTCTGCCATAATATTGGCATGAATTATGTCAGCTGCTCACCATTTAGGGTACCGATTGCAAAATTAGCCGCTGCACAAGCGGTAATTAAAAATAAGAAGTAGGAAGTTAAAGAGGGATTCATCTCTTCTAAAGAAGGGATGAATCCCAATTAAACCTATGGAAGCATTAAAAACATACCTCAAAGAAGTAAGACTAATTCCTCTATTAACTGCCAAACAAGAAGTTGAACTAAGCAAAAGAATCCATAAGGGTGATGAAATCGCCCGCAAGGATATGATCCGGGCAAACCTACGCCTGGTAATCAATATTGCTAAACGTTATATGCGCATGGGCACTCCATTTCTGGATTTAATTGAAGAGGGTAACCTTGGATTAATGAAAGCGGTTGAGAAATTTGACCACCGCAAAGGTTTCCGTTTTTCAACTTACGCTGCCTGGTGGATTAGACAAGGCATTACTCGTTCTATTAGCGAACAAGGAAAGATGATTCGGGTTCCTGTATACATGAATGACCTAATTACTAAATGGAAAAAAACTAAAGAGGGCTTAAGCCAGAAATTAAAACGCCCGCCTTCCGATCAAGAAATCGCTAAAAAATTAAAACTTACACCCGAAAAAACAGAACAGATTAATTTTTGGATGTCTAGCACGACATCCTCCCTTGAAGCTCCGATTGGCGAAGATAATGAAAACCAGATATCGGAATTAGTAGAAGACAAGAATGCTATCGCTCCCGACGCCGGAATTGTAAAACTCCTTGACCGGGAAAGAATAGATAACCTCCTGGAAGTTATGTCTGACCGTGAAAGAGAAATCCTGGATTTACGCTTTGGATTAAGTAATACTAAACCTCAGACCTTGGCAGTAGTAGCTAAAAAACTAGGTGTTTCCCGGGAGAGAATCCGCCAGATCGAAGAAATGGCCCTAAGAAAATTAAGAAAATTTGTTGCTGGACAGGAAAAAGAGCTCTAACCCTCCGATGTTGTTTAGGGTTATGGTGAGCATTTGAACAAATAAGACAGGGAGTCAAACCATAATGAATAACGCCCTTTTAGAAAAATCCATCAGAAGTATCCCGGATTTCCCAAAAAAAGGAATTTTGTTCCGTGATGTAACTACTTTAATAAAGGATAAGGCGGCTTTTAAAAAATCCGTGGATTTACTCGCAAAAAGGTTTAAAGGAAAAGGGATTGATAAAGTAGTGGGAGTGGAAGCCCGCGGGTTTATCTTTGGCGCAGCAGTAGCTTATAAAATCGGAGCAGGTTTTGTTCCCGTACGTAAAAAAGGCAAGCTTCCCTTTAAAAGTATCTCTGCAGCTTACGAATTAGAATACGGCACAGATACCCTGGAGATCCACCAAGATGCAATAGCCTCAGGTGAAAAAATTCTTATCATTGATGATCTTTTAGCAACTGGTGGAACAGTAAAAGCCGTAATTGAACTCATAGAAAAACTTGCAGGTAAAGTCTCCGGAATCGGTTTTGTTATTGAATTAGTAGACCTAAAAGGCAAAGATAAATTCAAAGAGTATCCGGTTTTTTCTTTAGTTAAATTCGAAGGAGAATAATCCACTGAGTAATCTGCGCCTGTAGCTCACCTGGATAGAGCAAGAGTTTCCTAAACTCTGGGCAGCAGGTTCGACTCCTGCCAGGCGCACTTTAAATTTGCAAGATGTATAATCTACACGCACATACATTTCTTAGTGATGGAGACCTGCTTCCTTCGGAAGTAGCAGTACGCTACCAAGATAAAGGCTATACGGTAATCGCTATTACGGACCATGCCGATTACAGTAATATTAAACAGGTTATCAAATCCATTGTCGAATTTTGCCGGCGCTGGCCAAAAGATTCCCACATTAAAGTACTGCCGGGAATAGAATTAACCCACTTGCCGCCTGAACAATTTAAACCGCTTGCCAGTTTAGCCAGGAAAAAAGGAATTAAAATCATCGTTGCTCACGGTGAAACCCCAGTTGAACCAGTAGCCCAAAATACCAACCACTTAAGCCTCTTGGCCAACATTGATATTTTAGCCCACCCCGGCTTAATCTCTGATGAAGATACAAAATTAGCGGCTAAACGGGGAATATTCTTAGAAATTACCAGCCGACACGGCCACAACCAAACTAATACACATGTAATAAAACAGGCCCGAAAATTCGGCGCAAAATTAATACTCAATCATGACAGCCACAGCCCGCAAGATATTATTTCACCAGAACAATTAATCCAGTTAGGCAAAGACTGCGGATTAACTCAAACTGAGATTGATAAAATTTATCAGGATGTAAAAACATTTTTAATTAAAATTGAACACTCATAAAAATATAGTGAAATGCTTACGGGTGAAACGAGTAAGTATGAGCACCAAAAATGATCCAACGAAATACTGATGAATGCAACGAACCAGAAAGGAGAGATGATGAAATTTTTTACTAAATTTATTTTTTCCTGCCTATTAGCTACTACTCTTATTGGATGTTCAACAGTTTCGGACAGCCGGCTTGAACCACAAACGATCCTTAAATTCTCAGATATTCCAATTCCTGCTGGTTTAAAACCATTACCTCAAACTTCATATTCTTTTGAAAATGCCGGAGTCAGGGTCGCAGTCTTAAAATACCAAGGCAGAGCAAATATTGACCAAGTAATTAATTTTTACAAAGAACAGATGCCTATGTACAACTGGAATCTGATTAACATTATTGAATATGGACAAAGATTACTAAACTTTGAAAGAGAAAACGAGACCTGTATAATCACCCTGCAAATAGCTGGCTTCTGGAATGAAGAGGCTCTAGTGACTATATCCTTGGGCCCCAAATCGCAAAATTTGGCTAAAAAAGCTAAGGCAGCGGTAGTAAAATAGGCTCCTTAATGAAGTAATGTAGAGACGCAAAATTTTGCGTCTCTACTAACCCTTGACAACTATAGAGTTATAGGTAAAATATTCATAAGTAACTTGAAAGAAATCATCCTAGGCAATTCTATTATTGGCCTAGTTAACCATATATCCATAACAGTAAAAAAAGGAGGAGTAAAAAATGGGTAAACGCTTGATTGTAGTACTAGCGCTTGCTTTGATAGTCGGCCTAACCTATAGTGCCGCCTATGCCGAAGTACAGAATGTAAAGGTATCTGGTGACATTATCGCAAGTGGAGTAGCAAGGCAACATTTCAACTTGCAGAATGGTCCTGACGGAGATAAAAAGAATATTGATCAATCTTTTTTTATGACTCAAACCAGAGTACGCATTGATGCTGATCTTACCGATAATGTTATCGCAACCGTAAGA
>JAPLLZ010000057.1:19884-24553 GCA_026387265.1 Candidatus Omnitrophota bacterium
GATTAATCAATGAGAGAGTCTGGAACGGACAGAATGACACCGCTGATGGCGGAAATGGTAGCATTGATCTTGATCTTGCTTATGTTACTTTAAAAGAATTCCTGTATTCTCCTTTGACCTTAACCATCGGTCGTCAGGAATTACGTTTTGGCAATACCCTGATTATTGGTAATGCCGGAATAGCTAGCGGTGTAGTCAACATTCCTACTGACTTAACCGAAAGAAAATCATTTGATGCTATCCGCGCTACCCTTAATTATGATCCTTTGGTTGTAGATTTAATCTATGCCAAGGTCAACGAACAAAGTACAATAAGAAATAATGATACTGACTTAATGGGTATCAATGCTAGCTATGCAATAAATAAAAAAGCTAATGTGTCTGCTTATTACTTCCTAAAAAGTAATAACAACAATGGCGTATCTAATAGTTTGCAAAAAGCTGATAAAGTTAACACTATCGGCGCTTTACTTTCGATCAGCCCAATTGAAGACTTAACTGCATCTTTAGAAGCTGCATATCAATTTGGTAAAGTCGCAGGTGAGATTGCTCCTTCGAATAACTATAATCGCCGTAATGCCTATGCTGTTCAGGCAATGGTCGATTATAATTTCTCCAAAATCAAGATGACTCCTAAGATCGGAGCCAGCTACACCTACTTATCTGGTGATAAGAATGGCGACGCCAGCAGCCAATCTGGTTGGGATGCCATGTACTCTGATCAGAACCTTGGCAATATCGCTCATGCACTTTTAGCCTTTTCTGATCTAAGTGTATGGAACTTAAAAGCTGCTTTTAAACCGATGGAGGATGTTACGCTCTCGGTTCTCTATGGCTATTTTGATATGGCCAGGGAGAAAAAAGATGGCTGGAACTATACCAGCGCACATCGCTATGACGGTGTTAATCGGTACTTCACTGCGACCAACCTTAAGGATGGTCGGGCGCATCTTGGCGATGAAATTGATGCCACCATCGCTTATGACTATACCGAAGATGTGCAGTTTGGGTTAACTGGTGGATTATTTGTACCCGGAAGCGCTTGGGATGCTGATAATCATAAGAGAAACGCAACTCAGTTAATCGGCTCAATGAAGGTTACATTCTAATACAACTTATGTAGAAACATAAAACCCTCGGGGGAGAAATCCTCCGAGGGTTTTTTAATTAAAAATAGCCCTGATTTAATCTCTAGCTATTTTTAATTACACCGCGCGATACAACAATCAAAAATCGCTTAATCGTACATACTAGGTTTGATGCGCGGTGTAAAAATCATCACCAACTTATCTTATGTCAAACCACAAAAAAATAGCCTTAGTTATTGGTGGAAGTAGAGGAATCGGTAAAGCAATCGCTCTGCGTTTAGCTAAATCCGGATTTGACATTTGGCTTACTTACCATAATAATCATTCTGCTGCTGAAGAAACAAAAAAGGAAATCGAACTGTTAAAAAGTACCTGTACGTTGTTTTCTTTTGATATTGCTAACTACGAAGCCACCAAAGAAACCTTAGGTAAAATTACAGATATTACTGTCCCTGATTGCTTAATTTTTAATGCCGGTATTGCCCGAGACAATCTCATGGTTTGGATGACCAAAGAAGAGTGGGATACGGTTATTTCAACCAACTTAAACGGTTTCTACAACATAATGCACGTCTTACTTTTTCCTATGCTACGGGAAAAACGCGGCAGGATCGTTATAATTTCTTCTACTTCCGGCCAAATTGGACAAGCCGGACAGGTTAATTATTCTGCCTCTAAGGCAGGCTTAATCGGCGCTGCCCGCGCCCTGGCTAGAGAAGTGGGCAAAAAGAACATTTTTGTAAATGTAGTCAGCCCGGGAGTAATAGAAACAGAAATGACCGATAAACTGCCTAAAGAAAAAATTCTGCCCTTAATCCCCCTGGGCCGTTTCGGTAAAGCAGATGATGTTGCAAGTGTAGTCAATTTCTTATGCACCGAAGAAAATATGTATATTCATGGCCAAGTAATTGGTGTTAATGGTGGTTTGGCGATTTAGGTATATTCAATGAAAAGATACGATCATATCGTTGTTGGGGGAGGAATTAGCGGTTTAACTTTAACCCTTCTTCTAGCAATGAATGGTAAAAAAGTGCTGCTTTTAGAAAAAGGGTCACATGTCGGAGGCAGCCTTACCCGTTTTGATAAAAAAAACATTCCTTTTGATACCGGCTTTCATTTTACCGCGGGATTCTCTAAGGGCGGAATACTCACTGATATGCTCCAGGTTTTAGGTATTAGTGAACAAATCAAACCGATTTTTCTTTCCGGACCGGGCAGTGGAGTTTTTGTTTTTGAAAAAGATAACTTAATTTATGACGTCTCTTCCGGCACAGAAAACTTTAGGTTAAGCCTACATAAATATTTCCCTCAGGAAACTTTAGCAATTGACACATATATCGCCAAAGTTAAAAAGGTCTGGCAGTTTACGCCATCCTTAGACCTGCGTAAAATTGGAGTTTCCGGCCAAGCTATAGATGAAGATTATTTAAGCTTACAACAAGTGCTGGACTCTTTGACTACTAATAATCATCTTAAAGGCCTATTATCCGCATTTTGTGTCTGCTATGGAGTCTCTCCTAAAGAAACATCATTTGCTAATCATGCCCGGATAGCTGGTGGCCTCTATGAATCAGTAGCGCGGCTGCAAAACGGGGGAGAGGCATTTATTCAAGCATTTAAAAACCGCTTTAGCCAATTTAATGTGGAAATTTGCTGTAATACCACGATCAGTGACTGCACTGAAATTGAAAATGATTGTGTAGGAAAATTTGTTTTAACTAATGGCGAAACTATTACCTCCGGCGATTGTACTTTTACTATCCATCCTCAGGAAATTTTAAAGGTTCTGCCGCGCCAATACTTTAAAAAAGCATTCCTGGAAAGAGTGGCGGCTTTTGAGACTTCATACGGTTTCTTTTGTGTGTCTGGTATAGTAGAAAATGTCGATCCTTCGAACTTTGGGCCTAGCATTGCTTCATTATTACCCAGCACAGATTTAAATGATTTACTTAGTCCTAAGCTAAAACAAGAAACAGCATTAGCGATTATTCGTTGTGTAGAAACCGGTAAAGATGGAAAAAAATATTGTACGGTTAATGCTTTCGGCCCAGAATTTTATCCTCACCTTAAACAATGGGCAGACTCAACCGTAGGCAAACGACCAGCGGATTATTACGAATATAAAGCGCAAAGGGTGCAAAGGGTAAAGGAGCGTTTTTACACGCTCTACCCGCAATACCAGGATAATTTTAAGGTGCTAGATGCCGCTAGCGTATTAACCTTCCGGGATTATTTGTTTTCTCCTGAAGGCAATGCCTACGGAATAAAACAAAAAATGGGACAGTTTAACCTTTTTGGCAAACTGCCACTCATGAATATTTATGTTGCCGGTCAAAGCGCGGTTTTGCCGGGTATTGTGGGCGCAATGGTCTCATCATTTATTGTCGGCAGAAACCTGATTGGTAAAGATACATTTAGTAATTTTATTGAGGGAGCCTTGTCCAATTGAAAAGAGTAGCGATTACCGGCTTAGGAGTAATTTCCCCTTTAGGCAATAGCGTAGAAGCCTTAATTGGCGGCCTTGAACGTAAAGAAAACGCTACTGTTTATATACCCGAATGGGAAAAATATAAGGGGTTACGCTGTTTAGTCGGAGCGCCCGCCCGTCTGGAAGATGAAAAGCTGATTCCCCGGCAGAATCGCCGTTCAATGGGCAGGTTAAGTATATTTGCTGTCCAGGCAGCGCAACAGGCGCTCAAAGATGCCAATATCCCCCAGAATGCGCTATCTAACAATAGACTGGGCTGCGTAATTGGTTCAACCATGGGCAGCGCAGAAAGTATCGCTGAAGCATTTGAAGTACTGCTTCCGGATAACGACCTCTCTAAGCTTACTTCCACCAAATTTTTCCAATGTGTTTCACATACTGCCGCCTTAAATGTAGGCCAGTTTTTAGGTATCACCGGAACAGTGATGGCCACCAATGCTGCCTGCGCTTCAGGTTTACAGGCAATTGGCGCAGGATACGACCTGATCCGTACGGGTCAGCAGGATATTATGCTCTGCGGAGGAGCAGAAGGGCTACATCCTACAGTTGTCGGATCATTTGATGTACTTTTTGCTACTTCCAGCAACTTCAATCAAACACCTAAGGCCACTCCTCGACCGTTTGATTCCCAACGCGACGGCTTAGTCTGCGGAGAAGGCGCTGGCATTGTCATTCTAGAAGATTACGCACTGGCTAAAAATCGAAAAGCTAAAATTTACGCTGAAGTTATCGGCTTCAACAGCTTTGGTAATGGTAGCCATGTCAGCGAATCAAACCGCCAAGCAATCGCTTCCTGCATAAATGAAACATTGAAAAAAGCAAACCTTTCACCCCAGGATATTGATTACATCAACGCGCACGCCACTGCCACTATCCAGGGAGATAAAGAAGAAGCTAGTGCAATCCGGGAAATTTTCGGTGACAAAAACCCAATCAGTAGCCTTAAGGGAAATATCGGCCATACTTTAGGGGCATCCGGAGCAATTGAATTAATTGCCTCTTTAATCATGATGGGAAAAAACATAATTTATCCGACTTTAAATTTAAAAGAACCCGATAAAGAATGTCAGGGAATTAATCACATTATGGAAAA
>JAPLLZ010000057.1:24572-55817 GCA_026387265.1 Candidatus Omnitrophota bacterium
TATGGAAAAACAAGAGAAAAAAATTAACATTCTACGTAAAAATTGTTTTGCTTTTGGTGGAATAAATGCCAGTTTAATTTGTAAAAAGCCAGCTTAACAGCGGGCAGAGAGGATTAATTTATGGTATCCGAACAAGAAGTCATTAAGTTAACTAACGAAGTTTTTATCGATTCATTTGAAATTGAAAAATCTAAACTGGTTCCGGAAGCTAATATTTTTACGGATTTAGGATTAGATAGCCTGGATGTGGTGGATTTAGTAGTTGCTTTGCAAAAGAAATTCGCCGTAACCATCCGTGATGATGAACGGATACGCACCATTCGCACACTAGGAGATCTTCAGCAATTCATTTTAACCATTAAGAAGGAAATCGGAAAATAATGCGGATTTTTAAAATCGCATTTTTAAATTTAGTATTTTATCCGCTCTTTATTATATTGACGCTGGTTGCCTTTGTAAACTTAGGCAGCTTGGTTCTTTTTTTAGTGTTATTTTTGCCTAAAAGGAAAATTTTTAAATTAATCCGCCAGGCCATTCGATGGTATGGAGCAGTAATCATCCGCATTTTGCCTTACCCATTAATCCGCCTGGATTATAAAAATTACGGCACAAACGATCCTGCCGGGCCGTACTTATTCGTTTGTAACCACCGCGCAGCTAGTGATCCTTTTTTAATGGCAGTATTTCCTTATGAAATTGTTCAAGTAGTAAATATCTGGCCTTTTCGCTTGCCGGCTTTGGGAATTATTGCTAAAATTGCAGGATACCTTAGCGTCAGAGAAATACCTTATGCGGAATTTGCGGCTAGAACGCAAAAATTAATTTCCCAAGGAGTTTCAATAGCGGCGTTTCCAGAAGGCACGCGTTCGCGGAATAAATCTGTAGGACAATTTCATAGTGCGATATTCCGCACAGCGCTAGAAACACATGCAGCGATTGTGCCGGTTTGCATTACGGGCAATGAAAATGTCCCGCCTATTGGATCGGGTTTTTTACGCCCGGGGATAATTAAAATTCACAGACTAGCAGCGATAACTTATGAACAATATAAAGGTTTTACTCCTTTTAAACTAAAGAACTACTTGCGTGATATAATCGCCAAAGAAGTTAAAATAATGGATCGGCAATAATGAAAAATCTAACCTTAAATAACAGAATAGAGTTTTTTTCACCTAAAAAAATAAAAGAAATTCAAAATGCTTTACTGAAAAAGCATCTTGCGCATTGCCAAAAAAACTCTCCTTATTACCGTCGGATATTTAAAAACAAGGCAATTAATACCTCCCAGATCAATCTGGACAATCTTTCAACGCTAGGATTTACTGATAAGTCGCAAATTGAAAAATATAACAACGACTTTCTGGCTATTGAAACGAAAAAAGTAGCTGAGATTGTCCTATCCAGCGGAACTACCGGGACTGCGACAAAAATAGCCTATAGTCAAAAGGATTTAGCAAGGCTAGCTTACAATGAAGATCTATCTTTTTCCGCTTGCGGATTCACTAACCAGGATACAGTTTTGCTTACCTGTACCCTGGACCGTTGTTTCATCGCCGGGTTAGCTTATTACTCAGGAATACGCGCTTTAGGAGCAACGGCAATTCGCAACGGCTTAAATAGCTTAGAAAGCCACTTAGAACTTATTAAGCGAATTAAACCCACCGCGATTGTTGGCGTACCCAGTTTTATAAGAAAACTGGGGCTTTATTTAAATAAAAACGGATATGCCGCCCAAAGAAGCAGCATAAAAAAAATAGTTTGTATTGGAGAACCTTTACGGGATAAAAATTTAAGATTTCTAAAAGTAGGTGAAGATTTAGAAAAAATATGGAAAGCCAAAGTTTTTTCTACTTATTCCACAACTGAAATTGTGTCAACGTTTTGCGAATGTACAGCTCAACAGGGGGGACACCTGCATCCGGATTTAGCAATTGTAGAAATTATTGATACCAACGGAAAAAGCTTACCGACCGGCCAAATTGGAGAAGTAGTCGTTACCCCATTAAAAATAGAAGCAATGCCTTTAGTACGTTTTAAAACTGGTGATATCAGTTTTCTAATTGACGCACCTTGCTCCTGCGGAAGAAAATCACTAAGGCTGGGCCCCATCTTAGGCAGAAAAAAACAAATGATGAAAGTGCAGGGGACAACTTTTTATCCTCAAGCCATTTATTCATGCCTGGAGCAAATACCTGGTATTAGCGAATATTATATTGGCGTCTCAAGCGCCGGACTGCTATCAGACAACCTGGAAATATATGTTGCGGTAAATAATTCAGCCTGCACTAAAACAGCGATTCAAGAAAAACTCCAGGCGCGTTTAAGAGTTAAACCAAAAGTTTTTATCTGCGATGAAGAATTAATTAAAGAACAAGTTTATGCTCCGGGTTCCCGAAAACCCGTGCGTTTTATAGACAGGAGATAACTGTGGCCAACTGCCAAACAATTCTTCCTAATTTTGAATTTACCGACCAGGAAATTAAAGAAGCCGTAAAAAACCATCATCTTTTATCGATGGAAATAGAGCTTTCTCTACGCTGTAATTTCCATTGCCAATATTGCTACATTCCCGATAAATCCAGTTTTGAAAATGAACTAAGTTTTGAAGAATTACGCGATGCCATATTACAAGCTAAAAACCTCGGAATTAAAAAAATAATTGTCTTGGGCGGCGAACCGATGCTTTATCCACAGATCTTAAAAATGCTTAAATTTATTCGCGCAGAGAACCTGCAAGTAGAAATGTTTACTAACGGTTTTGGAATTACTCCGGATATCGCCAAACAGCTATTTGATCTAAAAATCCTAGTTGTTTTAAAAATAAATAGCCGTAAAGAAGATGTGCAAGATGCTCTGGCTGGTAAAAAAGGAGCCTACAAAATTATTCAAGATGCCTTTAATAATTTAAAAGCGGCGGGTTTTCCGTCTAAAAATAAACATCTTGGAGTAAGCACGGTAATTTGCCAGCAAAATTTTGAAGAGATCATTCCAATGTGGGAATGGCTACGCCAACAAGGGATCCAGCCTTATTTTGAAATTATCACCCCTCAGGGAAAAGGCAGAGAGAATGAATGGCTACATGTGGATTCTCAAAAACTAAAAGAAACTTTCTTTAAAATTGCTGAAATCGACCGGACTAAATATGGAATTGGTTGGGATCCTCAGCCGCCATTAATCGGAATTAAATGCTTACGGCATCAATTCTCCTGTTTACTTAACTCCCAAGGCTACGTTTTACCCTGCGTAGGAATAAACATTCCCCTGGGCAATATCCGCCAGCATAAAATTGCAGATATCATCAAAGAAAGCGAAGTAATGCAAGATTTAAGGAATTATAAAGCCAACATTAAAGGGCCATGCCGAAATTGTGATAAAACAGATAGTTGTTACGGGTGCCGCGGAGCAGCCTATCAGATAACTGGAGATTACCTGGCCTCTGACCCTTTATGCTGGAATAATATTGAACGCCAAAGCGAAATTGTTCATCTACCGGCAGCAGTAGGAAGATTTATACCACAACAACCTCCCATGCAGGTTATTGATAAGCTGGCCAGCATCGGGGAACGTACAGCAAAGGTAAATGTAACTATTTCTAACGATATGCTGTTTGTGCGCGATGACGGCACCCTAGATGAAACCGCCTATCTTGAACTGATAGCCCAAAGCATTGCCGCCCAAGCTGGCTTTAAGCAGGTAGGAGTAACCAGCCAAGCCATAGAGGGCTTTCTGTTGGGGGCAAAAAACTTGGAAATATTGGGCCCAGCACATATCGGCGACACATTAACAATATCGATTTTAAAATATGCGCGTTTCGGTGATTTCGGAATATTTAAAGGCCAGATTTTCCGTGGAGAAGACCTGCTAGCCCAAGGAGAAGTGAAGGTCTGGGAAAATAAAAAGAAAATATGAAAAAAGCAGTCTTATTCTTTATATTATGCGCCAGCTTAAGCTTTACTAATCTTTACGCCACAGAGCCAGATAAAGAACTAGATACTATTTTAACCACTTTAGAAGAAAAGATGTCGACAGTTGAATCTATGCAAACCGATTTTGTTCAAGAAAAAAATCTGGCGTTATTTAAACAAAAACTAACCTTAAAAGGAAAAATTTTTATCCAAAAACCCGGAATGCTTTCCTGGAGGGTTTTTACTCCCATGCGTTATTCTTTAGTTATCACTGCTAAAAGTATCAACCAGTGGGATGAAGACACCAATCAAACCCAATCTGTCTCCTTAAGTGCAAACCCTGCTTTTCAGGTAGCGATTCAACAGATGCAAAACTGGTTTTCCGGAAATTATCGGCCAATGCAGGGAGATTATTACATAAGGATAATCAGCCGGCAACCATTGGAATTGGAGTTTATCCCAAAGGAAAAATCCGTAGCCGGAAACTTTATTCAAAAAGTAAACGTTCTCTTCCAGAGCAAACAACAATATATCAAAAAAATCGATATCCTGGAAAAAACTGGAGATACTACCTTGTTAGAATTTATTAACACCCAGCTTAATCAGGAAATTTCCCCTAAAGTCTGGAAAGTTAAATCAATTTTAGAATAATGATTGCAATTATTAACATACAAAAACAATCGCTGCTAAAAACTAAGTAAATTTTCTTAACATAATGAAATTTAACCTCAAATCAATAGATAACTGGCTCAGGACACATAAAATGTTAGTTACTGGATTAACTGGTACTTTACTCCTGACTAGCTTAGTCTGTTTAAAATTCGTTAAATACAATAATAATATTGAATTAATGCTGCCGGCGGATAGGCAAGTACAGCAATCCATGCGTTTTTTACGTGAATCTAACTTTTCAGATAAGCTGGTTATCTCTTTAAAACTTAACGATAGCCAGCATACCACTGAAGACCTAATTACCGCTTGCGACCAATTAGCCGGCTCTATTGATACTCCCTTAGTCAAAAATATAATCAACAGCATAGATGGTTCCAGTTTCATGCCGGAAATGATTTTTTTTTTACAGTACACCCCGCAGCTTTTAGGACCCGAATCTCTAGCTAAACTTAAAGACCAAATCACCCCCGCCGGAATCAAAGAGCGTTTAAGCTTTATTTACCGGCAAAGTTTAAGCCCGCAAAGCTCTTTTGTCATGCCTTTTTTACGGGCTGACCCGCTTAATTTAAACTCCAGGATTTTAAACAATATCCAAAAACTCTCCAAGGCTTCCGGTTACGATGTAACCATAAATCGCGGGCACCTGCTTAGCAAAGATGGCCGCTATGCCATGATTATTCTCAAAACCTCAGTACTTTTAACCGACGGTTTTGGTAGCCGCAACATAATCCATTACCTGCAGGAAAAACTCAAACCTCTCCCCAAATACATTAAAGCCGATATTATCGCAGGACACATGCATACCGTAAAAAACGAGGACATCATAAAAAAGGATATCTGTTTGACTACGATTATCGCCAGTTGGGGCTTTATCCTGCTATTTTTATTTGCTTTCCGGGATTGGAAAGCAATGATTATTTTTCTTATACCCTTAGGCGCGGTATTAATCACCACTGGAATATCTTTTTTAATTTTCGGTGAACTTTCTTATTTTGTAATCGGCTTAAGTACGGTGATTGCCGGCATTGCCGATGATTATGGAATCTATGTCTATATGGCAGTACGTAAGGCCGGCAACAGCCTGGAAACAATGAACAAAATTAGAAGACCGGTAGTCGTGGGAGCATTAACCACAATCTCTGTTTTTATCGTATTTTTCTTCTCCAGCGTTAAGGGGTATCATCAGCTGGCATTCTTTTCTAACTTTGCGATCATCATCTGCTTAGCTTATTCCTTATTTATTCTGCCGCACTACATTAAACAGGAAAAACCCGTTCAAATTACAGCAGAAACTAAACCTATCGCTAAATTTAACCTGGGGATTCCGGATAAAATTTGGTTATCTTTCTGGATCATTTTAATGATAATAATGGCTGGCTTATCCACTCAACTAAAATTTAATAATGATATTACGCAATTCGACGGGCCGGGGAAAGAAGTAGCTAAAAACGAAATGGAATTCCGGAGCGCCTGGGGAAACAAAGATCTACCTGCAGTATTTGTCATTCAAGCCAAAACATTAGAAGATGCCTACGAACTTAACGACGCAGTATATACCGAAGCGGTTCAAGCTGTCGGGCAGGAAAATTTCAAAAGCTTCGCTTCAATTTGGCCGGGTTTTAGCAAGCGGCAGGCGAACCTAAAATCCTGGAAAGAGTTTTGGACCAATCAAAAAATACAGGAATTTAAGAACTTACTAGCTGAATACGGGACACCCTACAATTTTTCCCCAGAAGCTTTCGCACCTTTTGTCCAGAAACTTGATAATCCTGCCACTTTGAAAGAAGAACCAGAAGGCCTGGTTTTCTTTGAACAGCTAAAGGACCAATTTGTATTTAAAAAAAGTGATGCCTATCAAATAATTTCATTCTTTCCCGACCAGAATAATTTTATCACTAAACTATCTGGGCTTAAAGAAAAATACCCAGGTTCTTTTCTGGTCTCGCGGAAAAATTTTTCACGCCAGGTTTCCCAGGCATTAAGCAGGGAATTCTTATACTTAGGATTATTGGCGGTTTTGTTAACCTTGTGTTTCACGGCGATTTTATTAAAAAATCTGCGCTTAACCATAATTGCAATTATTCCGATTATAACCAGCTTAGCTTCAATCGCAGGGGTAACTTATTTAGCCGGCCTATCCTTAAACATTCCGGCAGTGATTGCCACCATGGTAGTAATGGGATTAGTCAGCGACTACGGAATATTTATGGTATATTATTGTAAATACCACTACCAAACAGGAACAATACCGGCGGTTACCTTGGCATCAATTACTACTATAATTGGTACAGCTGTACTTTTATTTGCGCAACATCCAATTTTGTTTTCCATCGGTTTAACCCTGACCACCGGGGTTTTAATAGGATATTTATGCAGTATGATAATTATTCCCGTAGCATATCGGTTATGGAAGGATAAAAAAGATGTACCGATTTAAATTCCTACTTTTACTTTGTTTATTTTTAGGCTGTGCCGGATGTACCTCGATACCTTTTAAGAATATTGATTATGTTGCTTTAGATAATATCAGTCCGGAGCAACTGCGTCAGGAATTTAAAGTATCATTAGCGCAAAAACTTGCGGTAATCAATAGTATCGTTTTTCAATATAAATGGCGAAATTTTTCAGCGTTAGGCTACACTTACTTGGATTTAACTAACGATACTTTCCAGGTTTCCTGTATGAATCCGGTGGGAATTAAATTATTTGAATTAACCGGTAACCGTAATGAAATAACCTCTAATTTTGTTTTAAGGGAGTTGTTGCAAAGAGGAGACCTACCCCAGGCAGTAGGAGAAGATATCCGCAGGATTTATTTTGATTTGCTTCCGCAGACGGAAGCAAAAACAGAAAAACAAAAATACAAAATTATTTTTATCCAGCCAATGGGTTCAGGTATTATGAAATACGTTTTTGGCGGAAAAGATCACCTGCTTATCGAAAAACATTATTACGAAAAAAAACGCAATCTCTGGTCGGTTTATTATTATAAATTCCAGGCAAATAAAGGCAGCCTTTACCCCTCAGGGTTGATGTTAAAACATCACCGTTTTGGCTATAACCTAATCATACGTTTAAAAGAGGTACTTTAAATGAGTAAATTAAAACAAGAGATTAAAGACAGCCTGCAATCAATGGAACAGATTAATGATTTTAAAACATTAGCACGTTTTATTTTTGCTAAAAAATTTTCCGGCTTTAAAGGGCATTTTCCGAATAAACCCATCTTACCCGGAGTCTGTAAGATCCAGGCAGCGATACTCATACTTGAAGAACGCAAACAAAAAAATGTAAGATTAACCGAAATTATTCTGGCTAAATTTTTTTCTCCGGTAACCTTTAATCAAGAATTAGTCTTTAATTTGGAGGAACAGCCAAAAAGCAATTCCGAATCAACGGTTATCGTAAAAGTAAGCTGTGAAGATAAAAAAATAGCGGAACTGCAATTAAAAATAAAGATCATTGAGCCCTAGTAAAGGAGAAATAAAGATGCGCGTAAAGGAAGAAAGTTATTTTAAAAAAATCCCGGCCGCTCCTGAACCATTAATTTTTAAAATCAACAGGAGAGTGAGCTTTAACGAAGTGGATATCATGGGAATCGTTTGGTATGGCCAATATGCGATTTATTTTGAACAAGCTCAAACTGAACTGGGAAGGCGCTACGGTTTATCCTTCAAGGATTTCTTTAAAACAAATCTACGCGCCCCGATAGTAAAATTCCATATTGATTATTACCAGCCGCTTTATTTAGATGAAGAATTTACTATTCAAGCTTCCTATATTTGGAGTGAAGGGGCTAAATTGCATATCGAATATACAGTAATAAAAAAAGATGGTGCTATCTCTACACGAGGCTAGACGGTAAAACTAACCAGCCATATATTGTATCTCCTGAAATTCTGGAAAAATTGCGCAAGAATTGGAAAAAAGGCAAGTTTAAATGTCTAAAATAAAAGCAGTAATTACTGATTACGATTTAATCACTGCCTATGGAATAGGCAGTCAGCCGCTTTGGGATGGAATTTTATCCAGGAAAACCCGCGTAGATAGATTAGAACGCATTCCCACACAATCTTGCCTTTGCCATAATGCCGCTATAATCCCAGAATTAAACCCATCAAACCAGGATTCTCTGGTCATGCAAATGTTAAAGATAATTTTTACTAAAAATTTAAATACTATTCCTCAAGATGCCTTTCTGATTTTGGCAACTACCGTAGGAGAAATTGACCTGTTGGAAAAAGCTGTAATTAAACAATTGGGTAGTTCAAAAGATAGTAAATTAACCAATTTTTTAAAAAAAGTAATACACCTGATAAAAACCAAGGAAAAAGGAATAATTGTTTCCTGCGCTTGTGCATCTTCCAGCACCGCGCTTGCTGAGGCCGCCAGGATCATTGAAAGCGGCCAAAAAGACTGCATTTTAGTAGTTGCCGCTGATGCAGTAAGTGAATTTGTTTTTAGCGGATTTTCCTCATTAATGGCTTTAGATAAAGATACAGCTAAGCCTTTCGACAAAAATCGCAGCGGTCTATCTTTGGGGGAAGCTGCCGGTTTTATTCTCTTAATGAGCCAGGCCCGGGCAAAAAAAGAAAGAAGAAACACCTTAGCTCAGATTGCCGGGTGGGGATTAAGTTGTGATGCTAATCACATGACCGGACCATCGCGTAATGGAGAAGGTTTATCTCAAGCAATTACAAGTGCATTAAAAAAAGCAAATGTACTTTTAAACCAAATCGGCTGCATATCTAGCCATGGCACCGGAACCCTATATAATGACTCCATGGAATTATCAGCTTTTAAAAATATATTTAAAAATAAACCCATTCCGGTTTATTCAATAAAGGGAGGCACCGGGCACACTTTAGGCGCAGCAGGGTTAATTGAAACAATTGTCGCTTTAAAAGTACAACAAACAAAAATTATCCCTTCAACCGTGGGCTTAAAAGATATTGACGAACAAGCCCTAGGTTGGGTCAGCCCTTTAGCGAAAAAATTAAAAAAACAAATCGTCATGTTAAATAATTGCGGATTCGGCGGAGTAAATGCTGTTTTGATTTTAAAAAATCTAGACTAAGGAGGAATAATGAATAGGCCATCAATTATGATAACCGCATTTTTAGCTATAGCATCTATTATTAGTTTTACTTACCCAGTATTAGCTAGTGAAAAAGATACTCAAACAACTATCTTTGTCCTATTTGATAACGGCGTAAATTCCACCCTGAGCGAACGCCAGGCTAAATCTCAAATGTCATTGTCCGATTGGATGGATAATGACCTGGTAAGAGTATTTGGCCGTTATTCAAAAGATGGTTACCAAGCTAAACTTATCGAAAATCGTAAAGAATTTATACCTAAACCAAATACTTATCTGTTGACCGTAAAAATAATCGAATACCGGCCCGGGAGCAAAGCTGCTCGCATAGTCGTGGGTTTTGGCGCAGGTGGTGTAACACTTAAAGTTCATTATGAACTTTCTGCAAATGGCACAAATGCAATTTTAACTAAAGATGATTCAACATATTCCGGCAGGGAATGGATAACTGCTGCGCGTAAGCTAAATCAAAATATGGCAAAAGTCGTAACCGAGAAACTGGGGAATTAATCAAAGGAGAAAAATGACTAAAATTATTAAAGCGCTATCACTTAGTACAGTTATATTTCTACTAACTGGATGTATCAGCAGCCGAGGCTTTAAAATCGATGTACCGCAGAATTCCATGGTTAAACCTAACGGAATACAGGTTTATATACGCAGTATCCAGGATAATCGTGAGTTTCAGGTGCGGCCGCGCAGCGCAGATATCCCATCATTTGGTTCCAAAAAGAATATTGGGAATCCGCAGATCCAATGCCGTACCATTGGCCGGCAGCGTAACGGTTATGGTAAAGCATTAGGAAACGTCTTCTTAAGTGAAGACCAAAAAATAGAAACAGTGGTTTATGAAGCAATCAAAAGCTCACTTAATTCATTAGGCTACGAAGTAACTGACTCCAGAGCCTACGCTAAAGAAAACGCAATTATCTTGGATGTGGCAATTAATAAATTCTGGAGTTGGATAAATATGGGAGGCGGCTGGAGCATGAAAATGGATTCAGAGGTTGAAACTGTAATTACCCTAGCTTCCACCTCTAAAAAACTGGTTATTACAGGAACCGGACGTAACCACTATCAAGTAGCTAGCAGCGCAAATTGGAAAAAAGTAATGGAACTGGCAGTTAAGGATTACATTTCTCAAGCTAATGATAAATTAAACTGTCTACCGGACAATTGTTAAAATATAGGCATTATTAAATGATGATTAAAGGAACAGGCTGGATCACACAAGATAAATACGGCTGCCAAAAAAAGAAGATACAGCAAAATTTCGCTGACCTAAAATCTTTATACAGTTGCCTACAGCCAAAAATAATCAAATATCCGATAGCAAATTTTTTACGCTTTGATACGCTGTCTAAACTGACGACAATCAGTATTGCTTTGGCATTGTTTGACGCTAAAATAACTTATGCTCAAGGTAAAAAACAAAATATAGGCTTGGTTGGTACAAATTCCAATGGTGCGCTGGAGGCAAATCTAGCTTTTTTTGATGACTATATTGCTAACGGAAGGACTCTGGCGCGGGGGAATCTTTTTATTTATACTTTACCCTCAAGCCCTTTAGCTGAAGCCGCTATACATTTTGGCTTAACCGGAAAACTTTTATACTTAGGATTTGAAGAAAATATTGAACGAGAATCGCTAAAGTGTGCTTGCGATATGCTTAAAGTTGAATCAACTAAAACTATAATTTTAGTCAACGCTAACCCTCAAAAAACAATATGCCGGGTATTGCATTAACCTAAATGAAAATAAAACTTATTTATCCAAAATGGCCAAAATTAAAAAATCAACCTGAATTTAACCTGCCTCCGCATGGGCCGGTTTGCTTTGCCGCAACTATACCGCCTAGCATCCAGCTTTCTTTTTGCGACGAAAATGTTGAACCCTTAGACTTTAATGAACCGGCGGATTTGATCTGTTTATCAGTGATGCTTACCTGTCAAATGCCCCGCGCCTGGGAGATTGCTGATTATTACCGGCAACATGGCAAAAAGGTTCTTTTCGGCGGAATCGCCACCATGTTACACCATGAAGAAACTACTGCGCACGCCGATAGCATATTCCTAGGAGAAGCCGAAGGCAGGATAGGAGAAGTAATCACAGACTTTAATAACGGTAAATTAAAAAAAGTTTATAATTATTTAAACGACTTCCCGGATACAAATTTAATCGGCACTGCCCGCAGAGATATTTTAAAACGCCCGCTCTATAATTTCCGCGGAGTACAAATGGTGGATCTAGTGCATGCCTCGCGGGGATGCCGCTTTAATTGTTTTCCCTGCTGCACCCCATATTTAGGAGGATGTAAATTCCGGCCGCGCCCGATTGATTTAGTAGTCAAAGAATTAGCGAGTATTCAGAATAACCGGCTGTTTATTGTAGATAACTCTTTATCTCAGGATGATGAATGGGAAAAAGAACTCTTTAAGGCAATTACGCCACTAAAGAAAAAATGGGTATCTCACCCGATTAAAGATAATGATGAAATCCTGGATCTGGCCGTCAAAGCCGGATGCTGGTATGTTTATCAGGCAGTAGTAGATACTTCCGAACATATTCGCAAAAAAGTAAAACGCTTGCAGGATCGGGGAATCGGAGTTGAAGGTACAATCATCCTGGGTATGGATAACCATGATGAAGATTATATTAAACGCTTAGTTGATTTTCTCCTAGAGATAAAATTAGATTTGGCAGAATTCACGATTCTCACGCCTTTTGCCCACACCCCAATCAGAAATCAGTTAGAAAAAGATGGCCGTATACTACATAACAACTGGGTTAATTATACCGGAGGAGAAGTAGTCTTTAAGCCGGCAAAAATGAGCGTAGATTCTTTGCAAGAGATGTATGAATACGCCTGGAAAACTTTTTATTCAGATTATAGTAAAGAGGTTAAAATGGCTAAACTCTACTTAAAAGTAATCGAAAAAGAGAAGTCAGACGGTACATATGCGGGCCCAGCGCTAAGAGACCGTTCTAAGTGGGGGAAGAAACAACCATGAAAGTTTTTTTAATCTCATCAAATATTGCCAGTACCCCTTATTCAGTTTACCCGCTGGGCTTAAGCATGATCGCCGCCAGCCTCAAAAATGCCGGGCACCTTGTGCAACAGTTTGATTTTCTGGCTGCAGGACGTTCAATGGAAAACCTAACCAGCGCACTTAAAGAATTCCAACCTGAAATTATCGGGATATCTATCCGTAATATTGATAACGTTAACCTGCTTAATGAACAACGCTATATCGATACGGTTGGAAATATTGTAACCCAAATTCGTCAAGTGAGTCCGGCAGAGATTATTTTAGGCGGCTCAGGTTTTTCTATTATGCCAGAGGAAATTTTAAACAAAGTCGGCGCAGATTATGGGATAATGGGAGAAGGAGAATCTTTAATCGTTGAATTTGTTAACCAAGCTGCTTCTGGGTCCTACCCCAAAAAGAAAATCATTCGTTCTACACTCAAACTAACCTCAAAACAAATTCCTTCGGCCTGCTATGATGCCGGCATCATGCAATATTACCTACAAAGCGGTAATGTTGCCAGCGTTCAAACTAAACGCGGATGCGTGCATAAGTGTGTATATTGTTCTTATCCGATATTAGAAGGCCCAGATATTCGTACCCGCGATACTCAGGCAGTAGTTGATGACATTCAAAATCTAACTACCAATTTCGGAGCAAAATATATATTTTTTACTGACTCAGTATTCAACGATGAAGCTGGCAACTATATTAAAATACTTGAGGAAATGAAAAAAAGAAAAATTAATATTCCCTGGTCGGCCTTTTTTAAACCGGGAGGTTTGACTGATTACGCGCTGAGATTAATGCAGGAGACTGGGTTAAAAGCCGCAGAAATCGGAGCAGATGCACCAACCGATATCACGCTTAAACAATTAGGGAAATCATTTTTATTTAAGGATATTATTGAATGTAACGCACTTTTTGCTAAGTATAACATCGCAACCGCACATTATTTTATGTTCGGTTGCCCCGGAGAAACTCAAGATACGGTAATAGAGGGTATAAATAATATTAAAAATTTGCCCAAAACCGCATCTTTTATTTTTATGGGGATACGCATCTTACCGGGCACACCATTGGAAAAATTAGCGGTTAAAGAAGGAATGGTTAAACCCGGGCAAAATTTACTTGAGCCGGTCTATTATGTTGCTCCCGGCATAGACAGAAAATGGCTGGAAGTTACCTTAACAGAAGCTTTCAAGGGAATCCGCAATTGCGTTTTTCCACCGGATGCCCTTGATAGCAGCCTGGCATTTTTGCATAAATTAGGCTACTCCGGTTCACTCTGGGAGATGCTTATTCCGGGAAATGCTAAACGTAACCGTAAAAAACAAAATGCCCAAAAATAACCTTCTGCTTAATTCAGATATCTGGTGCGTAATCCCTACCTTTAACAATAAAAATACAATTAGGCAAATAGCTTTGGGTTGCCGTAAATTTCTCGAGCACATACTAATAGTAGATGACGGATCCACCAATATAAATATTAAAGAACTATTCCAGGATACAAATATCCAGGTTTTAACACACACTAAAAACCTGGGCAAAGGCCGAGCAATCCGCACAGCTTTAGATTTTATTCTAAAACAGAACGGAAAATTTATGATCACCATTGATGCTGACGGCCAGCATTACCCTGAAGACCTTAATAAATTTATTTCGTTACTTAAAGATAGTGATACATCGATTATCATTGGTTGTCGTAATTTCCAACAAAAAAGTATTCCTGAAAAAAGTCAATTCGGCCGGGCATTTTCAAACTTCTGGCTGCGGCTGGAAACCGGCGTAGTAATCAACGATACTCAAAGCGGATTCCGCTGTTATCCGGTAAAATATTTAAACCAAATTAAAACCAGCGGAAATTATTATGATTTCGAAACAGAAATCCTAACCCGCGCCTGCTGGTCAGGATTAAAGATAAGGGAAGTGTCAATCCGGGTCTTTTATCCCAAACCGCATTTAAGAATTAGCAGCTTTCATCCTTTTATCGATAACCTGCGTATTAGCTTAATGCATATCCGCCTGCTGGGGCGCAGGCTTATGCCCATACCTTACCCTAAATTAGTGCGCCCGGAAAAAACACATATTCCAATGAATATCTTTATTCATCCTGTAAAACTAATTAAAACTTTACTTAAAGAAAATGCCACCCCGCTGGGATTGGCTATATCTGCCGGAGTCGGCATACTTTTAGGAGTTTTACCTTTAGTTTCAATACACATGCTGGCAATTCTTTATGTTACCAGTAGATTACACTTAAATAAAATTATGGCGCTTAGTATTCAAAACTTATGCATGCCGCCTTTTGTGCCGGTTGCCTGTATTGAATTAGGGCACTTCATGCTTTATCGCCGCTGGCTTACGGATATCAGCTGGCAAGTAACCTTTGGCAGCATTCCTGAAAGAATTTGGGAATGGTTTTTAGGCTCATTGATCCTGGCGCCTTTACTAGCATTAGTTATAAGCCTGATTACCTATTTCACTGCTTACTCCATACAAAGAAGAATGATTAAACATGCAGAAATTTACCAATAATAAGATAAATACAAAAAAGAGGGGTAACCGGATAGGATTTTGGTTTTTCGAAACCCTCTTAAAACTTTCAGGATTACCAGGGGCCTACGCTTTATTATATTTAGTATGCTTACACTACCTGCTTTTTGATTACAGTGCTGTTTTAAACGCGCTAAGTTATATCCGTAGAAGATTTCCAAGCGCTAACTTTTTAAAACAACGTTTCGAAGTTTACCGCTTATTCATCAGTCAAGGTAAACAACTGATTGACCGTAGCGCCATGATCTCAGGAAAAAACTTGTTTGATATCCAACTAAAAGGTTTTGATCAACTCAACAGTTTGCTAGCGGATAAAGAAAAGGGATTTATACTTTTAACTGCCCATATGGGCAACTGGCAAATCGCCTTGACTACTTTAAAAAAGATGGCTAAGCCAGTATACTTAATAATGCGACCCGAGGATAATACGGCAGTAAAAGAATCTCTCAATATTGATGCTCAAGATAATTTTATTAAAATTATTTCTCCGGAAAGCTACTTAGGGGGAGTAGTAGAAGCAATGCAGGTTTTAAAAGAGGGTAGCATTGTTTCAATTATGGGTGATCGCAAATATGGATTCGAAACCCTAGAGATTGAATTTTTAAAAGATAAAGCTTATTTTCCTTTCGGCGCTTTTAGTTTAGCTGCTAGCAGTAATTGCCCAATTGTGGTATTATTATCTGCAAAGCTTAGCGGGAACAAATATATTGTCGATGTTTCACATATTTTATATCCGCGCTATAATGGTAATAAAGATAAGCGCACACAATTGCAAGTTTACGTGCAGCAATTTACGGATATTCTAAACCAGTATGTAGAAAAATACCCATACCAATGCTTTTTATTCCATGATGTGTGGAATAAAAATTGATGAATTTTTGCGGCACATATTTAACAACAGGAGGGATGTATGGCAGACAGCAAGGAGCAAGAACTAAAAACAATCCGTAAGAAATTAAAGGAGCTTCTGGTTAGCCACCTTTCACTGGAAGATGTTATCCCTGAAAAAATTAAGGATGATGAAATTCTATTTGGTGAAGGCTTAGGTTTAGACTCCCTGGACGCGGTGGAAATCGTAGTTTTACTACAGCGTAATTTTGGAATAGAAGTAAAAGACATGAGCCAGGGAAGGAAAATTTTTTATTCCATTGATACTTTAGCAAATTATATTTACGAAAATCAAAAAAAGTAAATAATCTATGCCTGCTACAGATGTTGCTATAACCGGATTAGGCGCAATTTCTGCCGCCGGAAACAATATCCAGGAAACACTAGACAACTTTACTTTGGGCAAGCGAAATAGCGGCCCAATAACCCTCTTTAAAACCGGTCTTAATTACCCCGCTTTCCAAGTTAAAGATTTTACTCTTGCTGACCCTGCCGCCATGCGTTCCCTAAATCTAACCTTTGTTGCCGCTAATCAGGCAATCCGGGACGCCGGATTTGGAAACGGATTTGGAAATTTACGCTTAGGTATATGCCTGGGCACCACAGTTGCCAGCCAATTAAATGACACGGATTTCTACCATCAATACCGCACCCAGGGAAACGCCCCAATGAATTCAGTCGACCGCTTCCTAAAAAGCAATCTGGCTCAATCTTTAAGCCAATATTTAAAAATTCATACAAACTTTTGCACCACGATTGTTAACGCCTGTTCATCAGGAACAGACGCAATAGGTGTAGGACTATCTTGGCTGCGCAACGATTGCTGCGACTTAGTAATTGCTGGAGGCGCAGATGAATTAAACCGTGTTCCTCTGGATGGATTTGGTTCTTTAAGCGTAGTCAGTAAAAATTTGTGTGCTCCGTTTGACCGTGACCGCTGCGGTTTAAACTTAGGAGAAGGAGCAGGAATTATTATCCTCGAGAAAGAAACTATCTGCCGTAACAGAGGAAGAAAAACATCACTATTTCTTAAAGGTTATGGCTTAGCCGCCGACGCCTATCATTTAACTGCTCCGCGACCTGATGGCAGCGGCCTAGAACAAGCTTTAGAACGCGCTTTAAAAGAAGCAAATATTCAACCTAATGATGTTGCTTTTGTGAATGCTCATGGCACTGCTACCAGAGATAATGATTTGGTAGAAGGCAAAACTTTGGCCAGGGTATTTGGCCCAAAAATTAAATTCCTTTCTACCAAAGGTTTTACCGGCCATACCTTAGGTGCAGCTGGAGGGCTAGAGGCAGTCTTCACCTGTTTAGCATTACGCGATGGCTGGATCCCAGCTAGTTCGGGTTTTCAAAATCTAGATCCGGAAATTGGCGTTGCTCCGGTTAACCAAAAAACACAAATTAGCGGTGATTTTGCAATATCAACATCGCTGGCTTTTGGTGGGAATAACTCAGCGCTAGTGATCTTTAGGAGTTAAAATGTATATTGCTGGTATTGGTATAGTTTTTAATCGTGGCCGCGGGTTAGTTAACCTGGAAAAGGCCTTAATTGAAGGCTGGGTTAAACCTGCCCCAGCTTATCAAGTTCCCGCAGAAACAATCACGGACAAACAAGTACTTAAAGAAGCCCGCCGTGCCGATAACTTAACCAAAATGGCAACCATAGCGGCTTTTGATGCCTTAATGGATAGCGGTATTCCGGAGCAAAGCAAAGAGAAGCTGGGAGTCATTCTAACTACTGCCTTTGGCCCGCATGTAACTACCTTTGGCTTTCTAGACGACATCTTAACTTACGGCGATGCCGGAGTTTCCCCGACCCTATTTTCTCATTCCGTGCATAACGCCGCAGCTTCTTATATCGCTTTAAATCTACAATCCCGCGGCCCGACATTAACCATGACTCAATTTGCTGATTCTTTTCATCAGGCAATCATACTGGCAGAATCTTGGTTAAAAGAAAAAAGGTGTGAATATATTCTAGTGGGTAGCGCAGATCAAATTGGTAAGGTAATGGAGTATATTTGCAGTCGAAAATTAAAACCTGCTTTAGACGGCAAAATCAAACCCTTTAATTGCGCAAAAGAACCGGAATCTATTCCGGGAGAGGGGAGTACTTTTTTTCTTGTTGCGGATAATGAAAAATATAATAAATACGGTTCAATATCCGCTATGCCTTCAAACAACAAAAAAAATGATCCTGATTTATATATCTTAGATAGCGATGGCATGTGCGGAGATGAAAGGCTTTACAGTAGATTAGCGAAAAATAAGGGGCTATTTACTTCTTATGCGCCAATCTTTGGCAGTATGCTTACTTTAAGCAGTTTTAGCTGTGCCGCAGGAGCCTTAATGCTCAAAAACCAAAAACTCTACGCTTGCCCGATTAAAGAGAATCCGCACAACTTTAACATTTTAACCAAAAACGAAACTTTATCTGTTCACAAAATTAAATGTTTAAGGTATAATTGTTACCAAGAAGAGTTAATCATTCAGTTGGAAATGAAAAATTTTTAACCAATCTGTCATAAGACGGCAGATAAAACTAAGGAGGCAAGATCATGAACAAAAGCGAAAGCCTGATTAATGATCTGGGAATGCGCATAGTAAAATTATGCATAATCCTAGGCGTAATGTTCCTGTTTAGGTTCCTTATCTCTAAAATTACAGTTTTTGATGAGACAGAATTCTTTAATACCGGTTTAACCGTGCTAGATGTAGTAATCGGAGCGGCAAATGCGGTTATCCTGGTATTTTTAATGCAATTTGGATTGTATCTGGATAAGCATTACGAATTAGTGAATTTCCCTAAAGCCATGGCAATCGGCAAATGGATAGTAATCTTAAGCACATCAATTATTGCCTACAAGATATTTTATCATATGGCTAAACATATTTTTAGACGCCATGATATTGACAACTATAATATCGGCTTTCTAATTATCAGCCTGCTGATATTAGTAAGATTGGGAATTTTACTTTTCTCAAACATGGATAAGATTACCGACCTGTTTGTCGGTAAAATAAAAGTAGTCTTAAAAGAACCAGTTTTAGATGATTCTGTAGTAGAAGAGACCGCGCCAAAATGTTCCGGCTGCGGCAGAGAAATAGAAAAAGGCATATCATTCTGCCCTAAATGCGGAACTAAAATTGCTTAAAAATGGATTCAAGCTTAAGACAAATTGAAGAAAAACTAATTCGTCAAATCGCCGCTATCCTTTCTATGGATAGCACAAAGATAAAACCGGAAGCTCCACTACACTCTTTAGGAGTAGATTCTTTGAGTTTTGTAGAGCTTCTGGTTTTCATCGAAAAGGAATTCAAGATTAAACTTATGGAATCCGGCTTAACCGGAGAAGATTTTAAAACTGTTCATTCGCTGGCCAAACGTATCAACGGGCAATAGCATGAACCCCGTTAGAAACAATTTTATGGATTATTTAAAGGTTTCTACGGGATTTCGGAGGTTTCTAACGGGGTGAAACGATATTTAACCGGTATTGATTGGATAGTTAATTCATTAGACTACATAAGTAAAACCCAATCCGGAATAGGAAATCACTCTGAAGTTATTCTAGAACTAAAAAAGGCCCCTGGGTATACTTCATTAGAAGGACTCTTAAATACCTTTATTAAAAAATTCCCGCTGCTCAATGGTTTTCCCAGCCGCGCAATAAACTTGTGCCCTTATTGGAAAGTACTTTCAGCTAAAAAAGCGCTGCCGGTATGGATAAAAAGTATAAAACCTAAAAATGACGATTCTGAATACCTGCTGCCTTTAGCCGCACAAGTCAACGCGGCTTTTCATAATAAAAGAGAACACCTAATTTTTACTCTGGTACAAACTAACAGTAGAACTTTTTTAGGCATGACCTTTGATCATCGCCTTCTGGATGCCAAAGGCGCAGAGGCCTTCCTACATCTCTTTCAGCAATTCTATGAGAACAAAAAACCCCCACAGATTTCTCATACCTGCCCATCGCATTTAAACAATTGGATAGAAAAACTCCTTGCCGGAAAGCAAATCAACAGATTTTTATTAAACCTAACTAATGAACCGCCCCGGGCATTGCCATTTGCTCCCAAGCAAGAACCCTGTAAATTTCGGGTTATCCATTTAACCTGCGAACAATCAAAACGCCTAAGTAATATCGCCTATTCCCACGCTGGATATCTTATGTTTATGCCTTACGCCTTAGCCAGAACAATACAGATAATGCATCAAATTTTTCAGGAAAAAAATATTCCCGGTTCAACTTATATTATACCTGTACCCATAGACACCCGGACTAAAGAAAATGCGCAAAAAGAAACGCTTTTTAACCATTTTTCTTTTTTCTTTTTTAAAATTGAAACTGACAGAATAAACGACCTTGCCTGGCTTTTAGCAGAAATCAAAAACCAGATGTACGAACAAGTAAAAAACAAAGTTCCTGAAGCCATCGTTAATGCCAGTTTTCTTATGCGCATCGCCTCATTGCCGATGGTAAATTTCTTCCTAAAATTAATGATTAAGAAACATTTCGCTTCATTTTCCTTTTCCTACTTAAACAACGCTTACCAACAGGATAAATTCATGCAGGAAGAAGTCCAGAATATTTTTCATTTACCCCGAACTCCTAAACCGCCGGGAATCGGGATTTTCTTCAATCAATTTAAAAACCAGTTTAACATCACACTTTCATACTTTGATAGCATCTTAAATGATGTGCAGATAGATCAAATAGCCAAAAGCCTTGAGGCACTCGGCAATGAAGAATAAGCAATTAGCTTGTGATATACTAGTGGCTGGTGCTGGCATATCCGGAGTAGCAGCAGCTATCTCTGCCAGCCGCTGTGGAGCCAAAACCATCCTAATCGAAAAGAATAATTTCCCGGGAGGAATAGCGCTAGATTGTCAACACGCCCATATCTGTGGGCTGTACCCGAAAAATACCGGAATCGCTCAAGAAATAATCTCAAACTTACAAAAAATTAACCCCTGGAACAGATTTATCCACATAGGAAAACTTTCAGCATTTGCTTGTAATCCTAGAAATTTATAATTACTCCTGCGCAAACTACTGCAAAAAGAAAAAAACCTTAAGGTATTCTATAACTGCACAGCAAACAAAGTTGATAAAAAAAATAATTTAATTATTTCTGTAAGAGCACCACAAAGGCTGCTCAACTTAGAGTTTAGTCCCAAGGCAATAATTGACGCTACGGGAAATGGCTCAATAATTAAATTAAGCCAAGCGCAATCTAAAATTGCTCCCTTAAAATCAAGACAACTGTCAGGCTTTACTTTTCAGGTCCGTGGCTTAACGGATGAAACGAAATTATTAGCAATCAAAGTACCTTATTATTTAGCTAGCGCAGTAAAACAAAAAAAACTGCCGTCTTATTTTAAGTTTACCAACTTCATTTATGGACAAACCAATGACTCAGGAACGCTTAAATTAAATCTTTTTCCGAAGAACGCTTCTGGTAAAACACAAAAAGCCGAAAAATATGCTTATTTAATTTATAATTTTTTGCGTAAAACTTTACCCGAATTCAAAAAATCCCGCATTCATCGAATTTCTTCAACCATTCATGAACGTGAAGGCTTACGTTTGTACGGAAAACACACCTTAACTGAAAAAGAGGTTTTAAGCTTCGCAAGATTCCCTAATCCAGCAGCCAAAGGTTATTGGCCAATTGAATTTTGGCATCAAAAATACGGCCAACAGATTAAATATTTAAAATCCAATAAATTTTATCAAATCCCCTTAAACTGCCTTAAATCTAAAAATATTACTAACCTTTTCGCCACAGGCAAATGTATTTCTGCTGATCCCAGAGCCCTAGCTTCTAGCCGGGTAACGGGAACCTGCATTTATCTTGGAGAAGCAGCAGGAAAACAAGCCTACGAGATGGCTAAAACAAAAGGTAAATGAAAATACTCTTAGTTAATCCCATTGGCTCAAATTGGATAGAAGGAATACCCGATTATACCCGTATTGCCATCCGCATGGCTCCAATCGGGATACTATCGCTAGCCGCTTATCTTTTAGAAGCCGGACATCAAGTAAAAGTACATGACTGCCAAAACCCGCTAAATGCTGTTAATTGCGCAGAAGTTATACATGAAATTAATACATTCGAACCAGCGCTTGTGGGTTTTACCGCAGTAACTTCCAGTTTTATGAATGCCTACTTTTTGAGTTTTTGGAGGTGTCCATGTTTCTGCCTTACACGGGAAGATACTCCAGAAGTTTAGCGCCATTGATTTTGTCATAGTAGGAGAGGGGGAAAAGGCCTTAGCGGATTTAGCAGCCGGTAAATCACCCCAGGATATCCAAGGTTTAGTTTTTCGCAGTGATTCAGGTATCTGCGAAAATGATTTACGCACGGATTTATGTGAATTGGACAAACTACCATTTCCAGCTTACCAGGCGTTAGAAGGCTTCCCTAAACGCTTTGCCGGAGCCTTATTTAATTACCCTAAGTTTCCAGTGGCCACAATTATCTCCAGCCGCGGATGCCCATATCAATGCTCTTACTGTGACCGTTCGGTGTACCGACAGAGTTTTCGTTTTAACTCCGCGCAGTATCTTTATGCACAAATGAAATTTCTTAAGAATGATTTTAGAGTTAAACATATCTTTTTTTATGATGACCTGTTTACTTTTAACCGGGCACGAATTGTAAAACTCTGCCAACTGCTTAAAGAAAAACCATTGGGCATGACTTTTAATTGCGCTTCGCACATCGGCCACCTAGACGAAGAGTTACTTAAATTACTTAAATCCGCGGGATGCTGGATGATTAGCCTAGGTATTGAATCCGGTTCACCGCAAATTTTAGCCAGGCATAAAACTCAAGTTGATTTCTTAAGCATGAAAACCGCAGTTGAGAAAATTCAAAAAGCAGGATTACGGGCAAAAGGTCTTTTTATGATGGGACTACCTGGAGAAACTGAAAAAACCATTCAGATGACTACCGATTTTATTGATAAATTAAAGCTAGATGATATGAATCTGACTAAATTCACTCCATTCCCAGGCTCACCTATTTACCAAAATATCCGACAAGAGGGCGCTTTTGAAGAAAAATGGAATTTAATGAACTGCCTGAATTTTGTCTTTGTTCCTAAAGGAATAAGATCCAAAGAACAATTAGATAATTTATATAAACAAAACATTAGAAGTTTCTACACCGGTAAAAACTGGATTAGCAAATTTGCTTTATTGTGTTTTCAGTCTCCGCACAGCGTACACCGAATTATGATGAATCTACCGGCTTTTTTAAAAATTAGGAATAATTTTAAACCGCAAGTTATAAACCATGCGCATACTATTAGTTAAACCTCATGCCCAGCTTCTGGTACCCATCAGGCTTCAAGAAGGTTTTTTACATCTTGAACCTTTGGAGCTGGAAATTGTCGCTGGTGGCCTGGAGCAGGAAGAGGAGATTAAAATCCTGGATCTAGGTCTAGTAAAAAAAGACCAGTTCACTACTTTTGAAAAAACCACAAAACTCTGGCAGCCGGATTTAGTGGGTTTTACCGGATACAGCACTAATATTTCAGCGATTAAAAAGCTGGCTGAAATTACTAAAACCATAAACCCGAATATTATTACTGTTGTTGGCGGCATACATGCCACGCTTTTACCTGAAGATTTTTACAAAAGCCGGATTGATATTGTTGTGCGCGGCGAAGGAGGCCTGGTTTTGAAAGAAATAGTCCGGCGTTATAAGCAGGGAGAGCCTTTATTTTATGACGATGTGGCACTTACTACTCAAGATCCGGAATTTATGATAAAGGCAAAAACCGAACCACCGGCTTACCCGCAAGTAGATAAAATTCCTTTACCCCGCAGAGACCTAATTGATCGCTCGCGTTATTTCTGTATCTGGACCTCCAGCGACTCCGGTCGATTAAAAACACTTTTTCCGCAAGTCGCTAGTATGCGCACGTCTATCGGTTGCGCATTTTCCTGCTCTTTTTGCATCATTCATCACTTGATGCACCGTAAATATTTACAACGCCAGCCGATCGATGTAGTAAATGAAATAGCATCGCTAAAAGAAGAATACATCTACTTTTTAGATGATGAAATGTTCCTGAATAATCAACGCTGCCAGCAAATTGCTGAATTATTACTTAAACGGGGAATCAAAAAAAAATACATCAGCTGGGCAAGAAGTGATACCATTGTAAAACACCCGGAGATTTTTAAACTTTGGAAACAAGCAGGCCTAAGTACAGTTTATGTTGGCCTAGAAAGCATGGACGAAGCAAAATTACTGGAATATAAAAAACGCTTGCCGGTAGAAACTAACCGTAAGGCTATTGCTATTTTAAAAGAGCTGGGGATTACTCTACATGCGGCTTTTATCGTACATCCGGATTTTAGTGAAGCGGATTTTAGGCGCCTGGAGAAAGAAACACTGGCGCTGTGTCCGGCAGAAGTATCTTTTACAGTATTATCTCCGTCACCAGGAACAACATTCTGGAACGAAAATATGGATAAATTTATTTGCGATCCATATTATTATTATGATTGCATGCATACGATATTACCTACGCGCCTGCCTTTAAAAAAATTTTACCGGCATTTTTCCCGTTTAACGGAATTATCATTACGCGCCAATCCTTTAAGGGTAAACAAAATTAAAGTACCGGTTAAGGATTTTATTCGCGCAATTATCCGAGGAACAAAATACATTATTTCACTGCAATTAATTTATCGAGATTACTTACCTAAAAAAGATGATTAATATCGTTAACGTAATTACTCAGGAAACTAAAAATCATTTAAACCGCAACGCAGTAATTGATGGTGATAAAGTTATCACTTATGCTCACTTACTAGAGGCTATAAATAAAACTAGTATACAACTAAAAAAGTTGGGAATAACCAGATTTAAGCGTATTGCCCTACTTTGTGATGATAGTATTGACTACATTGTTATGAGCTTAGCAGTACTCAAACTCTATGCAGTAATCGTCCCGATTCCTTTTGGTTCAGCACAAGATGAAATAGATACTTTACTCAAAAATCTAAAAGTAAACTTTCTTATCTTCCAACAAGACAGTTATCCGCAAAAAAACGCTCAAACAATCACAAAAAATATTTCGATTACTAAATTAGCAGCAAAAGGCAAAGTAGCTACGGAGTTCTATAAAATTAACCCGGCATTTATCCGTTTCTCATCCGGCACTACCGGGGTAAATAAGGGAGTCATACTTTCGCACAAATCCATAATCCAAAGAACAACCGCAGCAAACCAGGGCTTAAAAATAAAACCCGGCGAACAAGTTATCTGGGTACTCTCCATGAGTTTTCATTTCGTAGTAACTATACTTTTATTTTTACGCCGCGGGGCAACCATTATTCTAAGCAGCCGTAATTTCCCGCAAGACCTACTGCGGAACTTAAATCAATATCCAGCTACTTTTATTTATGCTTCACCACTACACTACCATTTATTAACCTGCTTAAATATCCCCAAAAAATCATTGTCTAATGTAAGATTGGCCATTTCTACGGCAATCAAGCTGCCCAAAATAATCGCCGAAAAATTTAACCAAAAATTTGGTTTCCCGCTGGCAGAAAGCTACGGAATCATTGAAATAGGTCTACCTTTTGTTAATACTTCCAGCGCGAATGCAAAACGCGGCTCAGTCGGCAAAATATTACCTGATTATAAAATAAAAATATTGAACAAAGATGCCCAAGGAATAGGAGAAATTTGCATTAAAGGCAAAGGTATGTTTGATGCTTATTTTTACCCCTGGATAGTCCGGGATAAAGCCTTGCTTAACGGCTGGTTTAATACCGGAGACTTAGGGCGCCTGGATAAGGATGGTTTCTTATTTATTTTAGGCCGGCTTAAACAAGTAATCAATTTTAATGGAATGAAAATATTCCCCTTTGAGGTAGAAAGTCTATTAAACACCTACCCATATATTAAAGAATCTCTGGTTTACGGAAAAGCGCATCAGGAATATGGTCAATTACCTATAGCTAAAATTGTCCTTAAAAACCCGCGGGAAACCTTAAATCCTGAGATTTTACGAAAATTTTGCTATCAGCATTTAGCATCATACAAAGTTCCTAAAGAATTTGAATTTGTAAGTCATCTTCCTAAAACAGTTAGCGGGAAACTAAAGATTATAGTATAATAAACCCCATGTTAAACCTTGCCATTATCTACCATATGCATCAACCGTATTACAAAAACCTGCTTACCCAGGAAAGCGATTTACCATGGGTAAGGCTGCATGGAGTCAAAGACTACCTGGATATGGTGCAAATATTAGATAAGTTTCCTAAAATGAAGCTTACTTTTAATGTCGTGCCGTCTTTATTTGAACAAATTGAAGACTATAATCAAGGCCGCGTAAGCGATAAATTCTTCCTTTTGTCTAAAAAAGCTGCTAGCCAACTAACTAAAACCGAAAAAGAATTTATTCTGCAAAACTTCTTTTCCATAAATCCCGATAAAGTTATTGCATTTTCTCCACGTTACTACCAGCTTTACCTTAAAAGAAAAACCGGACAGGAATTTACCATAGCAGATTATCTTGACCTTCAGGTATGCTTTAACCTTAATTGGATTGACCCTGCTTTTAGGAAAAACATGCCCGCACTAAAAAAAGTAGCAGACAAAGAAAGATTTTTTTCAGAAGATGATAAACAAATTGTTTTAGATCAACAACTGGAAATATTAAAAGGTATAATTCCGGCTTATAAACTAGCGCAAAATCAACAACAAATTGAAATCAGCGTAACGCCTTACTACCACCCAATATTACCTTTGCTTTATGATACCAATATTGCTAAAGAAGCAAACAAAAAAACTAACTTGCCTAAAGAACAGTTTAATTACCCGCTAGATGCCAAATATCAGATTGATAGTGCGGTAGAATTTTACAAACAAAGATTTGATACCACGCCACTGGGTATGTGGCCATCAGAAGAGGGGGTAAGCGAACATATTCTACCCTTCATCATTGAATCCGGGATAAAATGGATTGTTACAGACGAAGCAATTTTATTTAAATCATTAAAACTAAAAAAACGCGACACCAAATTACTTTATCAGCCGCACTTATTAAAAAGAAAAGCCGGAGATTTAAATATTGTTTTTCGTGATCGCAATCTTTCAGATTTAATCGGTTTTGTTTACCATCAGATGAAAGAAGAAGATGCGGTTAATAATTTTATGATGCATTTAGAAAATATTAACCGAGCTTTCAAAGGTAAAGATATTCTGGTGACAATCGCCCTTGATGGAGAAAACGCCTGGGAGTTTTACCGCAATGACGGGCATGATTTCCTGGAATTATTTTACCAACGCATAAGCCAATCAGATTTCATAAAAACTACAACCATCAACGAATATTTAAAAATCAATCCGTCTAAAAATATTATCAAACGCTTAAGTGCAGGTTCATGGATTTACGGAGAATTCGGGAAATGGATTGGCAATCCCTACAAAGTAAAAGCCTGGGAGTGGCTGGCAGAGGCACGTAAAGCGATTAAAGAAACAGATAACCCAAGCGACCTGGCCTGGAAACAAATACACATTTTAGAAGGAAGCGATTGGTTTTGGTGGGCAGGGGAGGATCCGGATGGCTCATTTGATCGTTTATATAGGCTGCATTTAAACAACTTTTATAAGCTTATCAATAAACAGGCGCCCGGTTATCTTACAAGCCCATTAGTTCCTTAATGCTGCCAGGCGGTATACAATCGCTTGTATCTTATCGTCATAATGACACAAATTGTTGTATTCCATATTACCCAAGAAACACAAATTAAGACGCTTAAACCCTTGACATGAATAGGGTTTTATGTTATACAATATGTTCGATTGATGATTATGAGCTTTGGATAAAATTAAAAGAAGGTAACAGTGAACAAAAAAGAAATTTACGAGCATCTGGCGAATATTTATCTGGATGCCTCTTCAAAATCTTCGAAAAAAAAGCATAAATTCGGATCTTATCCTAAAACGATTCAGAGAATCTTTCTCGTCGGGTTAGTAATGGCTCTAGGAGCAGGCAGTTTTTATACTTATTCCAACACGCATCAACAAAATCAATTCGGAGAGACTGCGTTATTTTTATATCAGGGCCCGGCTAAAATTAATTTTAATTTTGATCCAGCGACAAAAGAAATGTTTGCACTGAATCTTAAACAACTGAATCTATCTAAATATAAAGTCTTGGGTTTTGCAATAAGAAAAACTAACCCTAAAGATATAATTTCATTGCGCATAGAGTTCACTAATCGTTTCAATGAAAAATCTGAAATTTATATTAAAGATATCACCGACAAATGGACCGACTACAAAATAAATCTTAGCCGTTTTGGCCGGATGGAATACTGGACACAAATGAAGGAATTAGCTTTCAGTATTGAAAAATGGAATGCTAGGGAAAAATCTGGAATAGTTTTTTTAGACAATATCAGAGTCTTAAAATAGGAGGATAACCTAAATGCGCATTATAACTATCTCGAATCAAAAGGGCGGCTGCGGCAAAACAACTACTTCCATAAATTTAGCGGCAGCATTAGCAATAAACGGCCGCAAGGTGCTTTTGATTGATCTTGATCCGCAAGCGCATGCCTCCAGTGGCTTAAATATTAAAGCTGATTTGAGCATTTATAATGTCCTCTCTAAAATTGCTAATAAAAAATGCAAATTGGAAGAAATAATCCAAAATCTGGGTGAGAATTTCGACATCGCACCTTCCAGCATGATTTTAAGCACATTAGAACAGGAGCTTAGTGGAGAAATCGGCAGAGAATCCAGGCTTTGCGATACTTTAAAAAGCTTCAAAAACAATTACGACTATATTCTAATTGATTGTCCGCCAAACCTAGGCATTCTGACCATTAACGCCATCCGGGCAGCTAATGAAATAATTATTCCGGTAGAAGCCAGCAGATTTTCCTTAGAAGGCGTCAATCAACTTGCTAGCATCATTAATTTAGTTAAAGAAAGGTTGAATCACAGCGTAGACTTCAGAATTCTGGTTGCTAATTTCGATTCGCGCCTGCAGCATTCATTTATAATGCTGGATAAAATTAGAGCTGATTATAAAAATAAAATGTTCTCTAATATCATCCATGTTAACGTGAAATTAAAAGAAGCCCAGAACGAAGGCCTAAATATACTGGCTTATGACAAGTATTGCCGCGGAGCCAAAGATTATTTTTCCCTTTCACGGGAAATTATTACACAAGAAAATACGCCGACACCTATCCAAACAGTAGAAAAAACCTTAGAAAAACGCATGAAGGATATTCTCAAAGAAGAACTGCCTAAGTTTAATGAAATTGTACTTAGCGTTAAGGCACCTGATGCTAAAGAAGTTTACTTAGCCGGAGAATTTAACAACTGGAAACTTGATGAAAATAGCCGCATGGAAAGAACTAACGGCTGCTGGACTAAACGCTTAAATCTAGACAACGGTAAATACCGCTACCGCTTTGTAATTGACGGAAACTGGTCTGAGGATCCGGCTAACCCGTTAACACAATTGAACAGTTACGGAACTTTAGATTCTTTACTTGAGGTAAACAAATAAAATAATATGCTTAGTTCACAAGAAAAAGAAATCCATGAAGGAAAATTTTTTGCCGTAATTTCATATGTTTCCTTTCTTTGCATAATCACCCTGATTTTAAAAAAAGATAATAAATTTGCCCTTTACCATGCCAAACAAGGCCTAGTGCTTTTTGTCATGGAAGTGGCAGCATTCATACTTTCAATTATACCTTTTCTGGGCTGGTTAATTGGTATATTCGGATACGCATTATTCCTCCTGGTATCATTATGGGGAATCATGCAAGCTGCGCTGGGGGTCAATATCCGTATACCGCTTATAACTGAAATATCCGAAAAAGTAGTTTTATAAATAGAAGAGGGGAGGCCCTAAATGGCTTTAAAAAAGACCAAAAAAGTCAAAAAACCGCTTAAAAAAACTACCAAAAAACCTAAAAAAATAACCAAAAAAAACATTAAAAGAACAGTTAAAAAGGCAAAAATTACTAAAAAAAGGCCGGTTCTAAAGAAGAAATTAACCGTCAAAAAAACCGTCAAAAATGAAGGCAATCTTATTGGCCTAATAACACACTACTTTCCTCACGTTCAAGCTGCGGTAATCAAACTAAAAAAACCTTTGTCTAAAGGCGATACGGTTAAAATAAAAGGGCATACTACCGATCTTACTCAAGTTGTTACTTCCATACAAATTGACAGGGTAGATATTCAAACTGCCAAAAAGGGTGACGAAATCGGGCTAAAAGTTATATCCCGGGTAAGACAACAAGACAAAGTTTATAAAATTTAGTTGCAAATTTATTATATTTCTGGCCTATAAAACTTCAAAAAAATCTTCAAATTTAAATAATAAATATCTACAAAAACTATAAATTTTGTGGTTTATTCTGAGCTTGACAATTTTAAATTTTAGTGATATTTATGAGTATGTACTCAAAATAACCCAGGCGTTAAACACAAGTAAATCCAGGTAAATTAAATGCGCAGGCGCGGAAGGCCAGGAAAATATAGAATAGTCAAGGTTGACCCAAAAATCAGCCAATTTAGCCCCAGAGGTAAGCCAGGAAGGCCGGATGAAGTAGGGCTAAAGATGGATGAATTTGAGGCTTTAAGGCTGGCAGATTACCAGGGTTTAGACCAGAAAGAGGCAGCTAAATCCATGCGCATATCCCAACAAACGTTTAGCCGAATTTTAAGAAATGCCCGCAACCTGGTTGCTAAAGGAATAACTACTGGATCCGCCATAAAAATACAGGGCGGCCAATATGTAATCAGTACCCGCATAGATTCCCCACAAATCCAGAAACCAATAAACCAGGAAAACTCTAATAAAAATACTCTTTAAAAACCTTGCTAGGAATAGCCGTTTCGTGGTATTCCTACTGGCTTTTACCCTTTAGTTCTACTTCCTATAATATATCTTATGTTAACTTGTCTATCTTAGCTAAGTAATTATAACCCTATGAGGGGCAGCGTATTATTAAAGCCTGTTTTTAAGCTGTGGAAAAGCCATTTCTTTTTTACTTAAACTTACCGCCTTATTTTA
>JAPLLZ010000072.1:0-7168 GCA_026387265.1 Candidatus Omnitrophota bacterium
TGGTGAATTCGACGGCCAGCGCAAAAAACGCGTTTTAATTAAGATTATCGGAGAATAACGGGATAGCACAGGGACTGTCCCCGCAAACAGTACGGGACTGTTTGCGTCTCCCGCTAAGCTATGCATTAGCAAGCGGGATCCCGCCTGCTCTGAATTAGCTTGGCGGAAAAAGCTCTTCGAAGTCTTTCATAGGAAACTGTCCCGTTTCAGCAAGGGGACTGTCCCTAAAAGAGGAGAAAATATGAAAAAACGCATCTACTATCATACCGCAGGGACTGTCCCCGCCAGAGCTATCTTCTTAGCTTTTCTAAGGGGACTGTCCCTAGAAGAGGAGCAAATATGAAAAAACGCATCTACTATCATGACACCGATTGCGGCGGAGTAGTTTATTACGCCAATTACCTGAAGTTTATGGAGGAGGCGCGTACGGAATCCTGGGAAGAAAGAGGAGTTTTTCTTAAAGAATTGATCGCCCAGGGAACTTTGTTTGTTGTGGCGCATCAGGAGATTGACTACAAATGCCCGGCTTTTTACGGGGATATTCTGGAAGTTTCTGCTAAATTAGTACGTATGTCCGCGGTAAAATTAGAGTATGAGCATGAGGTAAGAAATCAGAATTCTCAGCTGATTTGTGTAGGTAAGGCAGTTTTGGTTTGTGTAGATAATCAGATCAAGCCAAAGTCTTTACCTGATGACGTAAGGGGTAAATTAAACGCCAATGCCTAGAAATAGCCAAATGCAGTCAGTAGTTTTAATGAATCGCTCGGGATGCCTTTTGCCGCTTTTGATTATTCTGAATTTATTCTTTGGGCGCATGTTTTTTAGCTTCCGGGACTGGTTTTTAGTAGGCTTAGTCCTGGCCTTGATTTTTCTGCTTAATTCCATCAGCGCCACCAGAAAAATAATCTCTGCTGGTACGCGCCGCAGCGGAGCGATTGATGTGGAAGGGGAAGTGGTAGATGATCGTAAGCCGCACCAACGCATTTCTTAATAAAACCATCCTGTCTTCATAATAACACCTAAAATTTTCTTTCTTAAGTTTCCCTTCGAAAAATTATATATTGTGCATTCTACAATGGGTGTTATAATATATTACAAGATGTAACAGGGGGGAGAATGGGTAAATTTATCGAAACATATACCATTGAAGAAGTTGCAGAATCATTAAAGCTTCATCCATATACGATCAGAAGGCTATGCCGGGAAAGAAAAATCCCGGCTTTTAAATTTGGCGGGCAGTGGAGATTCAAGAAGGCGAAGATTGAGGCTTGGATGGATAAACGGTAAAGTCAGTTTGTATGATTTTTGGTTAGTTATTGTAATTTGTGTTTACAGGATATCAAAGTAACCTACGAATTTATATAATTTTATCGATTAATTAATGCGTTTTTTTATGATTATAAAGTAAGAGAACTATGTTTACATTTAAATTTTTGATATAAAAGAGAAAAAACCTATGGATAAAGTAATTTTAGAAAAAAGACAATATCCCAGAATAAGCGCAAATTTACCAATAAAAATTACGCCTGAATTTCTTGGTGAAGTAATAGATCTAAGCGAGGCTGGATTAAAATTCGTCTTAGATAAACCATTGCTTTTATCAAAAGCGCAAGCAAAGATTGAGTTAGCTGCAGATGAACATATTAAGACGGAGTTTAAGATAATATGGAGTAAACACTTAGTCCAAGAAAATAAATTTACTTACGGAGTTTGTTTTATAAGGCTGAAAGAAAAAGATATTGAAATATTAAGAAGTTTAGCGTTGAATAACCAAATAAGGCCGATTCTTGAAAAGGTAAGTAATCAAGATGAAAAAGGCATGATTACTAAATTTTGGCTAGAAGAATTTAAGCCATATTTAAATAATCTTATGAATTTGTCAACCCAATTAGAGGATGGGAACATCAGTTTAGACAAAGGGAGTAGGGAGTTAGTGATAATTAATAATAGAATAATGGAGAAATGCGATGAGTTAGAAGTTGCGCTAAATAACAAGATCTTGACGAAGAAAATTAAAAAAATTTTTAGAGACTTCTGTTGGGGAAGTGCCTCGAAAAGTTTCATTGTTAAAAGGGCTTTTGAAAAGCCACTTGGGTACCCTGGAGATTATAAGTTGATCGAAGTAATATACGCCAATACCCCTGTTTCTGAAAAAATTGGGTATTGCATCGATCAATATTTTTTAAGTAACGAATTTGCGGTTGCTATTAGAAATCGTAGGCAAAAAATGCTCGATTTGCTTATCAAGAATATAAGCGAAGCAAACTTAGATAATATAAGCATTCTTAATTTAGGTTGTGGCTCTAGTCGAGAAATTAATGAGATGTTGTCTGACAAAACCATGCTTTCAAAAAGTTTATCGTTTTCATTAGTAGATCAAGATAAAGAGGCTTTGGAATTTTCAAAGAATATGTTAACTAATTCTCCTAAAAATATTAAATTTAATTTTTTACAACATAATATATTAGAATATTCAAAGAAGCCTAAAGAATATGTCTCTATTTTGAAAAAACAGGATATTATATATAGCATAGGTTTAGCAGATTATCTCCCTGATAGAGTATTAAGAGATCTAATTTCATTTTGTTTTAGTTTATTGAAACCGAAAGGTAGGTTAATAATCGCCCATAAAGATATTTCTCGATATAAGCCATTGCCTCCTGATTGGTGGTGTGACTGGACTTTTTACTCTAGAGACGAAAATTATCTTTTGGAAATTGTAGATAAGAGTCAGTTAGGTAAATTTAAAATAGAAGTTACAAGAGAGCCAAGTGGAATAATATTTTTTCTAACTATTAATAAAATTTAGAAATGACCTTATTAGCTTTTACAGCATTAGTGAATTTTATCACAAGTATTTTGTTAGGGGTTTTTGTTTTTTTTCAAAATCCTAAGGGGCCGCAAAATAGGTATTATTTGTTCGGGAATCTCAGTATCGGATTGTATAGTTTCGGATATTTATTTTGGCAACTATCAACAGATACTGCTTCAGCTTATTTTTGGTTTAAGATTCTTACTGTTGGAATAATTTTAATAAACATTTCTTTTCTATATTTTGCTTTTTCTTTTCTGGGAATTCTTGAAGAGAAAAAAAGAATACTAAGGTTATGTTTCTTGCTAAATTTGATTTTTATTGTTCTAAATCTTTCTTCTTTTTTATACGTTCGACTTGAGCCGAGATTCAATCTTGGTTATTGGCCTACCCCAAGTATATTTTTCAACTTTTATCTTATCTTTTGGTTTTGGCAATTGTTCTATGGTTATTATTGGTTACTAAATGGATTAAAAAAAAGTTCGGGACCAAAGAGGGAGAGGGTTAAATATTTTACACTTGCTGTAGTAATTGGTTTCCTTGGGGGGGCTACAAATTGGCCGATGTGGTATAGTATTAATTTTCCACCCTATTTAAACATTCTAATAAGTGTATATGTTGCTATAGTTACTTATGCTATTTTCCGTCACCAGCTCATGGACATCGAAGTCATCATCAAGAAATCCCTGGTTTTTGCCGGGATGTTTGCTTTTGCCTTGGGTGTCTTTGTGGCGGTTACACTTTTGGTCTCCCAACTTTTTGCCGGGAATACGATTATCTCTCTGGCAATCAGCTCACTGATCATAGTTATAGGAATTCGTCCCCTTGAGGCCTGGCTGGTGAACTCCACCGACAAATTCCTCTTTCAGAAGAAATACGAATACAAGCAGATCATCAGGTCTTTTATTGACTCGGTGATCACCGAACTTAATTTAGATGAAATTATCAGCTCTACCTTAAAGCTTCTGGACTCAACCCTGCATCCCTATGCCGCCGGGGTCTTTATCCTAAACAAGGTAGAAGACAAATACCAGCTCTACAACTCTTTCGGTTTAGAGGACAAAAACACTGCCCTTACCTCTGAATCCAAGCTGATCAGCTTCTTAAAGAAGTCCCACGCTCCGGCAGTCATCCGCCAAATTGACGGTATTTCCGGCGCCAGCCCCGATATCCAGGCAGAGCTCACCAAGCTCAAGGCAGTGATTGCCTTGCCCTTAATGCTCCACGAAGACTTGATTGGTTTCATCGCTCTTGGTAAAAAAAGGTCTGATGAAGAATATACTAAGGATGACTTGGAAATATTGCTTGACCTCTCTCGCACCGAGTCGATTGCCGTAGGCAATGCCCAGCTCTTAGCCGAGGCTGCCCAGGCAGAAAGAAGAGCTGCCATCGGCACCATGGCCGCCGGCATCAACCATGAGATTGGCAACCCCTTAAACACCATCAACACCAAGATTCAGCTCTTCCTGGTCTCAGTCCAGCGCGGCCTCTACCGGGATAAGCCGAAGGAGGAAGTGGTCGCAGAATGCGAGAATATCCTTAATGAAACTATCATCCAAACTAACCGCATCGCCGATATTACCCGCCGGCTATCCAACTTTGCCAAGCCCTCCAAAGAGTTTAAGCCGGAGGCAATCACTGTTGCCAAGGAAATAAAGGAAGCCATCTTTATGGCTAGCCACGAAATCGAGCTGGACCGGATTAAAATCAATATGGAATTTCCTTCGGAAGAAATCAAAATTCAAGCCGACCGCCATGAGATCCAGCAGATATTTTTTAATCTTATCCGTAACGGCGCCCAAGCTATTGAGGGCAACGGTGTGGTTACTATTCGCGTTCTTTCCTCAAATAACGGCAAAGCACATATTGAAATCGAAGATACCGGCAAAGGAATCCCCCAGGATAAAATCCACCGGATCTTTGAGCCGTTTTTTACTACCAAAGGTACTCAGGGCACGGGGCTGGGGCTCTCTATTGTCCGGCAGTTGGTCTGGAGGAACAAGGGAGAGATTAGTTTCCGCTCTCAAGAAGGCCTGGGGACTACTTTTATTCTGGAATTTTCCAAGGTTTGAAAATACCAGGGAGGCAAAATATGAAAAAAATCCTGATCGTAGATGATGAGGCAGAATTTACCAAAGATTTTGCCAAGGCTTTAGAAATATTTGGGTTTCAGCCCTATCAGGCCTTTGACGGCGAGAGTGCGCTGAATGCGATTGAAAAGGAAAAGCCGGCAATAGTGCTTTGTGATTACCGCCTGCCGGATATGGACGGAGATATAATCCTGGAAAAAACCAAGAAGCTGCATCCGGAAATAAAATTTGTGATGATTACTGCTTATTATGATGAAGTAGTAGAAAAACGCATGCGTAATCTAGGCGCAGATGAAGTGGTGTTTAAACCGATCGTTTTAACCGAAATAGAGGCGTTATTAGCAAAATTATAACCTGAAAGGCGAGTTAATATGGCAAAAGTCAAGGAGTTGTTCCACAAAATCGGAAATTTACACAATAAAATCAGCGTGGGAGCCGGTTTAACCAAAGTTGAGTTGGAGCAGAAATTTAAAAATTCCCCTATCCCTAAGGAAGTAGAAAAAGCGATGGAGAGATTATCGGATTTAGAGAATATCGCCATAGAGGCAAGTAAAGATTTGCGGGCGCTTAAGGATGTTATTTATAATATTATTGACCCTGATACGGGAAAGGTGCAGGAATAATGGTGTGCACTTACTGTGCTAACACCCGGCCTTATCGGATAGGCCGGTGTGCACTTACTGTGCAAGGAGGCAAGATGCCACGAAAAAAGATGAAACTCTTGATAATTGATGATGAAAAAGATATCTGTAATTTTGTAAAGCTGCTTTTTAAGAAAAAAGGGTTCTTGACCTATAGCGCACTTTCCGCAACCCGGGCGCTAAATATTGTAAAAAAAGCAAAGCCAAACATCGCCTTATTGGATATATATCTCAAAAAAGGAATGGATGGGCTTGGGCTTTTAGGGAAAATTAAAGAAATAGCTCCGGATTGCCGATGCATCATGGTGACCTGGGATAAGGCTCAGGCAAAAACTAAGGAAGCAAAAGCGCTCGGAGCTTTCTCATATTTGACCAAGCCGTTAACAACGAGTGAGCTTTTTAAGGCCGCGGAACGCGCGGTTTGCGACATCAGAAAGAGAGGCTGCTAGCCATGGCCAATCCTCTACCTAATGAACAGCAAATTTACGAAAAATTAAAAAGTGAAAATATTACTATTCATCCTTTGATCTGGGAGCTGATCGAGCATCATATTAATAACGATATATATATGATCAATTTGATCATCGGCTCGACCGTGATGGACGGGGAGGCGTTAAGCCAGGAAAACGCAAAAAAAATCCTTAATCATGTTAAGGCAATAAACGATTTTCTGGGTAAATTAGGGAAATTAACGCAGCCAAAATCAAAAAATGTTTGAGAAAAAAGAGAAAATATCTCCGCTACAAAGAAGGGCAGTTTTTAACCGGATCAGGCCGGTTATTGCCAGAGAGTTAGAGATTAAAGAAGAAAATATCACGTTCAGTTCCCATCTTAAAGACTTGGGAGGAGATTCGGTGCGTGCCATTGAGATTGTAATGGCCTTAGAAGGAGAGTTTAATATTGAAATTCCCGATGAGCAGATAGATAAAATGAGCACTGTAGAAGATATAATTATTTATTTGGCAGGAAGGGTGAAGTTTTGATAAAATTGTTATTGGTGGATGATGAAAAAGGGCTTTGCGACATCCTGAAGGATTTTTTTAAGATCTACGGCTTGCAAGCGTTAATTGCGACCAACGGCAAAGAGGCGGTGGCTCTTGTAAAAAAACAAAAACCGCAGATAGTGATATTGGATATTCAAATGCCGGATATGTCCGGTTTAGAAGTGTTAAAAGAGATCAAACAGATTGATAGCTCGATTAAGGTGATTATGATCACGGTGATGGATGATGAACAGACCAAAAACGCCGCCCGGCAGCTGGGCGCGGATGAATTTATTACCAAGCCCATTATTTCTGACCATTTGGAAGAAGTGGTCAGGCAGAAGATTACGGAGTTAATTGGGGAGGATAAAACTCATGCTTAAGCCTTTGATTTTGGTCGTCGATGATGAAGCTGATGTGCGGGAGCGCCTTTGTAATATACTTTCGCGTAAAATTGACTGCCGGGTGCAAAAAGCCGCCGACGGCCAGGAGGCACTGGAGAAACTAAAGAAAGAAAAGTTTGATCTGGTGCTGGTAGATATTAAGATGCCGGGTTTAAGCGGGATAGATGTGATGAAAGAAGCGGCGAAGTTTACTCCTCAAACCAAATTTTTGGCGGTTTCTGCCTACGATAGCAGTTAA
>JAPLLZ010000072.1:7229-25249 GCA_026387265.1 Candidatus Omnitrophota bacterium
CTCTGCGGGAGCGGTTGATTTCCTGCATAAGCCGCTTACCCCTGAGGCAATTGAGCTTAAAGTCAAAGCCATACTTGCTAATATAGGTAAAGGTAAATAACTCGAGAAGACGAAAAACTAGGGGACGTTTCGGGGTTTTGGCAAGCAGAAGCACTAGTTTCGCCAAACCCCGAAACGTCCCCTAGTTTTTAGATGTGTTTTGGATTTTGCACGATAATACAGGCGGCTTTTTGGCTGGTATTGTTTTCAAAAGAATGCGGCAGGTTGCTCTCGAAACAGAGTGTTTCATCTTTCTTGATTTCGTACTTAACTTGACCCACCACGCAGGTAATCTTACCTTTTAATCCGTAAACCCACTTTTCGAATTTTCCCAAAGTAATCGGGTCTTGCTCAAGTTTGGTTTTTCCTTGCGGCTCTAAAATCAGCCTTACTGCTAAGAAGGGCTGTTTTTCTTTGGTAAGGATATGCGCATAGGCCTTTTCGGAGTAGATATATTGCGCCACCTTATCGCGTTTTTTAATCACATCTACCAAAGTAAAATTTTCTTCTTCCGTTCCTTCCTTAAGTTCTTTTAATGACACGCCCAATCCGATACACAATTGTGAAAGCGAAGAGACGCGGGCATCACGCAGGCCTTTTTCGATGCGGTAAAGAGAATTATAGCGCAGGGCCTTATCACCGAAGATAGAGACTAAGCGCTCTTCCAGGTTAGTGAGGGAGAGGCCTTTAGCTTTGCGGATCTGGCGAATTTTGTCGTGAAGTTTCATTTTTCACCTCTAAATTTATCCTATCACAAGTTCTGGTTTTGTCAAGCAAAATTTTCTACCAATCATAAAAATAATTTCAAACTATTGGCATTAAGCGTAAAAATGCTAGAAACTATGCTTTGTAACCTATTTATTTGCAATATATTATAAAACAATTTTTCGTGGTTTTGTTATACTACCAATACATATCAGATTACCTTGACATTGGTAGTATAATGTGCTATAATCAAACCACAGACGGCGCGCGCTAGCACCCGGCGCTTATCACGCACCCGGCGCTTATTTGAATTGCGCCGGTGCCCCCTCGCGGGGAAATTACGGCGGTGTTCCCCTTGTGGGGAAATAAGAATTGCGCGGATGTTATCCGGGGGTAGACAAGGAGGCGAAAATGGAGCATTTAAGAGATTGGTTAGTAGTGATGACGAGCAAAGCGCACCTTTCGTTTTTTGCCGGAATGTACCTGACTTATAAGAGGCCCCAGAGGACTGATGCTATGGATGATTGTCCCATGGGAGATAACTTACCGCATATCTTCTTAAAAAATTTTAGGTGCGATGAGACAAATTAAATTATTTTCACTGTTTATATTCTTATTTCTTTCCTTAAGTACGACTGCCGCATTTGCTGCAAACCAGCCGCCGCAAACCGGGACACTTACTCCGGTCAACGGCTCCTCAAGCCCTAACCAGGCTGTTACCTTTACCTCTATCTATACTGACCCCAATGGCTGGGCTAATTTAAGAGACTGTTATTTTTTGTTCTTTATTGCTTCTAGTGACGGCTCTAAGTGTTTCCATGGCCGCTACAACCAAGACACAAATAAGCTGTATCTTGCCAACGATGCAGGCAATAGCTGGTTGGGAGGATTTAATCCCGGATCAAGTAAGTCAGTGGAAAATTCCTATGTCAAATTAGATTGTTTGAAGTCTTCGCGCAGCGGCTCAAGGAATACCTTGACTATTAAGTGGGCCATTACTTTTAAACCTACTTTCACCGGGCAAAAACACTTATTTATGCAAGCCTATGACGATTCGGGCGCAAATTCCGGCTGGTGGGTTGATAAAGGCACTTGGACCATTATTGGCCCGAATTCACCTCCGCAAACCGGAACGGTCAACCCTATCAATGGTTCTTCAAATCCTGAACAAGCCGTTAACTTTACTTCTACATACAGCGATCCTGACGGTTGGCAGAACCTGCAATACTGCCATCTGGCTATTTTGGGCCCGGCTGGCGGAACAGATCGTCTCTGGGGATATTATGATCAGAATTTAAATAAACTCTACATCGTAGACGACAATGGGAACTACGCCGGCGGATATGCCCCGGGGTCAAATAATACCTTAAGTACAAGCAAAGGGAAGCTTGACTGCTCTAAGACTACGATATCAGGTTCTGGCATTACCTTAACTATCAAATGGGCGGTGACTTTTAATTCTGTATTTGTCGGCACCAAAAACGTAAATCTTGCTGCCATAGATGATAGTTTTGCTACTACCAATCTTGTATATAAAGGAACATGGGCTATAAACAGCCCAAATTCTTCGCCGCAGACAGGGGATGTCAGCCCTTTGAATGGCTCATCCAAGGTTGATACGCAAACTTTTTTTACCTCTACCTATAGTGATCCTGACGGCTGGCAGAATCTGCAGTATTGCCATCTGGTATTTTTGGGCCCGGCAGGAGGCGCGGATAAGTTCTGGGCGTATTACGACCAGAATCTCAATAAGCTCTATATGCAGGATGACTCCGGGAACTGGTTTGGTGGCTACACTCCCGGTTTGGCTAACCAAATTACTACAAGTAAAGGATTCCTAGACTGCGCAAAAACTGTTATATCGAATTCTGGCAATACTTTAACTGTTAAATGGGCGGTGACTTTTAATTCTGCATTTATCGGCACCAAAAACGTAAATCTTGCTGCCATAGATGATAGTTTTGCCACGACCGGGCTGGTATATAAAGGAACTTGGGTGGTTCAGGCTAGTGATACTACGGCACCGCAAGGCACAATCAAAATCAATAACGATAATCAATATACCAATTCAACTGCGGTAGCCTTGAACCTTTCGGCAACAGATGCGGAAAGCGGCATGGGTGCTGGCGCCCAGATGCAATTTTCTAATGACAACACTACTTGGTCAACTCCTGAGGCTTACACTACTTCAAAAAACTGGACTTTATCTTCAGGTGACGGCACAAAAACAGTTTATGCTAAATTTAAAGATGCGGCAGGAAATTGGTCAAGCGCGGTATCTGATTATATTATATTAGATATAACTCTACCAGTAATAGTACTTACTTCGCCCGCAAACAATTATTTAACAAATCAGAACCCGATTACCGTTAACTATACATTGGATGGCACTGCTAAGTCCGTAAGCCGCACCTTGACTGAAGGCGTAAATACTCTAACGGTTACTGATGTTGACGCCGCCGGTAATTCCGGTACTACTTCAATCAACGTGATCCTAGATTCAATTATCCCTAGCGGCACAATAAGAATCAATAACGATAATCAATATATTAATACGATTGCAGCGGTTTTAAACCTTTCGGCAACTGATTCGGGAAGCGGTGTGGGCTCGGAAGCTCAGATGCAATTCTCTAATGATAATTCTACATGGTCAACCCCCGAGGCATATGCTATAATTAAGAATTGGACTTTAGCTTCAGGTGACGGCACAAAGACAGTTTATGTTAAGTTTAAAGATGTGGCAGGAAATTGGTCTGGGACGCAATCAGATACTATTATTTTGGATACTACACCACCAACAATAGTAATTACATCGCCTTTAAATAATTATCAGACAAACCAGAGCCCGATTGCCGTTAACTATACATTGGATGGCACTGCTAAGTCCATAAGCCGCAATTTAGTTGAAGGCGCAAATACGCTGACAATTACGGATGTTGACGCTGCCGGAAATTCCGGTTCTGCATCAGTTAATGTAACCTTGGATACAATTGCCCCCAGTGGCGCAATAAAAATTAATTACGATGATCAATATACTAATACGGCTGTCGTAGTGTTAAGCCTTTCCGCAACTGATGCGGGAAGCGGTATGGGTACCGGCACCCAGATGCAATTTTCCAATGACAGTGCTAATTGGTCCAGCCCCGAAGCCTACGTAACCTCAAGGAGCTGGACTTTGCCTTCGGGCGATGGCACAAACACAGTTTATATAAAATTCAAAGATGCAGCGGGTAATTGGTCAAATGCCTTTTCAGACACCATTATTTTTGATACCACCAAACCATCCACTCCGGTAGTTACAGATGATGGCGCCACCACTGCTTCTTTTGATACCTTACATTGCCGCTGGTCTTCTTCTGATAATCTCTCCGGAATAGGACTCTACCAATATTGCATTACCCAGGATTTAATTTCCGGTCCGATGATTGTTAACTGGATTTCTCTTAATACCGCAACTGAAGTAACTAAATCTGGGCTTTCCCTGATTGCCGGCAAAACCTACTATTTCTCGGTCAGGGCGCAGGATATTGCCGGATGGTATTCGGATCCGGGCTATTCAGACGGGATAAAGGTAGTCTCCGCAGATACTACGCCTCCGACAGGCACAATTAAGATTAATAATGATAATCCATACACTAATTCTACGGCGGCGGTTTTAACTCTTTCGGCAACCGATGCGGAAAGCGGCATGGGCTCTGGAGCGCAAATGCAATTCTCCAATGATAATACTAATTGGTCGACCCCGGAGGCCTACGCCACAACTAAAACTTGGAATTTATCTGTGGGTGATGGGACAAAAACTGTTTATGTTAAATTTAAAGATGCCGCAGGGAACTGGTCTGGAGCGTATTCGGATACCATTATTTTAGATACAATTAATCCGGTAATAATAATTACTTCGCCCGCAAATAATTATCCGACAAATCAAAGCCCGATTACCGTTAACTATAACTTGGACGGTACTGCGAAATCCGTAAGCCGCATCTTGGTTGAAGGCGCAAATACAGTGACGGTTACAGACGTTGACGCCGCAGGAAATTCCGGTACTGCCTCCATCAACGTAACCTTAGATACAATTGCGCCTACAGGCACAATCAAAATCAATAACGATAATCAAGATACCAATTCAACTGCAGTGGCCTTGAATCTTTCGGCAACTGATGCGGGAAGCGGCATGGGTGATGGCGCTCAAATGCAGTTTTCCAATGATAATATAACCTGGCCTGAAGCTGAAAGTTATGCCATCAATAAAACATGGGAGCTTTCTGAAGGTTTTGGCACTAGGACCGTTTATGCTAAGTTTAAGGATGCGGCAGGGAATTGGTCAGGGGCAGTTTCCGATACGATAGAGCTATTGAGTGTTCCTAAAGAACGTATATATATCTACCTCAACGGCCAGCGCGTGGCTATGGAGGAGAACGGCGAGAAATTCTTCTACCACAACGACCACCTTGGCGGCACCAATATTGTCACTAGCGAAACAGGGGAACAGGTTAAACACCTTGAATACCAGCCCTTTGGCGATACTAAGCTTGAAGAAGGCTCAAAAGTCGTCAAGCGCAAGTTCACCGGTAAGGAATTGGATGATTCTACTGGGCTGTATAATTTCCTAGCCCGGTTATATGATCCCAAAACCGGAAGATTTATTACTGCAGATCCAATTCAGTTTAATGATGCAGGAATAAAATTTGCAGGGGGGAAAGATTTACAGACATTCCTTGCCAATCCGCAGAATCTCAATAGATATTCCTACTGCTTGAATAATCCCTTGAGATACATTGATCCGGATGGGCTACTGACTATTATTATTCATGGCACTAACTCTAACTCAAGAGCATTTAAAGATAATTTTATTGACGCAATAACTAAAACATTCAATGAACAAAGGATGGTTATATCATTTTCGTGGAGCGGAAAGAATAGTAATCAAGATAGGGTAAGTGCTTCTAGAAACTTAGCTAATTTAATAAATAAATACCAATTCGCGGAACGAGAAAAGCTTAATATAGTTGGATATAGCCATGGTGGTAATATAGCATTTTTAGCTAGTCAAGGTAAATTGCAACATAAGATAGATAATTTGGTTACTCTAGGTACACCTATAAGAGAATATAAGCCAAACATGGCCAATATAAGTAATTTAATTACTGCTTATTCAGCTTTTGATAGAGTTCAATCTATGCTGGGGGGAAGGAGTTCTAATTTACCGTTTATTGGTGAAACTGGACCTGCTTCTGTGGGGATACCTGGTTATGGTGTTCCTATAGGAGAAATGGATGAAGGTTTAATGGGAACGCATTCAGGTTTACTCGATGTTAATAGGTGGAACCAATTTATTGATTTTCGAATAAGTGAAAGGAACAAATAATGCGACTGAACATAAAGTCTTGGTTAAAAAATAATGGGAAAATATTCTTAATCTTAATATATTTCTTGTTTTGCGGTATTTTAAATGCTCAAGAATGCAATAATTTTGATAATGATCTAAAAAATACGGGAACTAAGTTTGCATTATTAGTTGTTTCTCAAGCTATAGATGAATATCCTATATGGTCGCCTGACTCAAATCTTATTGGAGTAAATATAGAGGGTCAGTGGTTCAAGATAGATTTAAACACTGTAAAATTAGAAAAAGCAGAATGGAGGGGAGGACAACGAATCGGCGTAATAAAATCTAATAAGAATTATTTAAATGGAATAACAGAAAAAGAAATAGAAGAATTCAAAAAGACGTCAAAGCTACACGGAATGAAAATAGAGACTAATAATAAAACAATAGTTGAATTAAAAAGGGACGGCTTTGGGACATATTTTATATTAACGAAAGGCAAAGAAAAACCCAAAACGCTATGGGTTACAGATATGGAAAATTGTTATAGCTTAGTTTTATCCCCTAATGAAAAATATGTAGCATTTATTTGTGAGCTTAATGGATTAGTAGTAATGAAATTAGATTAAGAAACACAAAACAAGAGAACAAGGCGCTTTACGTAACTCATTATGCAACAGACCATAAATTTGATTTTTGAAAGAATATATTTGTTTATTATTCCGTGGTCCGGAAGAAAATGAGGAGGTGATAAAAAGTGCAAAAGAATAGAGTATTAAAAATCTTTATTTTATTCGTGCTTATAGCAGCAATGTCTATTTCTGTGTTCAGTATTTGCATAAAAAACAAAGAAGCGTATGCCTCTGATAACCAATTAATTACTAGAATAGATTCGATCTCGCAAGTACTTTCTAAATTAGATTTGATCTTGCAAGGACAGAAACAGATACAGTCAAAAATCAACCTTATCAAAGAGGATTTAAATGAAATTAAACACAAAATTGATACGCAAATTAAATAAAGGAAAAGTAGATATAGTTAAGACGCTTTACATAACTCACCATGAAACAGGCTATGATAAAACAAATGCAGACGAAATATAGGCTACTCATAATCAGCGCGCTATTTTTATTGTCACTGCTCGCAAATACCGCCTTTGCAGAAGATATTAGCGTGGGCCGCCTGCCGCAATTTTCTAGTTCAGAGCCTTCGGCAGTCAGTCTTTCTTTGGATGCCAGTCCGTTTACAGGTGAAGCCAGCACTTCTGTGCCTATTCAACTATTGCCCTCAGCCGGCAACATGCAGGAGAAAATTCGCTTAGCAATGGAGTACCGCAGTGGTGGCAGTAATTCTTGGGCAGGCAAGGGCTGGGATTTAGAATTAGGGTATATTACAAGAATCAATAAATTCGGAGTAAATAATTCAAATAATCCTTATCTATTGGTTCTAAACGGCCAGAGCCAGGAAATAGTATCTATAGGCGGCAGCCAATACCGCACCAAAATGGAATCCCATAAACGCATTGAATTTAGCGGCTCGACTTGGTATGTATTGGAAAAAGACGGCACGCGCTATGATTTCGGTACATCCGCAGGCGGAAGATGGGTATTAACCAAAGTTACCGATACGCGCGGACTTTATATTAGCATTGACTACGACAGGCCTAGCAGTGAAGAAATATATCTTAGGGAAATCCGCTATCCTGAAGGCCAAAGCCTAAGCCCTTATTGTAAAGTAAGCTTTGTGAGCGAAGACAGGCAGGATAAAATTATTTCTTATTCCTGCGGACCGCTTTACAGGATCAACCGCCGCTTAAAAGAAATCCAGATCTTGGCAGAAGGCGTAATTCAGAAAAAATACGTATTAAGTTATGCTACCGACGGCGCAAGTCAAACTTCATTTTTATCTTCGGTAACCGAATACGGTAAAAATGGCTTGGCGCTGCCACCAACCACTTTTTCCTATCCAAAGCCATTAAGCTCAAATATTTTGGCAAATTCAGGAGAATGGTTAAACATTACGCAGCCGTTTACCTTTGAAAATGGTTATGAGAGCGCAATAGGATTTATACCGGCAGGTTTTGATATAGCAATTATTGATATCAACGGCGACACTTTGCCTGATTTGATCGGTTGTAAATTAAAGACCACGCCGCCCGAATTTAAATATGACTGGGTTGTTCATCTAAATACAGGCAATGGTTTTTCTACGCAGGAAGATAAGTGGCTTGATTCCGCGGATTCTTCATACAGCTTTATTTTTGGCGGTGTCATGATGAGCAAATCTATTACCATTTCGAGAAGTTCTACATTGGTAGATATGAATAAGGATGGGCTGCCGGATTTAGTATATAGCAAATACAGTAGTAGCACTATTTGGTGGAATGGCCGTGGTATGGGCGTGCCCGATATCTATGTTCGTTATAACACCGGAAACGGATTCTCTGCTACGGAAACTAAACTTTTGGACTATACCGAATGCTTCATAACCAACGGAAGCTTAAATTTTGCTCAAATTTTAGAAGTCGGCTCATCCGTAATGCTGGTTGATTTAAACGCAGATGGATTACCCGATTTAACTTATAGAAAACCTAACAGGTGGGTAAGTGTTACCGGAACTTACGGTATTTTCGACTGGGTGGCGCGGTTAAATACAGGCAGCGGTTTTGGCCCTGAGCAGACATGGCTTAGCGCTGATAATCTGTATTTTATATATGAGAATGGCTATGGTGAAGCATTCGAAGGTATAGATATAAGCCACAATGCTATGCTTATGGATATGAATAATGACGGGCTTCCTGATCTGGTCTTTAATGATTTTTCTCATATAGAAACTTCGGGTTATGTCCATATGCCTTCGTACAATTGGAAATTAAGATATAATACCGGCAGCGGCTTTTCGAGCGAAGCCAGTACTCTTTATGCCAATGCGCCGGTATATTTTTATAAATTTAAAGGGATAGATCAGGCGGCTAGCGTAAAAATAGGGTCAAATGGCACCTTGGCAGATATCAATAATGATGGCCTGCAGGAGCTTATTTTTAACAGATATGAAACCGATGGCTCCGGCAATACAAGCGCTTACTGGATGGCTTGTTACAATCAGGGAAACACTTTTACAGCTCCAACCAATTTAATGGGCTCAATTAACTATTCTTTCAACAGCATCCCGGCCATGGTAACTACTTACAATTCTTCATTGGTAGACGTAAATAAAGACGGCGTAGTCGATCTTATATATCCGGAATTTACAGATTGGTACTATGCAGATGTTAAATTTAAACTCAAGGTTCTTAAGAATAACGGGCTTATTTCCACCGGTTTGTTAAATAGTGTTACCTCGCCGTTTGGCGGAATAACTGCGCTTACATACGCTTCTTCCGGAGAATTTAATAACACCGGTAGTGACGGCAGGAATAAACTTATTTTTACCATGCCTTTGGTAAAAACAAGTACTAACAATCCGGGTGTTGGTGAATCCGGTATAACCGGTTACAATTATGAAGGCGGTTGGTATGATTTACCTAACCGCGAATTCCGCGGCTTCCGTCATATCCAGACAACCGACCCCTTAGGCTATATTGCGCATACTTATTTCCATCAGGATGATTCTAGGCTTGGTAAAACAGAAAAAGAGGAAGGGTCAATTAAACGGGTTTATTATACTTATGCGAGTGACAGTAGCGTGCCTTACTTTACGCCCCTGACACAACTTGACGAATACCTTGATGCAAAAGGTAAACGCGTATCCTATGAATATGATGATTACGGCAATGTTACTAAAACTACCCAATGGGGAGATATTGATGTAGCAGGAGATGAAAAATCTATCCTTACTGACTATGCCATAAATTCTTCTTCCTGGCTGGTTAATTTGCCTTCACGCGAAAGGATCTTTGCTAATTCTGACGCAAGCGGTCCGGCTGCCGCCGAAACCCAGAATTTCTACGATAATAATGTCAACTATTCGGATACCCCGACAATAGGAGACTTAACCAGAGTTAGAAGGTATCTTAATACTAAAAGTGACTACGCCCAAACACTTTCTATTTATGATGTCTATGGCAATGAAACCAGCAAAACCGACCCCAACAGCAATACTACTAATATAGAATATGATGCCGACTATCGCGTTTTTCCGATAACCATAACTAATGCTTTGGGGCATATTGAGAGATACACATATTATTCATCTTCGGATACCAACGGTCTTTTTGGACAGCAGGAATCAAAAATTGACCCTAATGCCAACACTACGACTTTTGAATATGACGGTTTGGGCAGAAAAACTAAAACCACCGGGCCTTATGATGCCTATTCAACCTATGGTTCTGAATCATATGCCTACGGTATTAACGGTGCAGGCGCAAATTACAAAATAACACGGACTACCGAAGAAAGCAACACTTCCAATAATTTCACTAAGATAGATATACTGGACGGATTTGAAAGAGTGATTCAATCTGCCAAAGAATCAGAAGATCAGTATATTTACAGCTATGTCACTACTTCTTACAATCCCCGAGGCGAAATCGCTAAGGCTTCGCTGCCTTACCTTAAAGACGGCGGATTGCCTGTTTCTTATCAATCTCCGGATGGCTCTGTAAAATGGACGCAATATTCTTATGATGCTATCGGCAGGATAACTGCAATCACCAAACCCGATGGTTATACCGTAAACAATGCGTATAATGGCTGGTCAACTACTATCACAGACGAAAACAACCACCCTAAAACCATAATTAAGGATGCCTATAACCGGCTGATAAACGTACGGGAGAAAAACGAGAGTGAAGAATATAACACTAATTATACTTATGATGTTTTGGATAACCTTGCGCTTATCATGGATAATTCCGGTAACCGTTTTGAATTCTTATACGATACTTTGAGCCGCCGGATAAAAATGATCGATCCTGATTTAGGCACTTGGTTGTACAATTATGATAATAACGGTAATTTAACCCGCAGTACAGATGCCAATGGGACCGTGATTAACTTTGTTTATGACGCCCTTAACCGGATTATAAGTAAGGAATACGCAGGTCAAGGCATAGGGGCAATAACTTACAACTATGACGAAGCTACCTCTACAAACGGCATCGGCAGGCGTATCAGCATGCAGGATCTATCGGGCAGCAGCCGTTGGAATTATGATAAAGAGGGAAGGATCACAAAATTAGAGAAGGTACTTGGCACTGATACATATGCGGTTGAATGGGACTATGATGCAATGGACAGGGTAAAATCCATTATTTACCCCAATCTTAAAAAAGTAGACTTTACATATAATAACGCCGGATTGACTGAAAATATTGATGGCTATATATTAAACGTGAATTACAACGCTTTGAATCAGCCCTTAAGGGCAACTTTCAGCAATTCTGTAATTACATATTTTGATTATTATCCTGAGAATCAAAGGTTAAAATCTATTATGAGCGGTTCATTGCAGGATTTAAGGTATGAGTATGACGGGGCAGGCAATATCGCTATGATGATAGATGCGATACATAGCGATACGAGAAATTATGTTTATGACGACTTGGATAGATTGCTTTCCGGAGACAGCAATACTTATGAATATAATCCCATCGGTAATATCATTACAGCAAACAGCGTAGCACAAAGCTATTCTTCGTCGCATCCTCATGCATTGGTTTATGATGGTATAAATACCTATACTTACGATAGCTGCGGCAATATGTTAAGCGGAGCAGGCAGGATTATAGTTTACGATGCTGAAAACCGTCCTACAAGAATTAGCAAAGACGCAAAGACAACGCAGTTTATATACGACGGCGATGGCAAAAGAGTAAAAAAACTAGTTACTTCCGGAGCCTCGTCCACTGCTACCATATATATAGAAGATTTGTACGAGAAAGAGACCACCAATTAGCAAAATCCCCGAGTGCGGAATTCCGGGGACACAGTACTTAAGAGATTAAGAGAAGGGGACGTTCCCCAAAGTGACACCCTGTTAGATTGTAGATCTTTGGAATCGTTATAGTTATAAAGCAGCTTAAAGAATTCCGGTTAGATTATTCTCTCCTGAGCGTCTATTAAAGGCAAAGGGAGGAAAGTTTTATGCCGCGAGCTGCAAGGGTGTTAGTAGATAATGGATATTACCATATCGTTACAAGGGGTATTGACCGTAGAAGATTATTTCGCTATAAGCAAGATTACCGTCGGTTCTTTGATATCGTAGCCATTTACCTAAAGGAATACAAGGTTAAGGTATTGAATTATTGCCTGATGCCTACCCATATACACCTATTGGTTAAGGCCGATGTAGCTTTGGATCTGCCTAAGTTCATGCAGATAATCCTTCAGGTCTATGCGGCTAATTTTCGTAAGAAATACAGATCTACTGGATTTGTCTTTCAGAACCGTTACAAGAGCCGTTTAATCGGTAGCGATACCTATCTTTTGGAATGCGCCCGCTACATTGAGCGTAACCCGGTGCGCGCAAAGATAGTACAGGAGGCATCAGAGTATCCCTGGAGCAGCTTTTGTTATTATTCAAGAGGCATAAAGGATAAGATCATTACATGTCCTAATCCTTTGTTCCTAAGTATGGCTATGACAGATATGCAGCGTAGAGAGCTATATACCAAGTTTATTTCTCAAGAACGGGCTTACGATTCTATTGTGGATAAAGCATTTAGGATAGCTTAGGGTGTCCCTTTTTGGGACGTCCCCAAGGACCGTCCCCAAGGACCTAAGTTTTTATAAAAGAGTAAAAGAAAAGATGAAAGAAAAATGGAAAAAGTGGTTCGCCGGTAGCTTAATTAAAACAAATAAAGAATTTTCTGAATTCCAGAAGCTGCTTCCAGAGTTTAATTTCTTAAATTATTCTGAACCTGAAATAAGAAAGAAAAATATCGAGTTAATTAAGCATAAGAGTAGCTTGATCCGTGAGGTTATTCTTAATAAAGGTGGATGGTTGTTACCTGAAAAAGCTTATCGGAAAGATCCGACACATTTAACAATGGCGGATATGCATGATAGAGAATTCGATGATTTTGTTTTAAATCATAATTTCACTACTTCATTATTCACTAGATTTAAATTTATAGTAAATGATTTACTGCCTCGCTATATTAATAAATTCACTCAAAATGGAAAGAAGGTCAAAATTGCTAGTTTCGGATCCGGTTCAGGCTTTGATGTAATGGAGGCTATTAAAAAATTCAATGGATTTTGTTCCGCAGATCTATATGAGATAGATCCTGTTGCTATAGAGGCGGGTAAGAGGTGCGCTAAAGAAAATAATTTAATTGAAAAAATTAAATTTATCCGTAATGATTTCACTAAAATTAAAAACTATAAGTTTGATATCGGGTTACTTATCGGAATAATTTGTCCTTTAAGTGATTCTCTAGCAAAAAAAACAATGCACGATATTTATAAAGGCATGCCGGTAGGTTCGGTATTAATAGTAAGTTCTTCTTCTGACAGAATGCCAGATGATACGCTTGGGAGATTTATCATAGAATATTGTGGAGATTGGTATCTACAATTTAGAGATTCAATAAGAATGGAAAAGCTCGCAAAGCAAAGTGATTTTAAAGTTTTAGAAATATTAGAAGAGCCTATGAAATATCATAAGCTCATGGTTTGTGTTAAACAGGATTAAAAATGAAAATCTTAAAAGTAGGTTTTTTTATTATTATTTGCTTATTTAATTTTAGTGCTATACAACTTTATGCCACTGGAGATCTAGAGAAAATTTATTGTGGGCCGGCGGTATTAAGCCGGGCTTTTGAGAATTTAGGCATCAGCTCTGAACAGGCTGAGGAGATAGTCGAGGGGCTTGCGGATCAGGCGCAGGATAATCAGGGCGCAAATTCGCTCTATGAAATAAAACTTGCAGCAGAAAAAGCCGGATTGAGAGTATTAGCTTTAAAGCCGGATTCAGAAGCATTGCCGGCCCTGGTGAAAAACGGCCAGTTGATCGCTTATATTTCCGATAAGCGGAACTTTGCCTTGCTTAAAGGCGTTATCCCGGAGTGGGTGAGCCTTTATGTTCCCGGATCAAATTATGAAGATCCGATTATGCCGATGAGCCAATTCAAGCAGTCTTGGAGCGGCGTGGTGCTTTTAGTTAGCCGTAAAGATTGCAATTTACATAAATTTAAAGGGAAATACGCGTTAGTTCCTGATAACAACTTGAAAGAAATATCCGGAGGATGGGCTTCATAAGTTTTTTAATCCCCTCCGCAAAATTTCCGGTTTTTATGCTGAGGATGGGAATTTGCGGAATGTGCTTTTTTGTTTCGGGGAGGGAGCCTTGGTCTTTAGGCCGAGGGGCTCCACGGGGTCATAGTTAAAGCTTTAAGAAAAATAATTTGTTGAGGGAGTACTTTTTCTGAGCAGGATTATGACTATGGAAGACTTGAAGTTTGTCCAAAGGTGCGCCAAGGGAGACAACTCGGCATGGGCAGAATTTGTTCAGCAGTATTCCCGTCTTATATACGGTTATATCCATAGTGTCCTTAAGTTTAAATCCCAAAAACAATTTACCCAGGATAACATTAATGATATTTATCAGGATATCTTTGTGCTGCTCGCCAAAGATAATTTCCGGAAACTAAAGACCTTTAAAGGAAAAAATGGCTGTAGCCTGGCCAGCTGGCTGCGGCAGGTGACTATAAATTACACCATAGATTACTTGCGTAGGGTAAAGCCGGCGGTATCTTTGGAAGAAGAAATTGGCGAAGAGATGACGCTCAAGGATATCTTAGCGGATGATTCTACGCCAATTAAAGATATTTTAAATTTTAAAGAAAAGCTCAATGGGCTTAAAGATTGTATCGGCGGTTTGGATAGGGACGACCGGTATTTTCTGGAATTAAACCTGAATCAGCATTTGACGCTGGAAGAGTTAAGGGGCCTTTTTAAAGTTTCCCGCGGCACGGTGGATATGCGTAAAGCGCGGATCGTCCAGCGCCTCAAAGATTGTTTTAAAAAGAAAGGTTTTCTGTTAGATTATTGAGTACCGAACGTCTATTATTGTAGGAGAGGAATATGTCAGATAACACAGATAAGATAATCGAGATAATTTACAAAAAATATAAAGCTGGGCAGACGGTGGAAAGCCACAGTCATGCGGATGAAGAGGCGCTGGCGTGTTTTCTGGAAGGACGGCTTGCGCAGGAAGAGGCAGGGGCAGTTAAGTCGCATCTTTTAGAATGCCAGTGTTGTGCCGAGTTTTTTGCTGCCAGGTTACGCTTGAAAGAAGTTCCGGAAATAGAGGTTCCGGAAGAATTAATTACCCGGGCAAGGCTTTTAGCAGCCCCCAAAGATACAACTTCTACTTTAGAAATTTTGCTTAAAGTTAAGGATAATTTATTAGAGCTTCTTAATACTACCGGTAATGTTTTGGTGGGGCAGGAATTGATGCCGGCGCCGGTTTTACGCACCCGTAAGATCAGCGAGTTTAAGGATCAGATCACGATCTTAAGGGATTTTCCGGATATTATTGTAGAAACTAAGATCGAGAATAAGGGGAGTGGTTATTTTGACCTGCGTTTAGTGGTGAAAGATAAAGAAAATTCTCAAATAATGAAAGACGTGCGGGTTACTTTATTGAGAGATGATCTTGAGCTTGAGTCGTATTTGAGCGATTCGGGTAAAGTAATTTTTGAACATGTCGCTATCGGTAAATATAGCGTAGAATTGTCCAGCGTCAGCGCTAAGCTTGCGGTGATCCTCTTAGAGATAAAACAATAGGGCTTAATTTATGCATAATACGGAAACCCTGATCTTAGAGGTCTTAAAGCAGGAAAGCCGGCTTTCGATGAGCGTTTTTGCTCAAGCCGAGCAAGCCTCTACAATCCGCCATTATAGCCAGTGCCAGATCTCTCCAAAAGAGATCGCTCAGCTTTGTCAGGAAATAATCTCAGTATTGAATAAGTCGGATAGAAAAGGGGATCTTGAGCCTGAAGCGCTGTTGAATTTTAAAAAGACCGGCCAGTTGCTTTGGGATAACCTGCTCAGCCGTCCGGTTAAAGAGAAGTTAAAGAATACATCGATTAAGAATTTGCTTCTATCTTTGGACGAAGAATTGATTAGTATCCCCTGGGAGCTGTTTTATGACGGAAATGAATTTTTATGCCTGAAATTCAGCCTGGGAAGATTAGTGCGTACGCAAGGCCAGCTTGAGCCAGTGCGATACCGCAGTGTTTCCAGCGTGCCAAAAATGCTGATCTTAGCCAATCCCACCAATGACCTTAAGTCCGCATATTTAGAAGGCAAGTTTATCCGTGATGAATTTGACCGTAGAAGGAATCAGATTAAAATCGATTTTAAATCCACCGATATAGATACGTTTTACCTAAAGAAAAACCTGCGCGATTATGACCTTGTACATTTTGCCGGCCACTGCGAATATGATGCGGATGAAGGAAAAAATTCCGGCTGGGTTTTAAGCGACGGAATGTTTGGTGCGCAGGACATCATTAGTTTAAGTGAGAGCCGGACTTTGCCGAGTTTGATTTTTTCCAATGCCTGTTATTCTGCGCAGGAGCCGGGAAATTTCCCGGATTCAAACTGTCAAGAGAAGGCTTATAGTGTGGCAGCAGCGTTTTTGTTCTCCGGGGTGCGGCATTACCTGGGGACGATTTTAAAAATCGAAGATACAGTGAGCCTTGAATTCGCCCGGGAATTTTACCTGCAATTGATCAGTGGGGAATCAGTGGGTGAATCGATGCGTTTAGCTCGTATAAAATTGATCAAAAAATACGGGGAGAATAAAATATTCTGGGCCAGTTATTTACTTTACGGAGACCCTAACTTTGTTTTGCTGCGCTCAAAGGTAAAAACGCCGGCAGTTAAATTAAGAAAAAGAGCCTGGGCAGGCATACAAAGATTCCTGCGGCCGGCTATTGTGGCAGTAGCTTTATTTTTATTGATCTCATCTTTGATCTTGATCCCGACCAAGAGCCCGCAGGCATATTTTTTATTCCTTAGGTCCCAGCAGATGTTTTTGCAAGGTAGGAACCAAGAAGTAATTGCGCTTTCCCGGAAGATCATTCAGCATGAGCCGCTGTTTTTAGCAAGTTATCCAATCTTGGCGGACACTTACCGCAGGCTCGGGGATAAGGAGAATGCCATAAAGTATTATTTTGAATATGCTTTTTCTGCTGAAAAGAAGAATGATGCTGCAAGCTTAGCTAAAGCTTATACCGGCATCGGCTGGACTTATCAATTAAGCGGAGATTACCCGGAAGCCCTCGAGTTTTATCAGAAAGCGATTAACCTGAGCCGGGAAAAGGGTGATAAATTGAATGAAGCCGCGGCAATGGAGAAGCTCGCGGTTTGGTACATCGATAAGGAAAATTTTGACCAGGCGCTAGAATTATTAACCAAGAGCTCGGAGATCAACCGGGAAAGGCAGCATCTTTATGAGCACAGGTATAATTTGGCCTGCGACTATTTTGATTTAGGGATAGTTTTTGCCAGTAAGAATGATTTTTCTACGGCAAGAGATTTTTACCGCAAAAGCCAGAGTTTGTTTGAGAAGCTGAAATTGGAAAATGAGTTAAGCGATTGTCATTTTAATTTAGGCGAGATTTATTTGTACGAAAAGCAATATCAGAAGGCACTCACATATTACTTGCGGGGGTTAGAGATCGATAAGAAGCAGGGGAACTTGCCGTATGTCGCCGGCGGTTATAATATGATCGGTGAGTTATATTTGGCGATGGGAAATTCCGAAAAGGCCGAGGAGGAGTTCCGGCAGGCCTTGTTTATTGCCGAACAGCTGAAAGCAAAGCCGGAATTAGCATCAGTATATTATAATTTGGGCACTTTATATCGAGAGAAAAGGCAGTTTAGTAAAGCCAGGGATTATTTACGTTTGGCTCAGGAGCTTTATCGTCAAATGGAGCTGCCTGCCTACCAGAAAATCCGTCAGGAATTATCCAACCAAAGTTAATCCTCTA
>JAPLLZ010000025.1:0-13478 GCA_026387265.1 Candidatus Omnitrophota bacterium
CTTAAGAATTCAGCAGCAACAGGTGCCATTGAAGCAATTGGTTATGGTGGAGGTGAATCATTTTTATATTTAGATAAAATAAAGAAATATGCGAAAGAACTGACGGCAATAAAGTCGGGTTTATATCAATATGTATATACCAATGGCATAACAGTAACCAAAGATAGCATAAAGGAATTAAGAGAAGTTGGTGTTCAGGAGATTAGATTTAATCTTGCCGCAACTGATTATTCGGGAAAAATAATTAATAAAATGAAGTTTGTTAGAAAAATTATGCCTTTTTTAACCATAGAAGTTCCTTCTTTAAAAGATTCCTGTTTAAAGATAACAAAAAGCATTCAAAGATTTATTGAAATTGGTGTTGATCAAATTAATTTATCAGAGCTCCTGGTCAATAAACATAATATACAGTATTTTAATAATGAACCGTATTATGATACGCTGATTTTTAACTTAGATAATATTAAGGCCAATAAAATTATTCATATTGATAGTTTTATACATAGATGCCCTATATGGAGTAGGCATGTTACTTATGATATTATGGAGATTGCGGCTAAAGAAAAATGGCCTATTACTATTAATGATTGTTCATACTTAAATCACCAGAAACCAGAAACCGTTAACTTGTGATAGTGCATTTCACAGATTGAAAAAGTAACAGTTAATTTTAAATAAAATGGTATCAAAAAGACCAACTTTCATCAGGCTGAACTTGAATAGTTCAGCTTTTTTGTTGTAGGCTCAAGTTATAAAATATAAGGTTTGCGATATTTTTTCGGTAAAGCCTTTGACAGCCTGTGTCTAACGTTATAATATGCTAATATGAGAATAGGTTTATTTGTTTTCCCGGTACGTTTTGCCAGTTTGTTGCCCATTGATATCGCCTATTTATCCGCATATCTTAAAATGCGCGGGCATGAAGTCTATGCGCACGATTTTAACGTAGAAATACCGGTAATTAATGATTGTGATAACGCCTTCTGGGGCGACACTAATAATCAAGAGGAGTTTTTTAATAAAAACAAACAAATTGTGGAGAGATGGATTCAGCATATATTGGATTTTTCTCCTGATGTTGTTGGAATTTCTGTTTGGGAAGCGCAACTGTATTTTTCTTTGCAGCTTGCCAGGATGATCAAAGCTAAAAAGAAAGAAGTAAAAGTTGTGTTTGGTGGTCCATGGTGTTCGCATATGATCGCCCCTCTTAATCATATTATCGGAGATGGAGTAGACTATATTGTATATGGGGAGGGAGAGGCGACATTAGCAGAGATTGTGGAATCAGGTAATTTTAAAGGTGCAATTACAGGATGCCGTCGATGGATAGATGGTGAAGTAATAGACGGTGGTTGGCGTGAAGAGATTTCAAATTTAGACTCTCTTCCATTCCCCGATTACACGCCTTTTAGTTTTAACAAATACTTAATATCAGCATACCCGATTCTTTTAGGGAGAGGGTGTAATTGGAACTGTTCTTTTTGTACACATAGATTAGTATGGCAAAGATTTAGATATCGTAGTGCCGAGAATATTTTTAAAGAAATACAGCATTGTTTTTCTCAGTATCCCTTTGTGAAAAGATTTCAATCCTGTGATCACTCCATGAATGCAAATATGACACAGTTATTGCAATTGTGCGATTTAATTATTGCGGGCAATATTAAAATAGAAGAATTTGGCGGTTATGGCCAAGTTAATCCCCGGATGTTGGAAGATAAGGTAATTCTTAAATTGAAACAAGCAGGTTTTAATTCTTGGGGCATAGGAATACAATCCGGCTCTGACCGCATTCTAAAAAGTATGAGAAGACCTTATACTGCTGCACAGGCTGAGAAGATGTTGGAGATTATGCACAGATTGGGTGTTTCATCAGCGATTGATTTTATTATTGGTTATCCAGATGAGACCGAGGAGGATTTTGGGCAGACTCTGGAATTTGCTACGCGGGTAGGAAAATATGTAACAAATATTTCGATTGCTCCTCATTGTCTGGTTGGCGGTAATGATTTGGCCTTATATCCGGAGAAATACGGTATTTATGCGCTTAATAAGGAGGAAGGGGGATGTGCTTGGGAGTCTTCTGCAAATACGCCTGCTGTACGCTTTTTGCGTTACCAAACCATGCTTAATCATCTTGCTTTACAAGGTATTTCTAGCCAGTATTCTGATACTGACCGCGCGCGTAAAAGCCATAAATAAAAAGACCAGCTCTAAATTAGAGCCGGTCTTTTTATTGCAGTTATTTATATAAGTAAACTTATATCTTTTTTACGTTAGTAGCCTGGTCGCCTTTAGGCCCTTGTGTAACCTCAAACTCAACTTCATCACCTTCGGCTAGAGATTTATATCCTTCTCCGGTAATAGCGCTAAAATGTACGAATACATCTTTGCCATCTTCGGAAGTAACAAATCCATAACCCTTTTGGTTGCTGAACCACTTTACTTTACCTTTTGCCATTTTGTTTCTCCTTTTCTTAAAATTGGGCTCCGGTTTTATTAATGCCGGTGCCTTTTCTAACTATCTATCATTAAAATCCCTTGAGGCCCTAAGGCTTAGGGAAAAAAAATCCGCAAAGCGTGGTTATTTTTTGTTTCTGCTTTGCGGTTTATCCATGAAACTACTCAATTTCCTTGCTTCTCCTGTAATCTAATTTAACTTTTATAAATATATCATGAATTATAAATTTGTCAATACTTTTTAACAAGCTTGCTACTGCTTTGGCAAAGAGTCCCTTATGGCTAAAAAACAACATGTGTTTATCTGCTTGATAATGACAGTGGATAATGATATTTTGTTAAAGCAGGCGGTTATCTGAGGATTGACTATTATGCAGGAATTGGTATAATGTTTGAAAATTCACATATGGCTTTCTAGCCGCATGCCGGGAAAATTGATTTAAACAGCGTTATTTGAAGTTTATGTGCCGATGTAGCTCAGTTGGTAGAGCAGGACTTTCGTAAAGTCAAGGTCGGTGGTTCGATTCCACTCATCGGCTCTTAATTAAGTGGTTCTCCCGCAGATAGCGAATAATTTAACTGAGGCGGGATCCCGCCCTGACAAGAGAAATTGTCGTGGCGGGAGATTCCACCCATTAGCTTAATTACATTCTATGGCCAGATTTCGTAAAGTTTTAAGAAATCGCAGCTTTTTTTTATTATGGCTCGGGCAAATTATTTCTCAGTTGGGGGATAGGCTCGGGCAGGTAGCTTTAGTTGCGCTTGTTTACTCACGTTCTCCGGAATCAACGTTGCAATTGACGCTGGCTTTTATAATTATAATTTTCCCGGTATTTATTGTTGGCCCGGTTGCCGGTGCTTATGTAGATCGCTGGGACCGTAGACAAACAATGTACGTATGCGACTTGGCACGTGCGGTTCTGGTATTAGCGATTCCTTTTATTTTGAAAGTACGGTTCGGGTTTCCGGTTACCTATCTTGTATTGTTTTTCGTATTCTGCCTGGGGCGTTTCTTTCTGCCGGCTAAACTTTCCATAATACCGGATTTAGTGAGCAAAGAAGAATTAGCGATAGCCAACTCGTTGGTTAATACTACCGGCATGATTGCCACCGTGTTGGGTTTTGGCATAAGCGCTATGATAATTAATGCTTGGGGGCCTGAGAGCGGGTTCTATATTGATGCGCTTAGTTTTTTAGTTTCAGCAGGATGTATATTATTGATTAAGCATAAGCGCGATGCGCGTTTTGGCCCTAGTGCTTTAGGGATGGCAATTGTTAGAGCAATCAGTAAATCTATTACTCAAGAAATGAAAGAAGGGATTTCTTATTTCTTTCGGTTGCCCGATATCAGGTCTACGGCAGGGATATTTTTTATGCTCGCCTCTGGTTTAGGGGCGTTTTCAGTTGTTTCTATCAGGTTCCTACAGCAGACATTTCAGTCGGGAACTGCGTGGGCTAAGATGTGTGTGCCTTTAGGTCTAGGGCTTCTTTTTGGTTCGATAGTTTATGGAAAATTTTGCCAGCGGTTTTCTTATTATAAAATAATCTTTGCTTCTTTATTTGGGAGTGGTATACTTTTATCTGTTTTTGTTATGATTGTCAGGGCTAATCCAAACCTGCTCATCGCAGCTGCGTTTTCTTTGGGGCTAGGTTTTTTGGTCGCTCCCGTAATCTCTCTGCCGAATACTATTATTCATTCGGTTAGTGATACTGCGATGATGGGTAAGGTGTTTAGCTCTTTAGAGATTGTTATGCACATAGGATTTTTTATATTTATGCTGATCAGCAGCTTTTTGGCTGCGATATTTTCTCCCCAGATTATTCTTATGGGGACAGGGTTTGTATTTATTATTGTAGGTTTAATTGGTTTTGTCAGGAGCAAGAAGCCATGGTTAGATTAGTCGAAAATAAACATTCTTCAGAAAGCAAGGTTACGCAAAGATTGCCGCTTCCTTTAAAGGTCTATATTCCTTTAATTCAGCATTTAGGAAAAATATGCAACCCTGAAGTCAAGGCGGGGGATCAAGTGAGCCTTGGGCAGAAGATTGCTAGCGTGCAGGCGCATGTTGCTGCACCTATTCATGCTTCTATATCAGGAGAAGTTGTCGCAATCCAAGATTGGCCGCATCCTGTCTTAGGCAGGGCTAAAGCCATCGTTATTCAAGGAGATCGCCGTAAGGATGAAGGGGGATTTGTTTTAAGGGATCCCCAAGAAGTAAATAGTCTTACCGCAGAAGATATCAGAAAAATTGTTCTAGAGGCTGGAATTGTAGGTATGGGAGGAGCAAGTTTTCCTACTCATATCAAACTTAGCCCGGCTAAGCCCATAGATACCCTAATTATTAATGGGGCAGAGTGTGAGCCATATTTAACGGCAGATGGGCGGTTGATGGTTGAGCAAACAGGCCAGATTGCCGCAGGCGTAGCATTAATTGCTAAATGTTTAGGCGTAAAAAATATTTATATTGGCATAGAAAGCAACAAGCCTGAAGCAATAAAAGCATTCTTTGAGATTACCGGGATTAAGGTTAAAGTTCTGCCTTCGGATTATCCGCAGGGTGGTGAAAAGCAATTAATCAAGAATATTTTAGGCAAAGAGATTCCCCGCGGTAAACTGCCTTTTGATATCGGAGTACTGGTACAGAATGTAGCTACGGTATATGCAATTTATGAAGCGGTTTATAAAAATAAACCTTTAATTGAGCGGATAGTTACCGTTACGGGAAGTTGTTTAGAAAATCCGCAGAATTTGCTTGTGCCGATTGGTACGCCGATAAAGGACCTCATAGAATTTTGCGGGCCACTTAAGGATGAGCCGGCCAAAATTATTATTGGCGGACCGATGATGGGTATTGCCCAATTTACGGATGAAGTTCCGATAATCAAATCCAGCAGCGGTTTATTGCTCATGGGTAAAAGTGAAGCTAAAATGTATGATGAAGATCCCTGTATACGTTGTGCTGCTTGCGTACGCGGTTGTCCTGTGGGATTGATGCCTTGTCAGATTAACCTGGCTTCGGAAAGAATGCTTTGGAACCTAACTAAGGAATACGGTGCTAGTGATTGTATAGAGTGTGGAATATGTAATTACGTTTGTCCTTCTAATCGCAGGCTTTTACAGACGATTAAAAGAGCGAAATTAGAGGTGACCAAATGAAAGAGATGGCGCGTTACGGTTTTATTCTGGGGGTTATTTGCGTGGTGGCTGCCGGCTTACTGGCAACTGTCAATGCACTTACCGGGCCCAAAATTCTGGCTGCCGCACAGTCTGAGGAACAGGCAGCACTTAAAGAGGTTATGCCCACAGCAGTAAAATTTACGGCAATTAAGTTGGAAGCGGATAATACAACATTATATTATAAGGTATTTGATCGCCAGGATAAGTTAATCGGATTTGTTTTTAAGGCCAGCGGTAAGGGATATTCCAGTGTAATTGAAACTTTGGCCGGGATTTTTTTAGATGATAAAATCAGCGTGATAAAAGTTATTTCTTTAAATGAAACCCCGGGTTTAGGCATGCGCGTTACTGAAGATAAATTTACCAGTCAATTTAATCAGCAAAACAGTCTGGATTTGTCCGGAGTAGAAGCGATTACCGGGGCAACAATTTCCAGCCGTGCGGTGATGGATTCCGTAATGAAAAAAGCACAAGAGATAAAAGAGTTAATAAAAAATGATAAATAATCTTACTGTTTCAGGTTCTCCGCACATCCATAAGCCGGTATCCGTTTCCCGGATCATGTGGACAGTTGTGTTTAGTTTGATTCCCGCCGGTATTGCCGGTGTGGTTATTTTTGGGCTGGATGCCTTATGGGTAACTTTGGTGGCGGTGGCTGCTGCAGTATTAACCGAGCTGACTTTTGGGATATTGACTAAGAAAAAAATAACCATCCTGGACGGTTCAGCGGTAATTACCGGAATATTGCTGGCTTTTAATCTTCCGCCGCAAGTACCTTTATGGTTGCCGATAGTGGGCGCGGTATTTTCTATTGCGATTGGTAAACAGGTTTTCGGCGGGTTAGGTCAGAATATTTTTAATCCGGCTTTGGTGGGCAGGGTCTTTCTGATGGCTTCTTGGCCAAAATATATGACTACCTTTAACCGGCCTTTTAGTTTTGATGCGGTAACTAGCGCAACACCATTGGCGATACTTAAAGAAGGTAAAGTTTTAGAACACATTTCATATCTGGATTTATTTTTAGGTAAGCATGGCGGCTGTATTGGGGAGGTTTGTATTCTGGCATTATTAATTGGGGCAGCGCTGCTGTTAATTAAAGGTTATATTTCTTGGCATATTCCGGCAACTTATATTTTTACTACGGCAATATTTACTTATATCTTTGGTGGTGCGCAGATTTTTAGTGGAGATTGGTTGTTCCACATATTAAGTGGTGGATTAGTTTTAGGAGCATTCTTCATGGCTACGGATTATGTAGCCACTCCTTTAACGGCTAAAGGTCAGTTAATTTTTGGTGTCGGTTGCGGTTTGCTTACTGCGGTGATTAGGATTTGGGGTGGTTATCCGGAAGGCGTATCTTATGCTATATTGATGATGAACGCGGCGACCCCATTTATTGACCGGTATACCAAAAACAGGATTTACGGAGTCAGATGAAAGAGTTGATTAAAGAGTTTGCTAAAGGCATAATTAAAGAGAATCCGACATTTGTTCTGGCCTTAGGATTATGTCCGACACTGGCAGTTTCTGTGTCGGTATCTAACGCCATCGGCATGGGGATTGCTGCAACTTTTGTGCTCTTAGGCTCTAGTTTAATTATTTCTTTAGTTAGGGATCTTATTCCGGATAAAATCCGTATACCGTGTTACATTGTGATTATTGCCACTTTCGTTACGATTACTGAACTGTGTATGAAGGCTTATAGCCCGGCGTTAAATCGTTCTTTAGGTATTTATGTTCCGTTAATTGTAGTTAACTGTATTGTTTTAGGGCGCGCCGAGGCATTTGCCTGTAAAAATAATCTAACGCGTTCATTCTTAGATGGTTTAGGTATGGGGGTAGGTTTTACTCTGGCGCTTATTTTGATTTCGTCAATCAGAGAATTTTTAGGCTCCGGTCAGATTTTAGGCCACACCCTGGTTAAAGGGTTTGAGCCGGTTTTTGTTTTTGGCATGCCTTCGGGTGCGCTATTAGTTATTGGCCTCCTGTTGGGTTTATTTAATTTTATTAAGGATAAAAAAGCATGAACCTTCAAGAATTTTTAACTATATTTATCTCCGCGGTATTTGTTTACAATGTCATCCTTTCGCGTTTTTTAGGCCTCTGCTCATTTATTGCTATTTCTAAAGAAACTAAGCCGGCGTTGGCGATGAGTTCAGCGGTTATGTTCGTTATTGTTAGTTCCTCAGCACTTACCTGGTTTGTCTACCGTTTTTTACTTCTGCCGCTTAATCTTTCTTATCTGCGTACTATTTCGTTTATTTTAGTTATTGCTACTTTTGTACAGTTGGTGGAGATGATAATTAAAAAAGTAAGCCCGCAATTGTACCGCGCCTTCGGGATTTATTTACCTTTAATTACGGTAAATTGCGCGGTATTAGGTGTAGCGGTGTTGAATGCTGATATGTTTTTTATCAATGGTAAAGCTGTAGCGGGAAGTTTCTATTATTCTGTTTTTCAGGGCGTATGTGTAGGCTTAGGGTATACTTTGGCGATGCTTTTAATGTCCGGGATCAGGGAGAGGCTTGAGTTATGCAATGTCCCCAAGCCGCTTAAAGATTTCCCGTTAGCATTTATTATTGCCTCTGTTTTAAGTTTAAGCTTTATGGGATTTAGCGGATTTAAATTTTAATAATATGGAAATTTTAATTGCGATTCTGGTTTTGGGGGTTTTGGGGTTAATTTTTGGTGTTGGATTAGCTATTGCTTCCAAGAAATTAGCGGTTGCGGCTAATCCGAAATTAGATGAAGTGCAGCATTTGCTTCCCGGAGCAAATTGCGGGGCATGTGGTAATCCGGGTTGTTTTGGTTTTGCCGAAAGCCTGGTCAGCGGTAAAAGTGTAGTAGAGAGCTGTCGTGTTTGCAATGATGAATCCAAAGAAAAAATCGCTAAGATCCTGGGGTTAACATTGGAAAAGCAAAACAAAAAAATTGCTAACTTGCATTGTGACGGCGGGCTGAAGGTTAAAGATAAATATTTGTATAACGGAGTTAGTGATTGTATCGCGGCAAATTTAGTTTTAGGAGGGCAGAAAAACTGTGTTTTTGCTTGTTTGGGTTTTGGTACTTGTGTGCAAGCCTGCCCTTTTGGGGCAATCACCATGTCTGCGCAAGAGCTGCCAGTAATCGATAAAAATAAATGCCGTTCCTGCAATAAATGTGTTTTAGTCTGTCCGAAAAAATTATTTTCGCTGATATCGGTAAACAATATTGTTTCTGTAGCATGCAGCTCGCATGATTTTGGTAAAGATGTAAAAAGTGTTTGTTCTGTGGGTTGTATCGCCTGTAAAATCTGCGAGCGGACATGTAAATTTGACGCCATACATGTGATCAACAATTTGGCGGTTATTGATTACCATAAGTGTACTTCCTGCAAAGAATGCGTAGGTGTGTGTCCGGCTAAAACTATAAAGGTTAGAGGATGAAGCCGAAATTGATAAATTTAGCGGTATTTGCTTCCGGGCAAGGTAGTAATTTTTCGGCAATTGCCAAAGCAGTTAAGCAGGGTAGGATTAAGGCGCAATTGAAGGTTTTAGTTTGCGATAATCCGCAAGCCCCGGTGGTCAAGCGCGCGCAGGTGGCAAGAGTGCAGGTAGTTTTAGTTCAGCGTGAGGATTTCTCCAGCCGGTTAGAGTTTGAAGCAGCAATTATTCAGAAGTTAAATAATTATAAAATAGATTTAATTGTGCTAGCCGGTTTTATGCGCTTGCTTAGTCCGGTTTTTGTTAAGCGTTACCGTAATCGTATCATGAACATTCACCCATCGTTACTTCCTGTTTTTAAAGGGGCGCATGCCATAAAAGATGCTTTTGATTCCAAAGCAAAAGTCACCGGCGTAACCGTGCATTTTGTTGATGAAAAGGTTGACCATGGGCCGGTTATTCTGCAGCAAAGGATCAGGGTTGGAGAGAAAGATACCCTGATTTCTTTGGAAAAAAGAATCCATTCTGTGGAACACAAGCTTTATCCCAAGGCAATTAAATTAGTTATTGCCAATAAAATAAAATCCTCCCGGTTAAATTAAGATTACTAGATTTAAGCTTAAGATAATAATAGTAGTAGGGAAGGCGGTTAGTTTTATTCTCTGGTGTTAGCCAAAATGGAAGCTTGATTCAGGATCATTTTTTTACCGGTGACCAGGTTTGCCAATTCTACAAGCGAGAAATCTTTAAATTGATAGGCAGTTAGAGTATAGGTGACAATCTTTAAAACTTCTTTATCAATATCCACGTCTGCTTCAACTTCCGGTTTTTGAAATTTCAGTTTTATTCGGTTTTGAATCTGATCTGCAAGAAATTCCTCTAAAGTAATATCCCGGTAATTTAAATGTTTGCCTGTTCTGTCGCCTAGAATTTCTGCGGAAATTGCCGTATCCTGGAGAATGCGATGTTGATATTCAGTTTGGGAAATAAAGCTGTAGGAAAGTTTTTTTAAGTCCAGGAAATAAAAAACCTGCTTTAATTCAAATCCGTTTTTAATGTCTGCGGTAACAATGCAAAAAAATTGAGGGATATCTTTCTTAGCGCTGCCCATACTAAAAAGTACCCTGCGGATAACCTGCAGTATATTAAAAATTTTTTCGTTAACTGATTTATCTAGAGTCACTTCCTGTTGTTTTTCTTTTTCCGTAGTCGGCCGGATAAGATAGTTAACTTTTAATATTTTCTCATTTAGTGAATTCTTCGTATCTTCCAGCAAAAATCGTTCCAGGTATTTTTCCGGTTTCTCGGGTTTAGTGATGATATTTTCAAGCGGCATATATACCCAAAGCGTGTTGCCGACAAGCTTGGTGGAGAGATCAAGCTTGTATTCTTTTTTACAGATATCCGTAATTGCCTGTGTGATGTCTTCTTTTAAAAATGATGGTTCGGTAGAGGAGCTGCAAGCAGATAAAAATAGTATAAGCGGAAGAATTTTAAGGGCGGCTTTTACCAAACTCTTTGAAAATAGCTTCGATTTCATCATAATTAAGTTCGTCTTTGGTGACTAACTCTTTGGCTAGTCGGTCCATGAGGGCTTCCTCTTTTTTTAACAGGACGGTTACTTCGATCAGGCAGGAGTTTAATATATCCTGAACATCAGCGTCAAGTTTGGCTTTGACATCTTCTGAGATTTTTTCCACAATTTCCCAGTTTCCCAAAAATCCGCTTTTACCCATTCCGCAAACCCAAACCATATTGTGGGCATGGTGCATGGCGCTGGAAAAGTCTCCGTATACGCCGGTAGTAGTAGCATTATATTTAATTTTTTCGGCAGCATATGAACCTAGGCTGATTTTAATTTTACTGAGCATATTATTGGAATCTTCAATAAAAGTGTCTTCCCGTTCCGGAATCCAGGTCGCTCCGCCAGTCGGGCCGCGGGGAGTAATGGTTATTTTAAAAACGTCTTTGGATGGGGCAAGAAGATAAGTAATAATCGCATGGCCGCTTTCATGGTAGGCAGTCTGCCATTTTTCCTTTTCGCTTAATCTAACCCGGCGTTTTATACCTAAGGCTATTCTTTCGCGGGCCTCATCAATTTCTTTCATGGAAATCGATTCACTCTGATTACGTACAGTAATTAATGCAGCTTCGCGTACGATATTAGAAATATCTGCCGGGCTTTGTCCCACGGTAATCCGGGCTAGCCGGTCAATCTTTACGTCTGCAGAGTTATATTTAACTTTTTGTAAGTAATATGCAAAAAGTTTTTGTCGGTCTTCAAGATTAGGTTTATCTACGATTACCTTGCGGTCAAATCTTCCCGGTCGAAGGAGCGCCGGATCAAGGTAGGTTTCTAGGGCGTTAGTAGCGCCGATTAAAACGATATTATAATCTTTATCTTTTAGGCCGTCCATTTCCACTAGGAGTTGGTTTAAGGTGGTGTTATGTTCAGTGGTTCCACCGAATCCAGCGTCCATGCCTCTCTTGGCGCCTACGGCGTCAATTTCATCGATGAAGATAATGCAGCCGCCTTCTAATTCTGCCAGTTGCTGTGCCCTTTTAAAAAGGCTGCGTACACGCCCGGCACCTACACCCACAAACATCTCTACAAATTCTGAACCCGACATCGAGATAAAAGGAAGCTTAGCTTCTGTAGCAATAGCTTTAGCTAAGTAAGTTTTTCCGCAGCCCGGAGGTCCTAACATGAGAATGCCTTTAAGGATTTTTCCGCCGATACGCTGGAGGCTGGCGCGATCGGTGATTAATTTAACAATTTCCAGGGCTTCTTGTTTGGCTTCGTCCATGCCGATAACATCTGCCCAGGTAATTCCAATATCCTTACCCGCAATAGATTTTTTTTTGGCTTGGGCAAATCCGCTGGACCCTTTCTTGAAAAACATCCAGTAATACATATATGTAAATACTACCGCCTGAACTAATCCCATAATCAAATATGTATACATTGATAAAGGAAGCATTGCCAGCTGGGATTGCCGTAAATACGACTCTGATTCGTTCCAAGCACGTATTCCTTTACCCACAATGATAATAACCGAAATGCCCAAAATAATGATGCCGGTAATTACCGCAATTCTTACCCAATAAATCTTAAAGTAAAATCTAATTTTTTTCCAATTCATTTCTGGCTCCAATTTTGGTGAAGCGAATATATAGAAAATAACATATCCGATACTTTAAGTCAATTCTTTTCTTCCTTGACTTAGGTTTTTTTGTGTGTATAATTATGAGGTTGTCTAAAAATATTAATAAAAGGAGTTAAAAATGGCTAAGATTAAGCGCGTTTTTGCACGGGAAATTCTAGATTCCCGTGGTAATCCTACAATTGAAGTGGATTGTTTTTTGACTAATGGTATTCTCGGACGTGCCGCCGTTCCTTCTGGCGCTTCTACCGGAGATAAAGAGGCCCTGGAGTTAAGGGATAATGATTCTTCCAGGTATCTAGGTAAAGGCGTGTTAAAAGCAGTAGCCAATGTTAATACTGTAATTAATTCTGCGGTTAAGGGGCAAGAGGCTGATTTTGTTAAAATTGATAAGCTTTTAATTAAGCTTGATGGAACAGAATTTAAGTCTAAACTTGGGGCAAATGCTATTTTGGGGGTTTCTATGGCTGTGGCTAAAGCTGCCGCGCTTTCTAAAAAGCAGCCGCTTTATAAATTTTTAGGAAAAGAGCAGGCCAAAATCCTGCCGGTTCCGTTAATGAATATTTTAAACGGCGGGATGCACGCGGATAACAATTTAGATATCCAGGAGTTTATGATTATGCCGCATGGTGCTGCGACATTTTCTGAAGCTTTGCGTATGGCAACTGAGGTTTTTCATAAGCTAAAATCTATTCTGAAATCTAAAAAGCTTTCTACATCCGTCGGAGATGAGGGTGGTTTTGCTCCCAATCTTAGTTCTAATGAGGAGGCGTTGGGGTTGATTATCGAAGCGATTAAGTCTGCCGGATATATTCCTGGTAAAGACGTTTCTTTAGCTTTAGATTGTGCGGCCAGCTCTTTTTACAAAGATGGTAAATATACTTTTGAAGGATCCCCTAAAACCTCTGCGGATTTAATTGCTATTTATGCAGGATGGCTTAACCGTTATCCGATTCTGTCCATTGAAGATGGGTTGTCTGAGCATGATTGGGCGGGTTGGCAGGAGATGACCAGGCAAATCGGCGGTAAAGTGCAGCTAGTCGGCGACGATGTTTTTGTAACTAATCCGAAGATATTCAAAAAAGGGATTGCAGAAAAAATAGGCAATGCTATACTAATAAAAGTTAACCAAATTGGTTCATTATCGGAGACTTTAGAAGCGATTGCGATTGCCAAAAAGAATAAATATAAGGCAATTATTTCGCACCGTTCCGGGGAAACTGAAGATACCACGATTGCGCATTTAGCTGTCGC
>JAPLLZ010000025.1:13499-13896 GCA_026387265.1 Candidatus Omnitrophota bacterium
TAGGGCAAATCAAGACCGGATCTTTGTCGCGCACAGATAGAATCTGCAAGTATAACGAACTGCTCAGGATTCAAGAAGAACTAGGCAAAAAGGCAGTTTATGCGGGGAAGAATTGGAAACCAAAAGGTAGTGGTTTGGCTTCCTGTTAGCCAAAGCCAGAAGAGATAAATGCTCTCTAAGTTAAGAAAATCGCTTTGGTTGTTTAGTTTTACAGTTTTGCTCCTAGTTTTATTCCTGCCGGGTTATACTAAGTTGCAGGAATCTAGGGTTAAGAATCGTCAGCTGGAAGAGAAGTTTCGTAAATTAGCGATTGAAAATTCTCTTTTACAAGAAGAGCTTCGGCGGGTGGAAAATGACCCGCTTTATCAGGAAAAGATCGCCCGGGATAAGATGGGGG
>JAPLLZ010000025.1:13962-18566 GCA_026387265.1 Candidatus Omnitrophota bacterium
GAAATTCCCATCAAAATATACTCGGGGAAGAAACAAGAAAATAGATTGTGGTAAGGAAGCTTAAATCCTTGCACGTTGCACTCGCAAGGATTTCGCTAGATAAAAGATTTTGGTGCTCAATTTCGCGGGGTGGAGCAGCCTGGTAGCTCGCAAGGCTCATAACCTTGAGGTCGTCCGTTCAAATCGGGCCCCCGCAACCATGTAGCAAGAAAAGCAGAGGTTCTAGAAATAGAGCTTCTGCTTTTTTTGTTTACTCGTCGCTAAAGTGGTTATTTTCCTTGCAAGCTACCAAGTTTCTCCACCCCACGAGGAGGCTCCGATGACTATCAGTACTATCTCTTATAGCCTAGAATATGAAGATTCCCGACGCATTCAAGGAATTTATCAATTACGCTACTTTGGAGAGATGTCTTGAGCCTACTACAATAAGGTGGTATCAGTCAGGAATGAAAATCCTCAGTAAGTATCTACGTTATAAGGTCTTACCAACAAATATAGAAGTACTCACTACTGATAATCTTAGAGATTTCTTCGTAAGCCATAGACTACAAGGTTCATCACCTAGAACTATACTTAATTTAATGCAGACAATTAAGCCTTTTTGTGTGTATTTAGTCAAGAAGGAATTGCTACCTAGTAACCCTTTTGATGGTCTAGAAAAGCCTAAACTTAAACACTCTCTCCCTTCTTTTCTTGATGAAGAAGAGGCTAGGGAACTCCTTAAGACTTGTATGAATATGAAGCTATATTATAAGTCTACTAAGATCAGAAATATAGCCATAGTAGCCCTGTTCCTCTTTACAGGCGTTAGGAGGAAGGAACTTCTGAATCTCAAGCTTAACGATTTGAATATAGAAAGAGGGTATATTAAAGTTTCAGCTAAGAATAAAGAAAGAATTATTCCTTTAAACGAAACAGTCATTAATTTTTTATCAGATTATTTAAAAGTAAGACCTAAAAGGACAGTTGATAATGTGTTTGTTTCAACTAGCAAGAGAAATTCAGCTTTGACTGAACAAGGGCTAGGTGATGTTTTTAGGGATTTAAGGAAAAGGGTAAAATTTCATAAAGAATTTTCGCCTCAGATATTGAGACATACTTTTTGTACTCTAATGTTAAGGAATGGAGTTAATTTAAGGGATATACAGTTATTAGCTGGGCACTCTGATATATCTACTACAGCGAGATTTTATTTAGGATGTGATGATAAACAATTAAAGCAAGCAGTAGATAGGCATCCATTGAATATTTAAACAATTAAGATACTGTATGTATTTTACTAAATTTAGTCATATTATAGGCATCATTTATACGCTGAGTTATATTTCTTTGGTTTCCTTAATTAGTATGCTATGAACGCAAGGCAACAGTTGAGTTTTGATAATAGCAACTTTGCTATAGTATCAAAAAAATCAACTTGACTTGGTATAGTAATATTAGTATATTACATTTAGTAATATACAATAAAACAGCTATACTAAAATACCCCAAATTAAATAATGTCAAAAGAACGGGCTGGTCATCAGGTCTATATTATTGGTAATAAATGCTATCGATGTAAACACGCTTGGATTCCGAGAGATAAAGAAGGAAGGGCAGAGGTTTGCCCTAAATGTAAAAGTCCTTATTGGGATAAACCTAAGAAGATATAAACATGCCTAGGCAAACAAAAATACAAGAAACTTCCACGAGGAAGAAAGTAGATTTAATCCTTAAGAATTTAGGGTGGATAATTGATGAAGAAGACCGTAATTGTAATGTTACAACTGAATCACCGAAAACACGAGAGCAAGCAAAAAAGTTAGAAAGAAAAAAGGCAGACTACTTTTTATATAAATCAGGAACTGATAGAATAATAGCTCTTATAGAAACAAAAAGACCAGATGAGAGTATAAAAGATGCTTTGAGTCAAGCTATAGAATATGCGGAATTTCTCAATGTAAATATTGTATTTGCAACTGATGGTACAATAACGCAAACTTATCATCTAAAAGGCAAATCGGAACTAAGAAAAGATGGTGAATTTATAGGTGAACTATTATCTGAAAAAGAGCTTATTAAATTTATAGATAGCCCAGAAATAGAATCACCCAGGGCTATACAATATACAAAGCAGGAATTAATAAAAATATTTCAGAGAGCCAACGAACTTCTTAGGAAAGACGGATTAAGAGAAGGAATAGAAAGATTCACAGAATTTTCAAATTTACTGTTTATGAGGATGATTAGTGAGATTGAAGACGAAAGAGAACAAGAAGGCTTACCAAGACGACTAGAAAAGAGATACTGTTGGGATTCGTTTAAAGGGAAAGACGGTCAAGAAATTTTAGATTATATAAATGATACAATCTTGCCAAAACTCGTTAATAAATATAATGGAAGCGGGGATGTTTTTCAGAATGAATTAAACATAAAGAATCCAGATACAATAAAAGAAATTGTCGATAAATTATCGAAATTGAATCTGATTGATATAGAATCGGATGTTAAGGGAGATGCTTTTGAGTATTTTCTGAAAGAATCAGTAACCGTTGGGAATGATTTGGGCGAATATTTTACGCCCAGACATATAGTTAAGCTTATTGTTAGGTTAGTTGATCCAAAGTTTGGGGATAAAGTATATGACCCTTGTTGTGGAACTGGCGGATTTTTAATAGAGGCATATAAACATCTCTGGAATAAATGTAACCATACTTCAGAAAATACACAATTTCTTAAAGAAAAAACTATTTACGGTAGAGAAATTACGGGCACAGCAAAAATAGCTAAAATGAATATGATTTTAGCTGGTGATGGACATACCAATATTAAACAAATGGATAGTCTTGAATTTCCCGTAAAGAGTAGATTTGGTGTTGTTTTAACGAATTTTCCATTCTCACAGAAAACAGATTACGGAACACTATATGGATTCAATACGTCAGATGCAAATCCTATTTTTATTAAACATATCATTGATTCATTGGAGGAAGGTGGTAGGGCTGGAATAATAACATTCCAAGGACTTCTTTATGACCAAATTGAAACCTATAAAAAAATTAGACAATTTTTAGTTGAAAACTGTTATGTCGAAGGGATTATAAAGTTACATAACTATGTTTTTCAACCTTACACCTCCGTTAACACAAGTATTATAATTCTAAAGAAGGGAAAACCTGCCAAAAATATCTGGTTTTTTGTTGTCAATGAGGATGGATTTGAGAAAACTAGTAGCAAAAAAGGCAGGAGCCCCATAGAAAAGAACGATCTGAAAATGCTAGAAGAAGTTTGGGCAGAAAAAAGAAATTCCGAAAAATCTTGGGCGATAGACATCCAAACAATAAAATCTAATAGCTATATTTTAAATGCTGAAACATATAAGCCTCACAAAAAATCAGAAAGTAAGTTTCAATTAGATGTTCTATCCAAGCACGTTGATATTATTAATGAAAAAGGTGCGAAAGGAAAGAACCGTTATGTGGAAATAGGAGACATAGAATTAGACAGTAAAAACTATTTTTATAAGGAAAAACCATCTGTTGAATCGTGTAAGAAAGCATTTTTGGGAAATATAATTATTTCTACTGTAAGACCAACCAGAGGAGCAATTTCGTATATAAAAGAAGAAGAAATAACAGTATCTTCAGCCTTTTTGGTAATAAAATCTAATGAATTAGTAATTACTAATAGATTTCTATATTTTCTCTTAGCATTTAATAATAAGTTTTATACTTATATGGGTGATAAAGCACAGGGGTCTACATATCCAACGATAAAAGAGAAAGAAATATTAAATTTTAAAATTCCTTTGATTTCTAAGGAAACTCAAGAACAAAAATTGCCCATTTTTGAAAATAGATTAAAAATAATACTAGATACATCGAACTCTATAAAAAGTTTAACGGACAATTTGTTTGATCCCTTCTTATTCAATGGTGGTTATTGATCGACAATGTACAAATTCAGAATGGTTTGTATAAGGAAAAGAGTTTTTATGGAAGTGGCATCCCAATAGTTAGGATAGACAATTTCTATAATGGGAAATTAATTTATAATAATCTTAAAAAGTTAAATATTACCGATGAAGAGAAAAAGAGGTATTTTTTAAAAAAAGGCGACATCTTATTGAATAGGGTAAATAGTGATGAATTTGTAGGTAAATGTTGCATTTTTAATGGAGAAAACTCAACCACGGTATACGAATCTAATATAATGAGATTTCGAGTAAAAGAGGATAAAATTTTACCAGAATATTTAGTATTTTATTTATCTTCAGTAGGTGGGAAAGAACAAATACTGAGTAAGATAAAAAGAGCGGTAAATCAAGTTAGTGTAAATCAGGAAGATATAAAATCGATAGAAATCCCTTTGCCCAAATTAGAAAAACAAAGTGTGATTATAGATATAATAAATAAGAATATTAAAACAGCAGAGTTCTTAAAAGATATTAGAAATAGTAACAAAAATTATCTCAAAGAAGAAATCGATAGTTTTTATTCCAACCTATAGAAAATAAATATTTTAGTTTTCTTCCCCTGATATATAATCTCTTTATAAAATTTTTTGTTAGATTTCGTTGCTTCTTGCGTCTATTATTGCAGGAGGTGGAAATATGATTAGTCCAA
>JAPLLZ010000064.1 GCA_026387265.1 Candidatus Omnitrophota bacterium
TCATCCTATCCTGGGGCTGTATAAGGTCCCAAGGGTCCGGCTGTTCGCCGGTTAAAAGGGTACGCGAGCTGGGTTCAGAACGTCGTGAGACAGTAAAATGACCGTTGCTGTCTTTAAATTTGGCTAATTGCTGGAAAATCCCGTGTATCTGATGATACTGAGAGTTAATTTCAGTGACAATTCTTCAGTGGGGACAATCAGCAGGAAAGGCTGGTAGATTTTACCAGAATCTTCAGAGACTATACGCCAGACTCTCCAAATGGAGAAGAAGATATAGTCCGAACTGCATAGCGATATGCAGAGACGAACAGAAATGTTTCGTCCCTCTAAAATAATTTATGGCTTTGGCTATATTGAGTCAAACCATTGCTTTATTAGCTTAGGGAGTAACAGAATTGTCGGTCTCTATCTGATGTGGGCGTTAGGATACTTGCAGAGGAGTTCTCTTCAGTACGAGAGGACCTAGAGAAACGGACCTCTGGTGTTCCGGTTGTCCTGCCAAGGGCAAAGGCCGGGTAGCTATGTCCGGAAGGGATAAGCGCTGAAAGCATCTAAGTGCTAAGCCCCCCTCAAGAATAAGTATCCCTGTGCCGCAAGGCACTGTAGGCTGGTCGGAGACTACGACCTCGATAGGCGCAAAGTGTAAGATCCGTAAGGATTTCAGCTAATGCGTACTAATAGCCAATCGGCTTAGCCTTTATTTTTTTGCGTAAGCAAAAAAATACTTCAAACTTCTTCCATGCAAATGGGGTAGAAGCGAGAAGCAAGCTAGTTCTTGCTTAGGTTTGTGAGTTGTTTTTTACCAAAAAGATAAATGGAGTTGTTAAAATTTCTTCTTTGAAGAAATTTTATCCCTGGCGATACCTAAATTAAAAATATAGGTTTGAGACAGGGATTGAGGTATTGCGAGAAAAAATTTTAGGCTCGCCGACGAGTAAAATCAGGTGGAGCCAAGTTTTCCCGAAATTGTTCTGTTGAAAATTTATGCACCCCGGAAGTAAAATAGGGGGTGCCAAATTTCCGAAAGTATTGTTCTAGAGAAAATTTTAGCCCCTCGACAAATAAAATTAGGTGGGGCCAAGTTTTCCTGAATTTAAGTTATTAAAAACTTGGAGTGCTCATACCGCAGGGGAAACACCCGTTCCCATTCCGAATACGGCCGTTAAGCCCTGCTGGGCCGATGGTAGTGTAGTCGTAAGGCTATGTGAGAGTAGGTCGGCGCTCCTCTAAATAAAAAAAGGCTCATCATTAAATTGATGAGCCTTTTTTTGTTTGTCCTTGGTGATACGATAAATCTTTTATATAGGTTTAAGCCAAGGATTACTCTTTAGGTTTAAGCTCGGAGCTAGTTCAGCGCTCCAATAAATCTTTTACATAGGTTTAATCCAAGGATTACTCTTTAGGTTTGAGTGCGGAGCCAGTTCAGCGATACCTAATTTAACAAAATACACGTCTGAGCCAAGGATTATCCAATTCTACCTTAATAAAACAAATATAGGTTTGAGGTCATTACATGAAAACCGGACATTCTTGCTTTGCTAGAAACAGGACATTTTTGCCTTGTAATAACATTAAGGGGTAGTCACCTTGACAAAGGAAGAAAAATATGTTACATTTGTCCGTCATGTATCCTAAACGCGGAGGTAGTTAGGATAACGTAAATAAGTACTTAGAGCCAGGTTGACAAAGAGGTGGTCAATCTGGTTTTTTGTTCGGCCGATATATTGTAATAAAACTGATTAAATTGTAATAAACACACAACTAGCCGAGGTAAGGCGAGGAGTATCTACGTTCTCTTATTAGAAAAAAGAAGATACTTGCCTATAAAGAGGGCCGGCGCGGAGGATACAGGATAGCCGCGGAGGAAATCGACAATTATATTTCTCAAAGATACAACGAAAAAAAATCTACTAGCTGAAGGAGTCCCGGCAGGATGAAGGAATTAATATGTGTTATTAGCCTGGCTTTTATCGGTTTTCAAAACGTTTACGCCTACCACATCGGCAATGCCGACCTTAAAATCAATACCAGCGTTACGGAAACCTATGACGACAATATTACCTACGCCAGCACCGATGCCAAAAAAGATTACATCGCTAATCTTTTATTGGGGGCGGACCTGGATTATGAAGGTAAAACCAATTCTTTGGCCTTTTCGGGGAACCTCAAATACGAGAATTTTGCCGATAATGCTTCTTTTAATAACTTAGCGGAAGATTTTTCCGCCATCTACCGGCAGGAACTTTCCAAGTTCGACCGGTTTAGCGTAAGAAACGCCTTTATTCATGCCGAAGAGCCGCGCAGCTTCGAAGATGAATTCGGCCGCAATTCCGGAAGGTATGCTTATTTTCGTAATATCGTTACTGCCGGCTACAGCAGGGACGTTTCCAGGAATATGGCCATAAACGCCGATTATACCAACGAAATCGACACTTATTCGCGCTCCGATTTATCCGATACCTATCTAAACGCCATAGGCCTTGGCGCGGAGTATACAATCAGCTCGCAGACGATATTGCTGGCAGGATATAATTTTTCCGTACGCAAGTTCGATCCCGGAACGGATGCCACAACCAATGCCTTAAGCGCGGGGATAAGGCAATATTTCACCAAGCAGTTATTCTTAGAGGGCAAGGCAGGCATTGATTTTATAAGGTCATACGATAAAAAGAATTACGCCCGGCCTTTATTTAGCCTTTCTTTGGCCGATGAAGTTAACGAGACCACTAAATTCAATCTTTCTTTTAAAAAGGAATACTTTAATAATGCTTATTCGCAGGACCTTTTTAACGAATGGCGCATTTCCGCAGGGCTCAATAAGCAATTATTGGCAAGGTTAGGCAGCAATATTTCCGCTTTTTACGGAAACGGAGAGTATGTGGAATCAGGCACGTCGGATAACTTGCGCGGGATAAATTGCGGTTTTGACTATGATTTAAGGGATAATATCAAAGTTAATTTAAACTATGTCTACTCCGAGACAAGCTCTAATGTCAGCACGCGCGAGTATAAAAGGAATGCGGTTAGTTTAGGCGTTAAGGTGGATTTCTAAGATGATAAAAGAAAAAGTTGCAATTTTAAAGAAGTTAATGATACTCTTTGACGTTGCGGTAGTTTCCCTGGCCTTCCTTTTGGCGTACCGCCTGGCATATTATTTAAGGGAGGGGCTCAACCCTTTAGGGTCTTATTTAGTTTTATTGCCTTTAGTGGTGCTTATTTGGGCTTATTTTCTGAATTTCCTGGGACTTTACGCCTCTTTCCGGACGAAAAATATACTCGACATCATCTTGATAATCTTTCAGGCAACATTTTTCGCGCTTGCGATTTTCGGAAGCATGGCTTATTTATTTAAATTGCAGGATGTCAGCCGGATTTTTATAACCACCATATTTTTGCTGGGCGGAACCCTTCTTGTCTTAGAGAAGATATTACTCATCCTGTTCTTTAGGTTTTTCCGTAAGAAAGGCTTTAATACCCGCAATATGCTCGTAGTCGGCACCGGAAAACGCGCCGAACAGTTTATCCGGCTTTTAGATCAGCATAGCGAATGGGGCTTAAGGGTTTTGGGCGTAATCGACGAAGACGAGGCGAAAATTAACGAAACCATAGAAGGCGCCAAGGTCATCGGTTCCTTTAGGGATTTTGCCGGCATAATCCATAAAAACGTGGTTGACCAGGTGGTTTTTATCGTTCCGCGGGGGTCGCTGGACAAAATCCAGGAGCTGGTTTATTTCTGCGAGACAGAAGGCATTACTGCCAGCGTGGCCGTGAATATGTTTGACCTGAAATTCTCCCGGGCCAGACAAACGGATTTGCATGGTTTTCCGCTGGTTAGTTTTGAAAGCGTGACCGATAAATTATGGCATCTTTTGGCCAAGAGGGTATTTGATATTATATTTTCTTCTCTGGGGCTTTTGATATTGTCCCCTGTATTTTTGGCGGTTTCCGCGCTGATTAAAATCACCTCAGCCGGGCCGGTGTTTTTCCGGCAGGAAAGAAGCGGGTTTAACGGCAGAAAGTTTACGCTTTATAAATTCAGGACGATGATTAAAGACGCCGAGGAGAAACTCCATGAACTGCGGGAGAAGAACGAGATGAACGGGCCGGTATTTAAGCTGAAAAATGATCCCCGGATTACCCCGATAGGCAGGTTTTTGAGGAAATTCAGCGTTGATGAGCTGCCGCAGCTATGGAATGTTTTAAAAGGCGATATGAGTATTGTGGGGCCCCGCCCGCCGCTTCCCCAAGAGGTCGAAAAATACGACAATTGGCAAAGGCGCCGCCTGAACATGCGCCCGGGGGTTACTTGCTTTTGGCAGGTGAATGGCCGCAATAAAATTACTGATTTTAACGAGTGGATGAAGCTGGATTTGGAATATATTGACAACTGGTCGCTTCTGCTTGATGCCCGGATTCTGCTCAAGACCGTTCCGGTTGTTTTATTGGGAATCGGAGACAAATAAAAAAGAGGAGGGGTTAAATGAAGCGTTTTTTCGTTTTTATTATCTCGGTATGTTTTATCGCTGGTTTTAGTTTTGCCGGTGCGCAGGAGGCTCCTAAGGAAAGCGCTGCCATCCAAGAGCCAAAATACATAGCCACGCCCAACGAATACAAAGTCGGCATTGAAGATGTATTAGATATCAGCGTCCTGCAGCCCGAAAAACTCACCACAATGGTAACGGTTTCTCCGGACGGCTCGATAGTGTTTCCTTATATAGGCAATGTCAATGTTAAGGGCTTGGTTTTAGTCGAGATTCAAAACCAGATCCAGGCCCGCCTTGCCGACGGCTATATGAAGTATCCGGTGGTTTCGGTGTCATTAAAAGAATCCCGCAGTAAAAAATTCTTTGTCTATGGCGAAGTGATGAAACCGGGGACTTATTACCTGGAAGATAAAACCACCGTCTTAAAAGCAATCTCTATGGTAGGCGGTTTTACTAAATACGGCTCTTCCAGCCGGGTTAAGGTCCTAAGGCCCAAGAAAGACGATGCCGGCTACGAGTCAATAAAGGTCAACATTAAGGCGGTTATGGACGGAGCAACCGATGCGGATATCTTGCTTATGCCGGAAGATATGGTGGTTGTTTCTGAAGGCGTCTTTTAATTAATTTTATTCAAGAAAATCGGAGGAAATAAAATGGAAAACGGATACACCCCAACCAACAACACGTTTCGCGACTACTTAAAAGTTTTATTCCGGCAGAAAGCCGTAATTATTACTAGCTTTGTTACGGTTATGCTTACGGTAATTATCGGCACGCAGTTTAAAACCCCGGTTTATGAAGCATCGGTAAAAGTGCTTATCTCTGCCGAAAAGCAGGTGGAAGCGCCTTATTACCGGGATTTATTAGGCAGCGGCGAGTCCGAAATTGTCCTGACCCAAAGCGAAATCGTCAATTCTGCCCCGATTATCGAGCGCGCAGTAAGCGTGATCGGGCTTTACGAACGGCCGTTTGATTACGAGAAAAGATTCGCCTCTGTTTTAAAACGGCGTTTTATTGATATATCTGCCAAAATGATGAATGCCAAGCTCGCCAAGCTTAAAGAAGAACAAAGGAAGGCCTATCTATTCCGTATGGCGGTTGAGGAATTAAGGAGGAGTATTAGGGTAGAGCCGATAAGAGATACAAAACTCTTTACCATCAGCGCGCGCGAATTCAGCCCCTTGGGTGCTGCGATTATCGCCAATGTGGTCAGCCGCTCTTATCTAATCTTTGACCTTGAGCAGCAACTGGCAGAGCTGCAGATTAAATACGGGGACAAGCATCTTGCGGTTACCCAGCTTAAAGACAATATTGAGAAAATGCAGAAGAGCTTGACCGGCGAGCCCTTGGCTAATGTCGATGCCATCGGCCCGGCAAGCGTAAAAATCGTGGAGCAGGCGCAGATTCCCATAAAGCCCTTAGGCATAAGTAACTTTTTAACCATCATTATTGCTTTGATTATGGCGCCGTTTTTAGGCGTGATGCTGGCTTTTATGTTTGAATATATGGATCAGTCCTTTAAATCGCCCGCTGATGTAGAGTTATTCTTAGGCCTGCCGTTTCTGGGCTATATTCCCAAGAATAAAAACCTAAAACCCGCTGCGCTTTCTAATCTTTGCGACCAGATATATCTGGTGATGAAAGATAAGGGGTTAAAATCCGTCTTATTCACCGCCGCAAGCCCCGAAGAAGGCGTCACCACCATTGTGGCAAACTTAGCGCGGAATTTATCGCAAAAAGGAGAACATAAAGTCTTATTAATTGACGCAAATTTGCGTAATCCGGCGATTGACAAGGCGTTTAAAATAACTGAGCCCGCGGGCTTGGCGGATGTCTTGGAGGGGAAATCAGATTTTAACGCTGCGGCAAAAGAAATAGGCAAGAATTTATACGTCATCAAAGCCGGGAAAACCGCGCTTAATCCGATTACCCTCCTAAGCTCGCATATGATGCAGGAAATTCTTAAATCTGCCAGAGAGCGCTATGACTTAGTTTTAATTGATTGCGTCAACTTAAAAGACTTTAAAGACGCGCTAGTCGTATCAAATTTTGTAGATTCTGTGGTAATTGTGGTTAAAGAAGGCAAAACCCGCAGGCAGGTGGTTAAAAGTGCCATTTTGCCTTTGGAACAAAAGAAAACCAACTTAATCGGCGTAATCATCAACAACCGCACCTTTGTCATACCGAAGTTTGTCTATGAAAGGGTGTAGGAAGTTTTTAACTGTCAACCGTCATCTCCTAAAGGTGAATATGGAGTAGGCAGGTTTATTCCACATCTGAAAGCCTGACCCCGTTTGACCCCGCTACTTGCTTGGTAAATCAGCAGAGCTGGCTTTGCCGGCGGATTTTGACAACCGAGCGCTGTTTGAGGAAGTGAACTGAGAGGAAATATGTGGATAAATGAAATAAAAAAAATACTTTTGAAGATTATTGACTTAGCTGTTGCCCCTTTTGTATATCCGGCAGCTGTTTTGCTAAAAACAATTAGAAGGGTTGGAGTTAGTAAAATTCCTACTTGTAAAAATGTTTTGCTTAAAGTTGGAGTTTTTCCGATTCGGGATCATTACTACGAGCCACTTTTTAGCGAAAAATACCTGAGGTATTCCTTATCGCAAAATCGAGATTTACCCGGGATAAATTGGAATATTGAAGAGCAGTTTGAAATATTAGATAGTTTTCTTTTTAACGATGAGATGGGCAATCAGTTTTTAAAAAACGATTGGTTGAACTTTTTCAAAATATTATAAGACTGAAAAAACCTTCAAGAATTTTTGAGATTGGAAGCGGTAATTCGACTCTCATTGCAATAAAGGCGATAAAAATGAATACAGAAGAAGTTTCTGGCTATAAGTGTAAACATATTTGTATTGAGCCTTATGAAATGCCTTGGTTGGAGAGCACGGGTGTTAAGGTTATTAGACAGAAAGTGGAGAATATGGGTAGAGAATTTTTTTTCTTTTTTTTCCAGAATGATATCTTATTCATTGATTCATCACATATCATTAGACCACAAGGAGATGTTCTGTTTGAATACTTGGAATTAATGCCTTCTTTAAAGATGGGTGTTATCGTTCATATTCATGATATTTTCTCGCCACGCGATTATAAGGCCGAATGGGTGATAGATGATGTCCGGTTTTGGAATGAACAGTATTTGCTCGAAGCCTTTTTGACGTCAAATAAAGATTATAAGATTATTGGCGCTTTGAATTATTTACATCACAATCATTACGATCGACTACGAGCAAAATGTCATTTTTTATCACAGGAAAGAGAACCCGGATCATTTTACATCCAGAAAATTATCTGAATGCCTGTTAATGGAAGCAGATTCTACAAGGAAGGCGACGACCTATTTGCCAAACTAGCAGAGCTGGTTCTGCCGGAGGATTATGACAATGCGGGGCTGTTTGAGGGATTAGCCTGAAACAATCATAGTGTGTTACTTGAACTAACATTGCCATATCCGGAATTTTGGTTAAGCTATTAAAAAGCATTATATGAGCATTAAAACAAAGTATATAAAAAACAGTTTTTTCAATTTTATTGGTTGGGGTTGGTTGATCGCTATTAACATTCTAACCATCCCATACATTGTTAATAAAATTGGTTACGACCAATATGGGATATTTGTTTTGGTTTCTATGGTCTTAGGGTATTTTGCGTTTCTTGATTTTGGGTTAGGAGATGCAGTTGTTAAATACGTATCACATTATTATGCATCGCGGGATTATAAGAAGATTAATTGTATTGTTAATGCTATTCTCTTTCTATTTGTGCTTATTGGAGTAGCCGGAGGAACTTCTATTCTTTTTTTTACTAAATATTTAGCTTTTCGAATATTCAAGATACCTGTTCCCTTACACGATATTGCTCAACAATGTTTCTATTTAAGCGCACTCGGTTTTTTTCTTAATTTAATTTTTGGAGTTGTATCAAAGATTCCTGAGGCCTTGCAACATTTCGACTTGAGTAATAAAATTAACATGATAATAGGAACCATTGTTACTTTAGCAAATCTGTTATTTGTTTATTTGGGATTTTCAATACGGGAATTAGTGTACGTTAATTTAATCGGTAGTGTACTGGGAATTACATCTTTTGGTATAATGAATAAAAGGATTATTCCTGAATTGAGCATTAATTTCAGCTTCAGCTATAAGGAATTAAAGGAAATACTTCATTTCGGCCTTTTTACTATATGTACTAAGTTTTCAAGTATTATGACAAGTTGGATGAATCAGTTAGTTCTGTCTAATTTGGTTGGAGTGAGCGCGGTTACGCTTTTTAATGTGCCCTTTAAAGTTATTACTCGCATACAAGCACTCCTCTATAGTTTTGCTGGAATAATCTTTCCGTTAAGTAGTGAGCTTGCTGCTAATGGTGATACTGAAAAGCTGTACAGGGTTTACTTACGTCTAGCTCGATATATTTTTATGATGAGCAGTATACTTTTCCTCCCGCTTATAGTATTTTCGGATAAAGTGCTTTTGTATTGGATGGGGAAAACATTTGCTTCTCAAACAACATACTGTATGATTATGATTTGTTTGACTTTTTATTTAATTGGTCAAGCTACCGTGCCGGGCTTACTGTCTTTAGGATTAGGTAAGCCAAAATACAATGCGTATTTTTCATTTTTAACTGCAATTCTAAACATTCTTCTTGTCTATCCTCTAACAAAGAAGTGGGGGGTTAATGGAGCAGCAACTGCGCTATTCTTAAGTTCATTACAAGTACCTTTTGCTGTATATTTTACTAATAAATATGTTATTAAAATAGGAAACGCTCTTTATCTACAATACGTTTTTATGAAGTTTATATTACCTGGTGTATTAACGCTTCTCGTATTAGTATTGTTAAATAAGATGATGTCCAGTTTATTGAGCTTTTGTGTGATTGCAACCGTTTCTTATCTTTTTGTTTTTTTCCTTTTCCTTTCAACCGGATTGGAAAATGAAGATAAAAATATGATTATTGGAAAACTAAAAATAATGAAATTTTCACAACCATCATAATATGAATATTGCATTTTTTCATAATTTACCTTCCGGTGGAGCTAAGAGGGCTGTTTTTGGTTTTGTCAAAGCATTAGTGCGATTGGGACATGTTATTGAACTTTATATTCCCGAAACTGCTAATGAAGAATATTTGAGCTTAAAGCCGTATTCACAAAATATTGTAATTCAGCCAGTTCCTTTTACTGTGGGAGGATTGTTAAAATCAATTCTTAAATATTATCAGCCTTTAAAATCCATTATGTTTACAATAGCTGATTTAGAAAAAAGCCAGCGACTATTGGCAGAAAAGATTAACTTAAGTGATTGCGATGTTGTGTTTGTTGAACAAGACCAGTTTGTTTCATCGCCTTTTCTTTTGAAATATTTAAAGAAGCCACACATTTACTATTGTAACCAACCTTATAGAAAAGAATTAGTAGTAGAGCAACTACTTGACAACTTGCCTAATAAAACTAAGGAATTTTTTCTTTTGCATATGTGGCGGGATTATATTAAACAAAAACGGAAGATAATGGATCGTAGTAATGCCTTGTTTGCTAAGCATATTTTGACTAATTCATTTTTTACTCGGGAGACCATATTGCGTGAATATGGTTTAAATTCATCTGTGTGTTATTTGGGAATCGATATGGATATTTTCAACCATATGAATTTACCTCGTGAGAATTTTGTTTTATCGGTCGGATCAGGAAGGATTGCTCCGGTAATGCGTCCGAAGTTAATAATAGTTTCAAATGCAGCTAACTTAGCATGGAAGCGATTTATTGAGGATTTGGCACAATCTTTGTCAGTCGAATTAGAGATATTAATTGATATATCTGATAAAGAATTAGTTGAGCTGTATAACAAAGCGGAACTTTTTCTTTATGCCCCCTATTTAGAGCCATTTGGTTTTGTTCCATTAGAAGCAATGGCTTGTGGATTACCAGTGGTTGCGGTTAAAGAAGGAGGGATTAGAGAGACTGTTGTTGATGGGAAAACGGGAGTACTTGTAGATCGCGATCATGTTGCGTTTGCAGGGGCAATTGAGGAATTGTTAAAAAACCCTGATCACAGAGAATTATTGTCACAAAATAGTCGTAAATCTATCGATAGCGATTGGTCCAATGATAAATCATGTGTAAGATTATTAAAATTTTTGTGTTTTCAAATAAAACAATAATAAAAATGTTTTATCGCTCATTTTTTTAAGTTTTTTATATTCCTTGTTGATTCTTAACAAAAGGGATACCAGTAATTACAAATCCGTGTGTAGTGGCATCTGATGTTATTCAAAAGAACAATTTGGGTTGGATTAACACCAGTGTTACTGAAAATGAGCTGGCCGAAATTATGTCAAGAATTATTAAGGATCCCGGACAGATTATTGATATCAATAGTTGGATTCTGAAAATTCGTTCCCAATTCTTTAAATCGATGAAGAATCATTGTTATGAAATTGAAAGTATTTATCAGGAATGTATTGATAAGATTAATTCCGATAAACATGCTAAGATGTAAATTTGCTATTGAAGTAGGGGGGATAAATAGGTGAGCTCTAAATTCTATAAGATTGTGTTTGTAGGGATAATTTCATTTATTGTTGCTAACTTATTGCTTACGGGAATACAGGTAGCGAGCAATATTTCTAGCCACCCCCTGATAAGCATATTAATGCGCTGCTTATTTTTAGTTGTTATAATCATTTCATTTGTCCTCAAGAGAAAAAAATGGCTTATTTATTTCTTTATTATGTGTTTTCCTTTTATGCGAATTGCTTTTAGCGGAGTACCCTTGATAAAACTTTTTGCTTCAGTTTTCTTGATCGCTTATTTTAGAGAGATAAAAGATTTGTTGTCTGCTAAAAAGAATATTTTTAGAATGCCGTTCATTATCATCGGAATGTCTTTTATATACACTACTGCTATGGCTAAGTTTAAATATCCAGCTTTTGAAGAGATAACTTTTTATCTTGCTTTAGTCGTTATTTTCTATGTGGTAACTTCTTATTTGCGTTCCGAAAAAGAGATTAAAATGATATCAATATTGCTGCTAGTTATTACAATTGCGGGTTTATTAGTTTCTTTCATTCAGCTCAAATATGGGATTAATTCAATTATATTTTTCTTTGGAGAATACAACCCCAATGCAGATATTTATGGTTTTTCAAAAAGAATCCCCAGCTTCTTTAATGAGGCACAGGCAGCTGGCCAGTTTTTTGCAGTCATGGCAATTTTATTTTTAGGATTAGGAAATAGTTTCTTTAAAAGAAGCTATTTTATGAAAGGGATTTTTGTCCTAAGCATTCTGGCTCTCTGTTTGTCTATTACTCGTATTGCTTTTTTGGCATTTTTGATAGGATTTATTATTACTCTTTTTTCAGGAAAAAAGACAATAAAGATAATAGGATTCTTGGGTTTTTGTGTTTTTGTTTTAGTTAGTTTCCCCATTTTGAAATCAATAATACCTCTTCAAATTCAAGAAAGGTTTTATTCTTACTCGCAACATAAGAGTCTCGATTTTAGGTATCAATTATGGGCCAATAGCCTCCCGATTTTCTTCCATAATCCGTTAGGTGTAGGGTCAGGAGGAGACAATATATACGTAGCTGCGACTCAACAGAAAGTAAAGATGTTATCTATTTTTAAGGAATTCCCGCAAACGCGCCGTTTGACGCACTTCGAAAACTCTTATCTTCAGATTCTATATTCCTTGGGAATAATTGGGCTACTCGGTTTCTTTTTTATAATTGGAAAGTATTTTATTGTGGGAGTGAGAATCTTGAAAATTATGGCAAAAGAAAGAATTTATAACTTTTCAAACTATTTATTAGCAGCTATGGTTACTTGGCTTATTTCTTCTTTTACAAGCCCTCAAATAAGAGAAGTCCAGCCAATGATTCTCTTTGTTATCTTGCTCTCATTTATGAATTCATTGAATAACTTGTATTCTAGAAATGACCAATAGAGACCTTTCAATTATAATTGTTAATTACAATACAACAGAATTGACCGAGAATTGTATAAATTCCGTGATTTTGAATACTCATGGCATAGAGTATGAGATTATTTTAGTTGATAATTCCTCAAAAGATGGTAGTTGTGCATATCTAAAAGAGGTTTTTCCTAATATTCAGATTATTGCAAATAGTGGAAATTTGGGTTTTGCAAAGGCGAATAATCAGGGGATTCGTTTAGCTAAAGGGCGGAATATTCTTTTGCTTAATAGCGATACAATCGTACTTGATGACTGTTTAAAAAAAGTTCTGGAGTTTGCTGAGACGAGACATGATGTCGGGGTTGTCGGGTGTAAAATTCTAAATAAAGATGGTTCTTTGCAATATTCATGCTATCACAGCCCTGGTTTTCTCTCGGAATTAGTTTTCTTTACCAAGGATATTATAAAAGGTTTTTGGGATCCTATTGCCTATTATAAGTATATGAAGTACTGGAACCATAATTCTATAAAAGTAGTTGATTGTATCTCTGGGTGTTTTATGATGATAAAAAAAGAAGTGTTTAGCCAAGTTGAACATTTAGATGAAAAATATTTTATGTATTATGAAGATTCCGATTTTTGTCGACGCGTTAAAGATAGCGGCTTAAAGGTATTGTATTACCCAAATTCACAAATTATTCATTTGCAAGGTTTAAGCGGTGATAAAACCAGCTTTAGTACATTAAAACAGTGTTTTGATAGTGCGTATTTTTTTATTAATAAACACTATGGTAGGTTTGCTTCGAAGGTGTTTCGATCTTTATGTGTGTTGATTTGGAAAATAGAACAACTTATATTTTCGTTTTTTATGATTAACAAAAAATGTGCACAGAAAGCAAAAATGTTGCGGTCATTAATTGGTTGATATGAGAAAAATAAAGATCAAATTAAGAATGCGGGTGGAAAAGTCGTTATCCTAGGTATGAAGAGTGGGGTTGATATTTTGGCAGGGTTGAAGCTTATCGGTTTGCTCAATATTGAAAAACCACATATAGTACACGTTCATAATAGAACGTATTTCGTAAATATGTTGCTATGTATATGTGGTGGTAAAGCGGGGAGAATATATTTTGAGCATGGTGGAAATCTTGTCGGTGAACGTCCCGAGAAAGATGCTATTTTTTATAAATTGTTTGGCTCTTTTTTTAAAATCATTTTGGCTAATTCAGAGTATGTCAGAAATCATATAATTAAAGTATCTGATTTACCAGAAGAAAAGATCAGAACGTTTTATATCGGCATTGATCCTGCCCCTTATAACGTCACTATTGATAGGGATGAAATGAAAAGAAGCCTTAGGATACCATTATCCAATAAAGTTGTTGGAATTGTAGGCAGATTAGTGGCCGCAAAGGGAATGGATGATTTTATTAAAATAGCTTTTGAGATACAGAAGAAAAGAAGTGACGTGTGTTTCGTTATTGTTGGAGATGGCGATAATGGGGTGGAATTAGAAAAACTTGCCGAATCTCTTGGTGTAAATGTTATATTTCTGGGTGAAAGGGGAGACGTTCCCGTTGTACTAACATTGTTTGATGTTTTTTTATTTACCTCACGGTGGGAACCTTTTGGGATAGTTTTGTTAGAAGCTATGGCGTCTAGAGTACCCGTGGTTAGTTTTGATGTCCGCGGGGCGAATGAGATTATTTCGAAAGGTGGGGGGTGTATGATTGAGGGGAGAGATTATCAGAAAGCAGCAGGATCTGTTGTAGAGCTACTGGATGATCCCAAAAAACGAAAAAAAATAACCAATGATGGTTATGAAAATGTTCGTAAAAATTTTAATATTATGAATACCATGAGCAAGCTGAATACTATTTACGATTTTTTTGGTCATAGATAAAATGGTTTTTAGGATGATGTTGTATTTCCTTGAAAAGGCGAAGCGATGAATGTGGTTCATTTTTATGCAAGCAATCTCAATGGAGTAGCGGAGGGGGGCATAGCTAGCTACGTTCGCGAGCTGCTTAAATATCCTAGTAAGCAATTTAAGCATAGGTTTGTAGGTGTAACCAGGAATCACCAACATTGGGTCGGCACATGGTGTCAATTACAGATTGAGAAGTGCTTAGTAGATTTTTTCCCAGCGTTATCTGTTAATAAGGACTACGTGACCTACGACAAGGGGATACCGCTAAATGCAAAATATTTACTTGCTTTATTTCTGTATCGCTCTCGTATATTAAAATCAGCAGATATTTTGCATTTTCATCGGGTGGAGCTGGCCTTGCCTTTTATCCTGTTTAAGCAGAGACATATCCCGATAGTTCTTACGATACACGGATCCGCGCGCCATCACGAATTGGTTCGGTCTCACAAGTTATTTAGCAAGCCATGGTTTAATTGGCTTTATTTGCGTATAGAAACACTTATCTTAAGTAGGGTTGATCGGGTAATATTGGTGAATTCCGAGGGTTTCAATCATTACACCAGTAAATTTTTAGGCATAAAAGACAAGTTTGTTATGGTCCCCACTTTTGTTGATTGTGATGAATTTAAACCTATGGATAAATTAACATCTCGTAAGAATTTCGGTTTAGACAAAAAGGATTAGATCTGCTATTTGATGCATTTGCTGATCTTAAGAAAGATGACAATGATGTGATGCTCGTAATAGCTGGCGATGGCGTAGAGAAAGAACGGCTGATATGTAGGATCAAAAAGGAAAAGATAGGTAATATTATTTTTTTGGGAGGGGTTCCTCATAGTAGGTTACCAGATCTTATGAACTGTGGAAATCTCTTTGTATTGCCATCTCTTTGGGAAGGCATGCCGATTGTTTTACTAGAAGCATTAGCTTGCGGAATACCATGCGTAGCTACCAACGTTGGACAGGTCAGTGATATAATGAAAAATGGCGTCAATGGGTATGTTGTTAATAGTAGAGATAGGGTTATAATGAAAAAATACATTTCTATTGTGCTAAAGGGCAACAGGATCAGTTCGGATGAGTGTCGTAAATCTGTTATGCAATATTCTTCTGAACGAGTTATTAGGAGAATAGAGGAATTTTATAATAGCGTTATCTGAGATACACATATCCAGGATATCATGCACTTATTATTTTCTGATAGCAAAACCGTTACAGCAATGCTAAAAGAGCGCAATATTGTTGCTAATTATATTATTATTCACCCTGGCGCTTCATGATTACCATCCGGTGTTTCTTCTTGGTAAGGGTATTTACAGAGAATTTTAAAAGCCACATTTTGTTAAAACCTTGGGTATGCTACGTATCTGTATGCGTTTAACAAGCAAGAACCACAAATTGAAGACAAGGGTATAATAAGGTTTTTGCAAAAACAACAGCTTGAGAAATTAAAGAGGATGTTAATAAAAAGATAATAAAATGAAAATAGGTTTTGATGCAACTTCGCTTTGTAGGAAAATTACTGGAATAGAGTCATATACTCTTAATTTGCTAAAAACCGTAATGAAGACAGATTTAAAGAACGAGTATATAGTACTTTTTCGTAAAGAAATTCATCCCGATATTGCTCCATTCAAAAATAAGGCCAGATTTTTTATCTGTCCCAGTAACAATCAAATAGCTTGTGAACAAATCTGGATTCCTTTGGCATTAAAAAAAGAAAGCGTGGATTTAGTCCATTTTCCGGCTTTTCCGCCAGGTTTTTTCATCAATACTAAGTTTGTAATGACTCTTCATGATGCAACTATGTGGAGATACGCAAATACACTTTCATGGAAAAATAAGTTATATATGAAACCTTTATGTAATATTGCGATAAGGAGAGCGGAAAAAATAATTACCGTTTCAGAATCATCTAAAAAAGATTTAGTTGAATTTTGTGACATTTATGATTCAAAGATTGTTAATACTAGTGAGTCAATAAGCGATAATTTTAAAGTTATTGAAAGCAAGAGTTATTTAGAGAAAATTAAAATTAAGCATAATTTGCCTGATAAGTTTATTTTGTCAGTCTGTTCTCTAGAACCAAGAAAAAATTTGTTAATATTGCTGGAAGCATATGCAAAATTTAAAAAAATAGCTCCAAATGTGTCCCATAAATTAGTTTTAGTTGGAAGAAAGGCCTGGGGCAGTGATGCGGTAGCTAAAATAATTAGTAAACTTAATATTGGTACCGAGGTTAAAGTTATTGGGCATGTTATAATTGATGATTTAGTTGGTATATATAATTTAACAGATTTATTTGTTTATCCGTCTATTTATGAAGGGTTTGGGTTGCCTCCTTTAGAAGCTATGGCTTGTGGAGTTCCAGTAATCGCATCAAATACTTCATCTATGCCAGAGGTACTTGATGACGCGGCGATTCTTACTGATCCTCATGATTCCGATCAGATAGCCAACAAAATGGCAGAAGTTTTGACTGATTCCGGTTTAAAAATTAAATTAAAAGAAAAAGGGTTGGAAAGAGTAAAGAATTTTTCGTGGGATAAGGTTGCTGAGAAGACATTGAATGTATACGAAACAATCAAATATGGTAGTTAATATCTGCGGGGTTAACATTCACAATTTTACGCTATCCGAAGCTATCGAAAGAATCGATAGTCTTACAGTAGCTGATAGTTTTTCCCTTGTAGCAACGCCAAATATAGACCACGTTATTAGGCTACAAAAAGATATAGATTTTATGAAAGCGTACAATGAATCAGCTATTGTTTTTCCTGATAGTATGCCGATTCTGTGGGCAGCAAAATTTTTAGGAACTCCGTTTAAAGAAAAAATATCCGGCTCGGATCTTTTCCCTAAGCTTTGCGAAGTGGCATCTCAAAAAGGTAGGAAGGTGTTTTTTCTTGGTGGTAGGGAAGGGGCAGCGACGAAGAGTGTGGAGATATTGGTGGGAAAGTTCCCCGATCTTCAAGTGGTAGGTACGTATTGCCCACCGTTTGGGTTTGAACATGATGAACAAGAGAATCGTAAAGTGATCGAAATAATCCAAAAAGCAAAACCCGATATTCTATTCGTTGGGTTAGGTGCACCAAAGCAAGAGAAATGGATATGCAAATACAAGGATCAGTATCAGGTGCCGGTTTCGATCGGGATTGGTGGTAGTTTAGAGTTTGTGTCGGGAATGGTAAAACGCGCGCCTAAATGGATGCAGAATGCCGGACTGGAGTGGTTTTGGCGGCTTATAATGGAACCGCGCCGGCTTTGGAAGCGTTATCTAATCGACGATCCGATATTCTTTTGGTTAGTTTTGAAGCAGAAATTTTCTAAGGAGTGCATTACGAAATGAGTATCTTAACTGCCATAGCAAATAGTTCCGGCAAAATAGCCCTAAATCTGAGAAAAAGCAGATTTAAGCTTTTTCTCTCCTCCATGAGAATTCCAAGAGATGGTCAAATTGTTAGGATATTAGATGCCGGCGGCATTCCTTCTTTCTGGGAGTACACGGGGTTAGCCGGAGCCCCAAATATTGACATAGTGGTTTTAAATCTAGAGACTGTTATATCGTTATGGATAAAGAATTTGACGTTGTATTTTCAAACAGTGTGATAGAGCATGTTGGGAGTTTTGAAGATCAGAAAAAAATGGCGGGCGAAATACAGCGTGTTGGGAAGATGTATTTTTTGCAAACACCCTGTTTCCGGTTTCCGCTGGAACCCCATTTTTTCACTATCGGATTCCAGTTCTTACCGCTTAAAGCAAAAGCTTTTCTAATAAGACATTTTAACCTCGGATGGTATCCTAAGGAGCGTGATTATAAAAAATCAATTAATTTAGCCTCAAGTATACGCTTGCTTCGCAAATATGAATTGAAGAAATTGTTCACAGGCGGACGGATTATTCCTGAAAGATTTTGTGGGCTTACTAAATCTTTGATAGTTTATAATAATCAAAGTTGATACTTCTATATTTTAAAATTATTCTGTTTCAATCTCAAAGCAGGGCGATGATGGCAAGGCAATAGGCTGTTTATGTTCGTATTTTACTTCTTTTTTTCGCGCTCCCGTGTTGCCAAGTTCATAAATTTTGAGCTTTGTTTTTGATAGCTTGGGGTTTATTGATATTCCCATTTTTTTAAGAAGGGCAGGGGTTGATCCCCATATAAATTTACTTGCATTATTTTGGCCACCACCTTTATTTTTTATCTCTCCGATTGTTACGAAGCCCAGTCTCTTGGAATGTTCTATAGGAAGACTATCTAATGAGTATAGAAAAATAGCACCATTATCTGATGAATATATGGTGAATAGACCTATTTCAATAGTCTTACCTTTTATCGTTCCAACCTCGCCTTTTACAAATGGTGATTTTATATTGGCAACTCCATTATTTACTGAAATATCAACGTTATCACTATTGAAGTATAGCAAACTTCCTATGGAGCAGAGCGCTAATTTTTGGGAATTTTGCATTATGTCAAAATTCCCATGGATTTCATCAAAGCTTGGTCCAGTCGTCCATCCGTGACTAAAAGCGAATTGAAATAAGCCATCCCAGTTATTTTCTACGGCTTTTGCAGCCATTATTACCGGGCTTTCATATGCATATTGATTGGGGTAACAATGATTCCATTCCGTGATAGTGTAAGGCTTATTAATTGGTTGGCGTGTTTTTATAGTGCCAATTATTCCCATGTTGGGATCTAAGAGTATCGATTTATTTTGTATCCTAAAGTCATTCATGTCCCACGACTTATTAGGAAATGATGGATGGTCCCAGTAGGCATGCGTATCGATAAAGTCACATTCTGCCTGCGTTTCAATGTCGTCTTTTTCATCATAGCCGCCGATACCAGTGACTTGAGTTTTTATGCCGATATCTTTTTTAAGGAATAAAACCATTTCATCGAAATAACATTTCTCTATATCGGCGTAGAAAGCTTTGATGTCCTGAATTCTTGTTCTTGGATAGAGGCCGATCATTGCGTACAGCGGACGGTCGAAGCGAAAATCGGATAATTCAGTTTTTCGTAGGTCTATAGTGTCTGTTTCGTAGAATTCCATATCTTTCAAAGTAACTATACCCGTGTCATAGCCGAGGCTAAGAGTGATTTTCGCGTTCTCGCAATTGTCGCTAGCGGTAAACGGTATCTCAAATCTTTGGAAATCTTTATTAATTTCTATCTCGCGCGCTAATCCCAAATTGATCCAGGGTGAGTACGATTGTTGGAATGCAACGCTCATTTTTAAAGGTTTATGAGCATTTGCTGCAAATTTAAATACATAATTTTTATTTTTTATGACATTAATATTCATATGACGGTAATTGACATGCCACGAGGTGTCGGTGATATTTAGGATATTGATGATGGTTTCATTGCCATTTATTTTTTGGGTCGCTTTAGCATCATTGTGTAGTCCAATCGACCAGCCAGATTCATTAAGCACGTTTGAGGAGTTCGTAGTGGGTAATGAGGGAGATGCCCATGCCGTCTTTACATTTTCAACTGTTTTGTAACGCTCTTTAAGCCATGCGTTCCATAGATTATCAAGCTGTTTTACATAATATTCGGGCAGAGCATTTTTATTGGCGCCAAAAATAGAGCCATTGAGATTGTTATTTTTCCATGTTTGAATTATAGAATTCTCATTTGTTATTTCTAATAGCGCTATTGTTGGGTCATCACAATAGCGAAGTTTAGTGTACGGATTATAATGGGTTAGCAGGTTCTTGGCGAATTTCTTCTGCAACTCAATTAGCTTTTTGTCAAACATAGAGGCGGGTTTAGCTGCCATGCCTAATTTTTCGCCATCTACGATTCCATCAGCCTCAGTAAAAAATCGCGAACAAAGAAGTATGAAATCGACGTAAATGCCCCTCTGTTTAAGCTGATAAATAAAATAGTCTAGATTATCAAGCTGCTTACGGCTTAATGTGCCTGTTTTTTTCATTTGAGGATTCTTATATGCAGGGCATATGTCTTCAAAAATTCCTCCCGGCTCGAAAGAGTAATCTAAATGAGCGAGCCGCACGGCGTTGAAACCAAAGTAAGCGATTCTATTAGCGAGCATTTCAGCTTGTAAGTGAGTAGGGAAACAGGCGCTCATGCAGAGATTTGTACCCCAGAATTTGGCGCGTGTTCCATCTTCAAAGTAGAAATGACCGTCTTTTACTTTAACAAAACCATGTTTTCCGGCAGGCGGGTCAAGGACAAGTTTACCTATGTTAAGAGGGGAGTTCGGATCGAGTTTCTCGGGAAAATAGAACGGGTACCACTCATCCATATCTCTGCTTTGTGCAAGGCCACAGGGTAAATTTAAGCAAAATATTAACGCTATTGATAATAGGATACGAATCTTCATGTCGTGATTATACCATAATATGGAATATAAATAAATCTTTCATATCTAATAACGCAAGTTAAGCTTGAATATAAAAGCAGGGCGTCCAATAGCACATTCAAGTCTTGGCATTGACTTTAGTCTAATTTCCTGTCTATCAGGCAGTTAATGATTTCTATGCGTGATTTTGGATGGTTCATGCTTGCTATTTTAAGCAGGGTTTTGCCGTAGAATCCTGAAATCGGAGAATTCGCTAAAACTTATCGGAAAATGTGATATACTTAAGCAACTAAAAAAGAGGGCCTATGATAACAGCCAAATTTCGCAGTCAAGATCAGACGCGTCTTATTAATCAATTTCTCGCTGGGAACCCTCAAATGCGGTTGCTCTCTCTTAAAAACTGTCACAACTTATAGGGGTAGGTTAGAAAAGGCAAGAAATACTCCAAATGTCGTATTAACCGGCTTTTTAAGCGGTCAGCCGCTGCAGGAATTATGCAGCCATGCGGGTCTATTTGTGCTGCCTTCATATTATGAGGGGTTGCCCATAGTT
>JAPLLZ010000047.1 GCA_026387265.1 Candidatus Omnitrophota bacterium
AGAACGGCCAAACTTATTGATGTGCGTTCGTATAAGGCTCCTGTGGATAAAGTATCCGGAGCAAGCAGAAAAATTGAAGGAATATTTTATGACCCGCAAGGTAAGAGTTATGTCATAATTAATGGCCAGTTAGTCTCTGAAAGGCAAAATTATGCAGGCCTGTTTATAAAAAAGATAAACAGCGATTCTGTGGAAGTTATTGAAGAAGGGAAAGAGAAACTGCTTAAAGTGAATAAGTAAAAATGTAGCTGTTGAGAAAAATTCCACGGATTAAAACCCGTGGTTTTTTATTGGTAAAGTATAAGCAGGTAGTTTAAGTTTTAAAGCTTAATTTTAAATAATAAATCACCGCCCCCCCAGGCAAGTAAAAACCGGCAATTGCTTAAAGCTATTTTTATAGATGGAGATAGTTTTATTCCTATTTTTAAGGTATACTTTAAGTAGGAAGAAGTATGATTATTGCCTGAAGGGGAGTAAAAATGGGAAGATTTAAAGAAGGTTTTGTTTTGCTAGAGGTGCTCCTGGCAACGGCAATTGCTGCTTTTGCGATATGCGGCATATTATTAATGTATATTGTGGGCATGGATTTAATCAGAAGCTCAAAGAATACCAGTATCGCTACAAACGCTGCTCAGGGGTTAATTGAAGAGATCCGCTTTACTTCCCCATTGCCGGATGTTGTCACAAAATATAAAGGCCTGAAATTTTCTGTTAATGGTATTCCTTCTAGCAGTGGGGTAGTTTATGTTGATGATACAAATTCGGATTTCTTATTGGTGACCATAAGCGTATGCTGGCGCCAAGGCAATAAAATTATTGGAGAAGATAAAAATCTTAATGGGGAATTGGATGCAGGAGAGGATACTAATGACAACCTGATGATTGATTCGCCAGCGGAGTTAGTCACGCAAGTGACTAGCCGATAAAAATGAAAGGTTTGACGTTATTTGAAGTTTTGGTTGCACTATTAATTTTTTCGGTCATTGCGATGGGGTTGGGTTATGCTGTGGTTGCCGGAAAGAATGCTTTGTTTGTCAGTGATATACCTACTCAGTTGCGACAAAATGTGTTATTTGCGCTTCTGCCGATGGAGCGGGAGCTGCGCCAGACTGCTCCGAAAAAAATAATCGGGCTTGAAGAAGGCGCATCGAGTAACTCGATTACCTTTCCAATCCCGCGCTATAATGACAACACCGGTGTAATAGATTGGGGGCAGAATATTACTTATTCTTGCAATGGTTTAGGCCAACTTACGCGTACAAGTAATGGGGTGACTTCCGTGATTGCGCCGAACATTGCAACTTTAACATTTAGCCGGCCTAGTGGTGAAGAAACGCTTATTCAAATTGATATTACTGTTCAGAAGGCGGATGGCAAGGGAAATTTGTATCAAGATGCGGAGCAGGCGATAATAAAAATGAGGAGCAAAGAGGAATAAAGATGGTTAATTCTAGAGGGGTAATTATAAATGAAAAAGGAGCGGCGCTGATTACCGTTTACATGGCGGTAGCGGTATTGTTGGCTTTTGGAGGGTTTGTAGTTGATGTAAGCAACACTCAAAATAAGGCTGCCAATACTTTTAAAAATCAGGCTCAGATCATCAATATCGCTGATGCCGGGATTGATGAGGCGTTGGTTTGGTTACGGGATTATTATGTGCAGTATGGCACCTATCCTTCAGGAAGCATTAGTAAAATCGGGCCTAAAAATTTCTCCCCCGGCAGCTACGAAGTTTTCTTTACTGATCTTGGTTCATCCGGAAAAGCCAGGTATAAGGTGCGTTGTGAAGTTAAAATCGGCGGGATTCTGCAGACCGTAGTGACAAATTATCTGCAAATTGATAACTTTGCCCGGTATATTTGGTTTACTGATGGAGAAAATTATCAGGGTAGCAATGTTTGGTTTTGGGACCAGGACCATTTAAATGGCACAACGCATACTAATGGGCATTTTAATATAAAAGGTAACCCGGTATTTGGAGGAAAGGTGCTTTCCGTAGACGACTATATTAGATACTTTAATAATGGCAGCAATATTAATTCATCTGATTTAAGCAACCCTCCTCATGATTTGCCCGATTTTCAAGATACAGTTACCTTAGGTTCGAAATCAATTAACATGCCTACGCAGGCTTTAAAACTACGTGCTGCATCCTTAAGTGGAGGGGTCAGGTATAGTGGAGATACAACCATTCGTTTAAATTCAAATGGCACAATGAATGTTACAAATGGCGGTCATACTCATAACAATGTAGCTTTGCCGGCAAACGGAGCACTTTTCGTTAATAATGGCAATCTGAATATTTCAGGTACGCTTAGCGGAAGGTTGACGGCCGGGGCAAGCGGGGATATTAATATTACTAATAACATAATCTATGCTAATGATCCACGCATACCCGGATCGACATCAACTGATACTTTGGGCCTTATTTCAGAAGGAGATGTAATGATTAGTAAAAATGCTTCATCTACTAACTTGGAGATTGATGCATCAATTATGGCCTTGAATACGTCATTTATGTTAGAAGAGTGGTGGAAAAACGGGGCAAGAGGTACTCTTTCTGTTTTTGGGGGGATAATCCAGAAACAAAGAGGGCCGGTAGGAAGTTTTAATGGATCAACTAAGGTATCCGGTTATTCCAAAAATTATAATTATGATGAGCGGTTGTTAAGTTCTCCGCCTCCGTTTGTCCCGACAACCGGAGATTATATTTCTTTAACCTGGGAGAATTAAAAGATGAAAAATAGGGAGTTAATTATCTTATTTGTAATCTTTACGATTGTTATACTGGCAAGTCTTTTTATTACTCAACTAAGCCAAAAGTCAGTTTCTCTGTCAGAGAAGGAAATTACGGTAATTGAGCAGGCAGAAAACGAAGCTTCGTCAATTTATCCGCTGCAGGCAAGCCCGGCGCCAATAGCGGCACTACCTTTAGCCAAAAGCGGAATCACTATAACTAATCAAGCGCCTGCTTCCGTAAATCCGGAAGAAAAAACCACCCGCGCACCTAAAACAGTTGTTGAAGCCGTAAGTAATGTATCTGGTCTGGATGTTACATCCGACACAAGCACGGTAATTGAAGGTAGTCTGCAGACCGGTATTACCAAAACAGGAAAACGGCCTACTCCCAAAGAGACCCAGGAAATGAATTCCAGCGGTATAGTTATGTATTAAGAAGATTCCCGCCAAAATAGCTTAATTCATTGACAATAAAACAGTTATGTTATAGTATGTTATAGCGACGAGCATTAGAAAATGCAGGTTGCTATCCATGGCTAGAGAAATATAACCAAATATGCAAATATTAAAATCCGTTAAAGGGCAGCTGGTTATTTATTTAACTTGTTTTGCTGTTTTTTTAGCGATTAAAGATAGAAACGGCATATTTTTATTGGCTACCAGTTTTGCCGTGCTTTCGGCTTTAGGCACCGAATCTGTTATAGTATATTTTAAAACCAGGGTCTGGAAGTTAACCGCAAGCTCTGCTATCACCGGTTTAATTATTGGTTATGTGTTTTCCAGTGATCAGTCGTGGTGGAAACTATTAGTTGCCTGCGTACTGGCGATATCTTCTAAATACTTAATCCGTTTTCAGAAGAAGCATATTTTTAATCCTGCTGCTTTTGGTATTCTTTTGGTGATTGTTTTATTTGGTGCTTCTACGCAGTGGAAAGGGACTTATGTCTGGTATATACTTTTACCCGGCGGGATATATTTTGCTCAAAAAATAAGGAAGCTAAAGATAGTAATCAGCTATTTTCTAGTTTCTCTGGCTTTATTTGGTATCCAAGCCATTACACAAAAAATTCCCTTAACCCACATTTTAGGTTATTTGAGTTATTTCTATATTTTTGTTATGATTATTGAGCCTAAAACATCACCGGTTAAACCCGTAGGGCAGATTGTTTTTGGCGCCGGAATTGCCGGTTTGATTTTTATACTTACTGGATATGGAGTTAAGTTTGATGCAGAGCTATTTAGTTTATTGATCTTAAATGCTGGAGTTTTACTAATTAATAAAAGAAGAATTTCTTAAAAGGAGGGTTTAATGAAAAAGATAGTATGGTTATCGGTTTTTTTTATTTTTTTTACTCTCTGTACTTTAGCTTATGCGCATCCTCCTTCGGATATTAAAATAACTTTTAACCCTGAAACAAAAATATTAAATGCAGTAATTATTCATAATGTAGGTAATCCTCGTACCCATTATATTAAAAAAGTCGATGTGTCGGTAAACGGTAAAGAAGTAATTCAGCAGAGTATATCTGCGCAAGACAATTTTAATAATCAAACAGTGAGTTATCTTATTCCGGATGCTAAATCCGGCGATGTATTTTCTGTTGAAGGTTATTGTAGTATAAGCGGTAAATTGGAAAAACAATTAAAATAAAGTGGAAATTTGGTAAAAATCCGGTAAATAATAAATCAGAATATTGCGCCGGATTAATGTGGTGTAATTAGGGGGATTAGATGAATATATTCGTAGGAAATTTATCTTTTGAAGCCAAAGAAATAGATGTAGAAAGGGCTTTTGCGGCATTTGGTGTAGTTACTTCTGTGGCTATTGTTATGGAAAAAAAAGGCAAAAAATCGCGGGGATTCGGTTTTGTGGAAATGCCTGATGAGCAGGAGGCACAAGCTGCAATTGCTCAATTGCATGGTAAAGAAATATTAGGCAGGCCGATTAATGTGATGGCTGCTTTATCTAAGGAACCAAAAACTCCGCCAGTCTCCAGAAGAAATAAATATTCACCGGAATTTACGGGTAATGATCAGGGGGTGGTTCGGATAGAAAGCAGGGGGAGTAGTTTCAGGCAAGGTTTGCCTCTTAAGAGAACGGGAAAATATAAAGAAGGAAGGCGCACGATTAGTTTTATAAAGCAACGCTTGGAGGCGGGAATTACTACGCCGGTTTCTGAGCGTAGGTATAAGCCTAATCCTATGCGTTGGCGTAAGAAACCAAGATGGGAGAAGCCTTTTACTAATAAACCTGAAGGCGGATTTAAACCCTGGCAGAAGCCGCAAACTGAATCTAAGCCCTGGAAAAGATCCGGGGTTAAACCAAGCCCAACTGGAAAACCTGAAGGTGAGCCTAAGCCTTGGGAGAAAAGCCGTGGTGAATCTAGGACTTGGAAAAAGGCTGATGGAGCATCTAAACCTTGGAATAAATCTGCAAGTGGAGCTAGGCCTTGGGAGAAAACCGAAAGCGCATCTAAGCCCTGGAAGAAAGCTGAGCATGGGTCTAAACCTTGGGAGAAATCTGCAGGTGAGCCTAGGCCTTGGAAGAAGACTGAAAGCGGATCTGAATCCTGGAAGAAGCCTGCAAGTGATTCTAAGCTTTGGAAAAAAGCTACTGGTAAGCCTAAGCCTTGGCGTAAGAGTAGCGTTGATCGTCAACAGTCCGGATTCAAAAAGCCCAGGCGCTTTAGCCGGTAACCGGATATGAAGCTAAAACTTAATCTTTTTCCGGTAGTTCCGGATATGGAAGAAAAAATAGCAGCAATCCTGCAGGAAGCGGTGGATGGGCGCGCCAGTATTGTAGAGATTGCTTATGGGACAGCTGCAGATAACGTAAAAAAACGTATTCTTAATTTCTTAAATAAAAAAGAGAACCGCCAGCTTTATGCTAGGCTCGAGAAGACGGATAAGGGTTGGGGAAGAATCTATTTACATTTTAGGTGGAAGTAAAATATGAAAAAAGATAATCTTCTTGATGAATTTTATTCATTAGTGCAGGTTGATGATAGCGACGGGCATTATGCTCAGGATATCCGGGATAATAATTATTTCGGCATGCCACTGGAGGCTGTGGTTAAGGCAGAAAGAAGGCTGCGTTCTCAAACAGAGCGCTGTATTGCTTATTTCTCGATGGAATATGGCCTGGCGACTAGTTGTTATAATAAATTATCTAGCCAGCTTGCGCTTAATCCTTCCAATAAGATTCCAGAGAATGCGGTTTTTTCGAATTTTCGCGTGGCGGATTATTTTTTTGCTTTACATCAGAATAATATTCTTGATTTGCCGATTTACAGCGGAGGATTAGGCGTGTTGGCGGGTGATACCGTTAAAACTATGGCGGATTATAAGCTTCCGGTTGCCGCTATCGGGATACTTTGGAATTCAGGTTATTTCCGGCAGAAGTTTTGGTTTAAATACGGCCAGGCGCCGGAAAAGATGCGTTGGGATCCATATACTTATCCAGGGTTAATTCCTTTAAAAAACATAATTAAAATTTCTCTTAAACCCGAAGATGTTTATCTTAGATTATGGAAATATTATGTTTATAGTTATCAACATGATGCAGTTGTGCCTCTAATATTGTTAGATTCGAATATTGAGCCGAATAGCCAACGCGCTAAAAATTTAACCGATCAGCTTTACCGCAGTGATAATGTATTTTTAAAACTATTACAAAGAGTAATGCTGGGATTTGGCGGAGTCAGCGCTTTGAATGATTTAGGCTATAACATTGATACCTATCATCTTAACGAGGGGCATGCGGTATTTGCTTTTATTGCTAAATCCAGAGGTATGGATAAAGATAAATTGGAAGCTTTAAAAAGCAAATTTGTTTACACTTGTCATACTCCGGTTGAAGCCGGACACGACCGGTTCTTTTTTGATGATTTAAATAAAGTCCTGAATAAAGAAGATACGGATATTATTGAAAGGTTCGGTAAAGAACGCTCGGGCTTGGCCAATCTTACGTTACTTTCGATGAATATTTCTGCGGCGATAAATGCAGTGTCACATAATCATCAGAAAGTGATGCATATTCAGTTTCCTAGTTATAAAGATCAAATACAGTATGTTACTAATGGTGTGCATCCGGGCACCTGGATGTCACAGGAATTTCAGGATCTTTTCGGGAAGTTTCCGGAAACTTTTGTTGATTTTAAAGCTAATCCCATGATTTTGTCCAGAGCTGCAGAGCTTAAAAGGAATGCTGATTTCCGCTTGCAATTATGGCAGGCGCATCAGTCCAACAAAAACAATTTATGCAAACTTTTAGAAAAATGGAAACTGGATAAAAATCTTTTTACCATTTGTTGGGCTAGGAGGGTAGCGGCGTATAAAAGGCCAAGCCTTATTTTACATGATATCAGCAGATTGGTGCGTATTGCTCAACAGGTTGGCCCTTTACAGATTATTCTAGCCGGTAAAGCGCATCCGAATGATAATTTAGGTTTTACTTATATTAATGAAATGTTAGATAAAGTGGATAAGTTGAATGAAGATTATGACAAGCTAAAAATTATTGTGTTGGAGAATTATGATATTTCTTTAGGCAAGCTGCTTAGTTCCAGCGTTGATGTTTGGTTAAATAATCCTTTGCCGCCTTTTGAGGCGTCCGGGACAAGTGGGATGAAAGCAATTATGAATGCTGTTTTGCAAATGAGTACAGTTGACGGCTGGGTGGCTGAGGCTACCGATAAAAAGATCGGCGCATTTTTTGGATATAAGAATAATGAGGGCAGTGTAGGTGATGAATCTGACCTGCACATGAATGCTGATTCCGAAGAACTGTATTGTGCGTTGGAACGCATGGTCGGTTTATATTATAAAACAAATCAGAATGGTAAATTAAATAGTGCATCTGAGTGGATAGATATGATGATTGAGTGTATTTCTACTGCGGCAAAGTTTAATACTTATCGTATGGTTGATCAATATAAACAGCAAATCTGGAAAATTGCTTAAAGCTGCAGCGGTTTATTTTTAATGCCTGGGTATTTTAGGGAAAGTAAATAACAGCTTGTCGTTGGTTTCAAGGCTGGAATATTAAAATAGAGGAGATATGAAAGCCCGGTTAAGAAAACAGTTAGGATTTGCTAAAAGATATGTTGGAATAATAATTTTTGTTTTTATGGTAGCAGGTTTAACTAATATTTTAGCTGCCGATTCTTCGAGCCGGATAACGTTAAAAGAAAATAGTTTTGTAAAAGATGGTAAGCCATTTAGGTTTACCGGGGCAAATGCAGTAAATTTAGTTTTTTATGATGACTGGGGTTTAGATGTCTTAAAGGCATTCGCTCAGGCAAAAGAAAATAATATATCGGTATTGAGGCTTTACTTAAATTGGGGATGGAGTAAAGATGAAGATATTGATAAGATTATTGATACTGCTTCACAAAACGGCATATACTTGATACTGGTTTTTACGGATTGTTGTTGTAGCAGCGATTACTCCACGGAAGAAAAATATCTCCAAGGGCATGCTCCTTTCTGCAATATTACCAACGAAGAAAGCACCAAAGCCTTCAAGCAGCTTATAAAACAAATAATCCAGAGAAAGAATTCTGTAAATAACAAAGTATATCGGGACGATCCTACGATTTTGGCCTGGGAAATCGCCAATGAATTGGAATATTGGCGTTTTTCTGAATCCGAGGCGTGTAAGTGGATAAGCGGAATCGCCAAGTATGTTAAAAGCCTGGATAATAACCATCCGGTAACCATAGGTATCAGCATAAATAATGCGGAATCCATAAACAAGGATTTATTTAAAATACTCAATTTACCGGAATTAGATTTTCTTTCCTTCCATTTCTATCCTTCCTTAGGGGAAAAAGCGCTTCAGGTTGAGAATGCTCAAAAAATAGATGCAGTAATCAAAAAATTGTTTTCTTTAGGTAAGCCTGTGGTAATGGCGGAATTTGGATTTAGCAATTCTGTTGCCCTAAATAAAAAAATGAGGGAAGAACCAGATACTGTTGATTTCTATATTTCGAATTTTAAAGGATATATGGATCAAGCTTTCTCTGCGGGTTGTTCAGGGGTGATGTTTTGGGGTTGGGGTATTCCTGAAGCAGCGCGTGTTCCGATGTGGTGGAGCAAAGAAGATCATAATATTGCCGATAAGAAGTTTTGTGATTTTTTAAAAAACTATAAAATTCCTAAAGCCGATGAAAGACAGTAAAAAATTATTCTGGTTATTGTTGTCATTTGTGGCCTTTGGGCTCTTATTTATAAATAAGGCCTATCATATTGATGACCCTTTTACGATTACCATCTCCAAAGCAATCGGTGAGCATTTGATCCGCATACCGCAGGTTTATCAGGGTAATTTCATTTTTATGGGTGATGTTTACCACAATCCGCCTCTGTTAGGGTATTATTTTGCTCCGGTGATTAAATTATTCCAGGATAAAGAAATCTGGATGCACTTATTTTATTTTCCCTTCTCTTTAATGGCGATTGTCGCCATGTATATCTTATCCAAAAGGTTTATCGGCAAGGGAATATTTATTACTGTATTGTTTACGATTACCCCTGTATTTGTAGTGATGTCTCAGAATATTATGCTAGATATCCCGCTTTTGGCTTTTTTTCTGGGAGCGTTAGCCGCTTTTATCTACGGTGTAGATAAAGACAATAAAAAATTGTTGTACTTATCTGCAGTTTTAGCGGGGTTGGCGGCCTTGTTTAAATACTCCGGTCTTATGGTTATCTTAGTTATGTTTACCTATGCGTTAATTTCATCTAAAAAACGGTATTCTTTATTCTTGTTAATTTCGGTAGGTATATTTTTTCTTTGGTGTTTACATAATTTTATATTTTATCATCAGATTTATTTTTTAGTTAGTTTGTTTAAAAAAAGCTTGAACCTTAACTATGAAATCATTCAATTAAGGACGTTTGCTGTTTTAAGTTTTCTCAGTGGCACTTCGCTCTGTACTATATTTCTAATACCCTATATGTTAAATAAAAAAATTAACCGGCTGCTTTTTGTTTTGTCTTTGCCGCTGGGCCTGTGTCCTTTTTTAATCAAAGGTTTTTCTAGCGGGTTTAATTATTATTTAGGCAAGAGGTTTTATTTTACTGGGTATAGTATTATAGAGAAAAGCATTCTTGCGCTTTTTTTTGTTTCTTCGGTTTTCATTATTTTAATTATAATTAAGTCCGGTGTCAGGTATTTTTTTAAAAAAAGGCAGGATAAAGATAGCCTGTTTTTATTTTGCTGGTTTATTTTTCTACTTGTTTTTACTGTTGCTATTCAATTTGTTGCGGCGCGCTTTGTCCTGCTGTTGTTTCCCCCGATGTTTTTGCTCATCGCTAAAGAGTTGGGTTTGAATAAAGGTTTATCTTTAAACTTACATAGCAAGTTCATTGTTTTTGGCATTTCAACTACTATTGTTATTTCTGCGGTGATGTCCGCCGGAGATTATCAGCTTGCCGGAGTATACCGTGATTTTGTAGTTTCTTTGAAGAAAAAACTGCAGACTAATCAAGATATTTATTTTTGCCGCTCCTCTTTTGATACAAATCTTTGCTACGGGTATGCATATTATCTGGGCAAGTATTATCCTCGGGCAATAAATGATGAAATGGAAGTCAGCCTGAATAAAGATGGGGGATTTATATATATCGTGCCGACCGGCGTATTTCTTTCGGCTGTTTTTCATGAAAATTGTACCGATTGTTTTCAGGGGTTAGTTTATAAAAAAGATTTGATTGGGAGTTTTCGTTACCAAGGCAATGTTTTTCTGCATGACCGCCGGTTCCATACCGGGTTTTATTCTCATGACTGGGGTCTTTTGCCATTCTATATTGCTTTTAAGAAAGCCCCTCTTGAGACTTTTGAGGTATATCAGGTGACATCTAATATACCAGTAAATAAGTAACTCCTTAAGAGCCACCGGTTAAGCTTTGATATCATTTCACGCTATAATTGAACTTAGAGTGTGTGAATTTTGAAAGAATACTCGGAAATTAAACCCATGGTAACAGATCAATTTAGAATAGATAGCCATAAGCTTATGTACCATATTCCCAGAGTGCATCAATGGCTTGAAGGTAAAAATATCTATCCTGTTTATATAGAAATTGGTTTACATGGCGGGTGTAATCACAGATGCATATTTTGTGCTTTCGATTTTTTTAAATACAAGCCGGACATTTTAGAAAAAACTTGTTTTAAACGGTTTATTACTGAGGCAGCAAAAAAAGGCGTAAAGTCTATTCTGTATTCCGGTGAAGGTGAACCGCTTCTGCATAAAGGCGCGGTAGAAATAATTAATTTTACTAAGCAAGCAGGAATTGATGTTGCTTTGGTAACTAATGGCGTGTTATTTAGCAGGATGAAGGCAGCCAAATCGCTGGGGTCACTGAGCTGGTTAAAAGTAAGCTTGGATGCGGCAACAGAAAAAAGCTATGCGGATATCCATGGAACAGGGAAAAATGATTTTAAGGTGGTGATTAAAAATATTAGGGAAGCGGTCAAGATAAGGAATAAAAATAAGTATTCCTGCGTTATCGGAGCGCAATTTTTACTGATCCCTCAGAATTATAGAGAAGTGGCAACTGCAGTTAAAGTAGTGCGTGATCTGGGGGTAGATTATTTAGCGATCAAGCCTTATTCTCCGCATCCTTCTAGCGGTAAAACGATCAAGCCTAGCATAAAATATAAAGATATATTTTATTTAGAAGAAAAACTTAAAGAATATGCAAAAAACAATTTCCAGGTAATTTTCCGCAGGAGGGCAATGGAAAGGCTGCAAGAGAAAAAGCCTTATGACTATTGCCTAGGATTGCCTTTTGCTACGCACATAACGGCAAAAGGCGATGTGTATCCCTGCAACCTATTTCTTGGTAAACAGGATTTTGTATTTGGTAATATATGTAAAGAAAGTTTTCAGAATATTTGGGAAGGGAAGAAGCGCAAGAAGATAATGGCGCAGATATATAATAAATGGGATATAACGCATTGCCGTAAGGCTTGCCGTCTCGATGAAATTAATAGTTATTTATGGAGATTAAAAAATCCAGGCAGACATATTAATTTTATATAATGGTTTAATAATTTTTTATGGGAAAATATAATATTTCAATCTGCATACCTGCACTTAATGAACAAAATACCCTTAAAGAGGCAGTGGAAGACCTGTTGAAGACTTTAGCTCTTTATGCGCAAAAGCTCGATATCATCATTGTAGACGATGGAAGCAGCGACTCTACGCCTCAGGTGGCTGAACAATTGGCAAAACAATACCATCAAGTCAGAGTTATTCATCATCCAAAAAAGATGGGTATAGGCAGTTGTTACCGGGACGCTTTGGCGTTTGCGCAAGGAGATTATTTTACTTGGTTTCCCGGTGATCACGAAAACTCGGCAGAGGAGTTTATTTTGTGTATGCCATATCTGACAAATGATACGGTAGTAACTTGTTATCACCTGGGGCAGGACCCACGTTCTTCTTTTCGCCATTTCCTTTCGCAGAATTATACCTGGTTTCTAAATAAAATTTTCCGTTTAAATTTAAAATATTATAATGGTTTAACTGTTTTTCCCACATCAATCCTGCGTTCTTTAAATTTGGTTACCGACGGTTTTATGTTTACTGCGGAAAATCTTATTAAAGCGATTAAGCGTGGCTATAAAGTTGTGGAGTTGTCGGCGCCTTTAAGAAGCAGGATTTGCGGTAAGTCAAACGCGCTAACTTTCTCTTCGGCCGCTCAGATGGCTAAAGATATCTTTAAGCTTTTGGTGAGAAAAAATTAAAATAATATATTCAAGTTTGGATGCGGATAAGACAATGATTAAATATGCAATTTAAAAGATTGAAACAGAACTTAATGTTTGTAAATGCTTTATTTATGGCTAAACTTGCCAAGCGCCGGATTCCGCTGGTTGCCATTTTAGGGGTAACCAATCGATGTAATCTTAAATGTTGGTATTGTTACGGCGAGCACCCTTATCGCGGCGATTGCCGGGAATTTACTACAGAAGAATTGCTGGAAATAGTACGCAAGCTGTACCAACTAGGTACACAGATACTTCAATTGCAGGGAGGCGAGCCTTTGTTGCGAAATGATTTAAAAGCAATCATTGCTGAAGCTCATCGGCTAGGCATGGTTTGCGATATGGTTACTAACGGCACATTGATTCCGCAAAAAGAAGAGATTATCCGTTTATTGGATAGAATTTGTATTAGTTTAGACGGGCCGGCCCGGGTTAATGATCGAAATCGGGGAGAAGGTAGTCATGCTAAGATTATAGAAGGCATAAAGCTTGCCCGCAGCTATGGCTTATCGGTGCGCATTAGTTCTGTGCTTGTCCCGGAAACTACAGAAGAAGATATTGATTGGTTGGTAAATTTCGCCCGGCAGAATAATTTATTGCTTAATTTTTCACCATCATTTAATTTTACGGCTAATTTTAATCCGGGAGAATTTCAGCCCCATGTAATTTCTGAGGATAAATTACGGGAAATTTTTCGATATCTTAAGCAACTTAAACTAAAAAATGCTCCGATCCAATTTAGCGCAGCTGGTTATGAGATTGCCAGGCGCTGGCCGTTTACCTATGAGAAACGCATGGCAACTCAGGATGAATTTCCTGTAAACTTTCATCATCCTAAATGTTACCATGGAGATTATACGGTTTTTATAGATAGCGATGGTAGTGTTTATCCTTGTTGTAATTTTTGGGGGAGGCCCCAATGGAACATCAGAAAGGATGGATTGGAAAAATCTATCAAGGGTTTAAGCCGGCATAGCTGCCGGGCTTGTTATATTCCAGCTTATATTGATAGAAACCTGTTATTTAGCGGCCGACCCGGAGCCTGGGGTAATTATATTATCCAAAACCTAAAGGATTTAATATGGACAAAACGCAGTGGTATAAATTAGAAGATGTAGAACAGTTATCTGCACAGGAGAAAATCCGCTTAACCCAAAAATATGTAAATTGCGGGATGGTGAACTTGTTTGGTTTATTGGGATTTGATAAAGCCTGGGCATCATCTGCAGAAGGGATGTATATAACCCTTAGTGATGGCAGGCGGATTTTAGATATGAGTGGAGGTAATGGCGTTTTAGGGCTAGGTCATAATCATCCCCGGATATTAGCAGCGCGCAGCAAAATCAATAATGAGAAACGGCTGGAATTGTGCAAGGCTTTCATTTCACCTTATGTCGCTGCTTTAGCGGCCAATATGGCTAATTTATTGCCGGGGGATTTAGAGTATTCTTTTTTCTGTAATAGTGGTGCTGAGGCAATTGAAGGGGCGCTTAAACTCGCGGAGAAACATCATGGCAGTAACCGGTTAGGGTTGGTATATACCGATCAATCTTTCCATGGGAAGTCGCACGCGGCAATGTCGGTGTCTAGCTTGGATGATTCACGCAAAAATTTCAAGCTGTTGGAGCAATGTTATCAAGTGCCTTACGGAGATGCCGGAGCCCTGGAGCAGCTTTTTATCCAGCATTGCCAAAGAGGCGATGGGAGGCCGGATTTATGCGCGTTTCTAGTAGAAGCCATACATGGCACGCGGATTATATTTCCTCCGGAAGGATATTTGCGCAAGGTGCGGGAGCTTTGTACGCGTTATGATGTATTGCTGATCGTTGATGAAATATATACCGGGTTTGGCCATACGGGTTATTGGTTTGCTTTCCAAGCTGAAGGTATTGTTCCGGATATAGTTTGTTATTCAAAAACATTCGGAGGTGGGAAGGCTTCTATCGCCGGCTATACTACGCGTACACCGGTGTTTTTAAAAGCATACGGAAACACCGGGGAAGCTTTGATGCATTCTTCAACTTTTAGCGGCATGAGCGAGGAATGCGCCACAGCTATCGAAGCTTTGAATATATTTAAAGATGAGAATTTAATTGATAGGGCGCGCGATTTAGGCGAGTATTTAGGACAGCAGCTGCGTAATCTTCAAACAAAATACCCGGATCGGATTATTGATGTGCGTGGGCGCGGTTTGTTGTGGGGAGTTGAGTTGAAGCCTCCGATGGAGCAAGTAGAACAGTTAGTCAGCCGGATATTACCGGACAAATCATCAATTTTACCAGCATTGGCCGGGGTGATGGTGTTGGCGGAATTATTCCACAAACATAATATCCTGGCATATTTAGGATTTACGCGCCGCAACCTGGTTGTTTTTTCTCCTTCGCTTATTGTTGATAAAAAAGAACTGGATCAGGCGGTGGGAGCTTTGGATGCAATATTGTCTTTAGGGTGGTTATCTCTTGGTAGTTCTTTTATTGCTAGGAAAGTATTAAAATAACATTTTTTATAATCCTGAAAGGATAGATTAAGTGAAAGTATTATTAGTGGCTCCGACAGTTGATACCTGCTATGAACGGGTTCCCAATATAGGGTTGATGAACCTTTATCTAATCGGTAAAGAGCTAAACTGCGAAATGGAATTGATGGATTTGACGGAAGTGCCTTATCGGAAAGGGCTAAATCGAATTCTTGCCAAAAAGTATGATTTAATAGGAATTTCCTGTAATTTCACTAACGCTGCTCCTTATTGCATACGTTACGGCCAGGATATTAAAAGAAACCATCCGGAGACCTTGATTATTTCCGGAGGTAATCATGCAACACTCGTGTCGGAGGATATTTTATTTAGTGGATATGACTATATTATATCCGGCGAAGGAGAGCTGACTTTTAAAGAATTTTTAAACAACTCTCTGAAAGGTCTGTCTCAGAAAGATTTAAAGGGTTTATATTATGTGCAAGACAACCAAATAGTAAAAAATCCTCCCCAGCAGCCAATAGAAGATTTGGATACGTTGCCTTTTAATGATTATTCAGAGTTTGATCTGGAGCCGTATTTTAAACATTCCGGATTAAGATATATGAGTATGGAGACTTCGCGCGGCTGTATTTATAATTGTGCTTTCTGTTCAACGGTAAGGATGTGGGGGCACAACTACCGCCACAAGTCACCGCAGAGGATTTTAGATGAATTTAAAGTCGCAAAAAAACTAAAATTAGATTTTGTTTTTATAGAAGATGATGATGTTGCTATTGATGAACAGAATCTGCGCGATTTTTGTAAATTATTAATCCGGGAGAATTTGAATATACTCTGGGGCACAACGATTAATCCGCGTTCTATAAAAGACGATTCTACGCTGGATCTTATGAAGCAGAGCAATTGCATTAAGGTCAATATTTGTATTGAGTCGGCTAATCCGCGCCTCCTTAAAGAATACCGCAAGCCTTATACGGTTAATGATAATAGGGTAATGTGTAAAAAACTCTTAAGCAGGGGATTTCTCATCCATAATCACGGAATTATCGGTTTTCCCGATGAAACAATCAGAGAAAGCTTAAATACTTATTTCTATTTAATAAAAAATTCTCCGATGTGGCATATCAGTGTTTTGGAACCCCGGCCGGGAACGGATTACTGGAAAAAGTGGAATAAGCAGCATGATGTCCGGCAATATAGGCTTTTCGGGAAGGCAGAGGTAATCTTGGGCAAACATAAAGTGGTCATTTATTTAATGTACCGATTTTTTGCCCTTTGTTATTTTTTAAACCCGGTACGGATTTATAAAGCGGTGTTTTCGAAAAATAAGAGCATGCGTTATAATTATAAAATACAATATTATGTTGCTTATCGCACACTTAAAGCTAATTTTATTATTTTTATAAAGAAAATATTTAGGCTCAAAAGTAAATAATGGCTGATAGAGTTAGGAAAATATTATTCAGGGATAAAGACATACCTTTGTATTTTACCGCACTTCTTGGCGTATTAGCGTTTATTTATTATCCGACTTTCTTTAATGCCCCCCGGAGTGATTGGTGGGAGACATTGTACTTTTTCCATACTATCTACGCTAGTCCTTTACCTTTTCAATGGTTGAATATTTTAAATACCGATTGCATTCTGCATGTAAGTTTCAGGCCGCTTTCCCACCTGGTGTTATATCTGCAGCATTCTCTTTTTGGAGCGAACTTTTTTTGTATACATCTTATAAATTTCTTTCTATATTTTTTAAGTCTGGTTTTACTTTATAAATTGGCCACGGCTTTTGTCAGCCAGAAGCTGTTAGTTTTTATAGCAGTAGTTTTCTTTAGTCTGCTTTATTCTCACTTTGATATTGTTTCTTGGACTGCACATAGTTATCTAATTTTAGGTTTTTGTTTGTTACTTTTGGGGTTTTTATTCTACATCCGGTTTTTGAATACAGGTCTTAAGCGCATGCTTTTTTTGACCGTTTTTCTATTATTGTCGGGCATGCTTTGCTATGAAGCCTTTATTTTTTGGCCTCTGGCGGTTGTATTTTTGGCATATACCGGTAGCTTAATTAAAGGAAGGCAGCTAACAAATGCCCGAGCCGGATTATCTTGGATATTAGTTATAGCGGTAACTTACTTTTTTTATATTTTGATTTTCCTTTTAACCAGAAGCATTAATACCTATGCCGATTCTGGTGCGCAGACGCATACTTTGATTTTCCAGTTAGTTTCGATCCCCAGGATATACAGGACGGTTTTAGCGGTATTCTTCGATATTCTTTATAATGGCATATTGGTGAACATCGTTCCGTTGTTTGCTTATCCGCCCCGCATCAGTTTCCCCAGCTTTAATCTTTTACTTGGAGGGTTCTTATCGAGCCATCGGCCGGCAATAATCGATATGCAGATATTAAGCGGTATTTTATTATTGATAATTTGCTGGTTTATCGTTTATCTATCCAGGCGCAGGAAGTTTGATATTATAAAATCTTTTTTGTTTTTTTTCTTTTTGCTTTTGACTTTTTCCGGTACCGTATTTATCTCAAAATATTACACTAACCGTGAATACGCTTACAGCTTATTTCAATTTAGATATCACTTTGTTCCCAGCGCTCTTATTATGTTGATAGCTTCGTTATTTTTTGAGCGTTTAGGCAAATTGAATAAAAAGATAAAAGCTATTCTGTGCATTATCCTGGTATTGATTACGGCACTAAATGTATATTGCATAACTTCGTCGATTTTATTAGAAAGCCGGCAGATGGCTACTTTAAATGATATGATAGTAAATATAAAAAGAGGTATAAGCTCTAAACAGATAAATGAAAAAGATAGGGTATATTTAGATAACCGCATGGTAAATATTCTTCCTAAAATGTGCTGGAATCCGATAATCGGAAGATTCATGAAGGGGACATACCAATGGATGTTTAACAAAAAGGAAATAAAATATTTCAGCAATTCGCCCGAGAGTGCCACCTGGTTTATTAATCCCCGGGATTTTAATTTGACTAAACAATTACCGCAGGGCATATTTGGTGAATCAAACAAGGTGGGCTTAAATGAGGATATCCAGGTTATCAGTTTCATTCAATGTGAAGATTATATCGATTTAGCAAGCCGAAAAGATATTTATTAAAGTTCTGCGGATAAATCCGGAAAATGATAATGCTTATGTTACTCTCGGGGACATCTATAGAAGCCGGGGTAATTATGCTAAAGCCAAAAAAATGTTTCAAAGGGCAATTGAGATAAATCCGGAAAATGAAAATGGTTATATTTCTCTGGCAGGGCTCTATCAATTGCTTGGCGAGTATGCGCAAGCTGCCAGAATGTATAAGCACTCTCTTAAGATTAATCCTGTTAACGCTAATGTGTATGATGGCTTGGGCACTTTACGTGCCAATCAGCAGAAATATCAAGAGGCAGAGCGGATGTATAGGAAAGCCTTGAAACTTAATCCCGATAATGCCGTATTTTATGACGGTTTGGGTTCTTCATGTAAAAGGCAAGGTAAGTATTCTCAGGCAGAACAGATGTATAAAGAGGCGATCCGGCTTGATCCGGACAATGACATATTTTATGTTAATTTGGGAATTTTTTATGGTAGTCAGGATAGATATACGGAAGCAGCAGGTATGTTTAAACAAGCTCTAAAACTTAATCCTAAAAATATTGAGGCCTATAATGCTTTGGAAGACTGCGACAAACGATAAAGCTAAGAATACATTTAGTGCCATCTACTTTTTACTGCTTTTTATCCTGTTGTTAAGTGTATCATTCCCCAGCCTTTCTTATCCGCCCTTAAGCGATTATTGGGAGATATTTTATTTTTTCCATCATCTGGACAAACTCCCCGGTTTATCGCAGATGGGACAGTGGCTACACTGTTTGAATACCGATCCGATCGAGCAGATGAGTTATCGTCCGTTATTTGGCCTGTATTACTATTTAATTCACCTTTTGTTCGGCTCCAATTATGTTTTGTTTAATATTTTTAATGCGGTATTCTACTTTCTAACTATTTATTTGTTATATAAATTCTCTTTAGAATTTTCCAGAAACAAGTTGGCCAGTTTTGTTTTTATTGGTCTATTTGCTTTTCTTTTTAGCCATTTCGATATGCTACTATGGTCTTTTCAGACGCATATTATGATCGGTTTTTCGATGTCCTTGGCCGGTTTTATGGTTTATCTTCGGTATTTAAGAACCTCAAAGCCGATTCTGCTTGGCGGGACAATAGTTTTTCTTCTGGGCGCTATGTTATGCTACGAGCCGTTTTTTCTCTGGCCGCTTGTCATTATCATATTATCAAGTATTAAAAAATTTAAGCCTGCAGGCAGCCCAGATCATAACACGATCATAAAATCTAACTCTGGGGTTTTAGGTGCCATCTATTCTATTTACTTTCTATTTTATGTATTTACCCGGGCGTTAGGGACATATATCCAGCCAACGCATAAGATCAGCTACTTCTTTAACCTGTCGAATTCGATTACCGCCGGGTTTTTGGCGGCATTTAATATCTTTTATGGTTTGTTGCTCGATTTTTTTCCATTCCTGGCGTTTCCTTTAAAGGTTACCGAGAATATTTATATGTCCGGGCCGCTGGTTAACTATATCGCCAGCGGACATAAGGAGGTCATTTTTATTGTGGGCTCTTTATGCGGGCTTATTCTCGGTTTCTTCCTGGTGTTTTTATACCGCAGGAAGCTGTTGGAAGAGCTTAAGGTCTTGGGTTTATTCCTTTTTTTGATGCTTGCGGAGATTTATGCTATGTTTTTCTGCAGATTGGCTATTTCCGAACTAGAGTATGGTCTGACAGAGTTCCGCTACCAGTATATCCCTAACGCTTTTATGGTGCTAATTGCCATTTTTTTGGCGGATAGGTTTGGGAGTTCTTTTAAATACAAGAAGCTAATTTATCCTTTATTGGCCATAATTCTTATTTTTAATGTTTTCTGTATCAGGTTGGTGGTGGATATCTATACTTGGCACCTTGCTCCTTTAAATACGATGCTCTCTAATATTAAACAAGGGATCAATAAGGGAGCGATCAACCAGAATAATAAACTCTACATAGACAGGGATATGCCGGATTATCTTCCGCATCTTTGCTGGAATATCGGGCTGGGTGAGCGTTTTATCCTTGAGGGTAATTATCAGTGGATATTTCCCAGGCGGCAATTAGAGTATTTTACTGGTAATCCGCAGGAGGCTGTATGGATTATTAATAAAGATGATTTCGGTATAGCCAGAAAAGGCCAAGCGGGGATTTCGCTTAAGGCGCAAAAAATAAATTCTTTGGGAAGTAAATGGTATAAAGCTTTAGGTAAAGACCAGGCATATCTTCAGACCGGTTATATTTTTAAAAACCGTGGAGATTATAAGCAAGCGGCAGTATTATTCAGAAAAGCCATAGAAATGGAGCCGCAGAATCAGGAAGCGCAGGATGTTTTGGTTAATCTTTATAATTTTGATGATGGCCTTAAGAAGTAATAGTGGGGGTAAAAAGGTATATATTCTATGTTAGGGATTCTTTTGCGGCACAAGTTAGGCTTAATACTTTTCGGGCTGTTTTTATGCGTAGTTTTATTGGAAGTAGGATTGCGTATTGCCGGCTCGATTATTGGTTTACCGCAGGAAAATAAAAATTTGGTTGTCCTGGGTGAAAATAATCAATACCGTATTATGTGTTTAGGTGAATCCACCACTGCCTTTGGGGCGGAGAATTCTTGGCCGAGCCAGCTGGAGATAATATTAAACCAGGCAAATATAGGTGTAAACTTTAAGGTAATCAATAAAGGCAGGCCCTCAATTGAAACCTCCGGAATTTTACTTACTCTCGGAGAAGACTTGGAAAAATATTCTCCGGATGTGGTAATTGCAATGGTGGGCGTGAATGATTGGGTTGGGTCGGTGCATTATGAAAATAGTTTTATGACCAGAATTAAACTTCTTATCAGAGGATCAAGGGTGTGGCAATTAATAAGAATTTCCTGGCTGCATATTGTAAATAAGTTTGATGAGTTAGTGCTTAGCAAAAAAATACATAAAATAAAAACAGAGAGAATAATTTCCGTTTCGGCAATGCCGAAAGATCCTTCTAAAACTAACATTCAAAGTGATAAAGAGAGCGTTGATTCAGGGTATGTTTGTATTAATCAGGGTGAGTATTTAAAAGCAGAATCACTTTTTAAAAAAGCATTAGAGTTTAATCCGGACAACCCGGATGCCCATATCGGATTAGGTAAATGCTATCGGGAGACAGGAAAAGCCCAGGAAGCGATAGAACAAGGCAAAAAAGCTGTTGAGCTGGCACCGATAAATGAAGAGGGGTATATCCTTTTGGGTAATTGCTACTTAGAGCAGGGAAGGTTCCCGGAATCAGAAATAATGTTTAAAAAGGCCTTAGAATTAAATCCGAACTTTGAGCCTATTTATACTGAATTAGGCCGTTGCTATAGCGCGCAAAATAAAATTGAAGGTATAAAAGAATTGGCTCAAGAAATTATTAAGAATAAGGTGAAGAATGACCGTTTATACGGTTTTGTGGCTACTGCTTACAGAAAAGATGGGAAATTCCGGCAGGCCAGGGAGTATTATAAGAAGGCTGATGCTTTCAGGCTGGAGTATTATAATCCTGCAACCCGCCATAATTATCAAAAATTAAAAGAAGCTGTTTTACAAAGAAAAATAAAGCTGGTATGTATGCAATATCCTTTGCGCAGCATAGAGCCTTTGAAGAGGTTGTTTGATTCCACTGATGGGATTATCTTTGTGGAAAATAAAAATATTTTTGAAGATGTTTTAAAAAAGGGTAAGTATGATGATTATTTTGAAGATAATTTTGGTGGCGAATTCGGGCATGCTACTGCTGCGGGCAACCGGCTGATTGCAGAGAATGCTGCCAAGGTGATATTAAAAGAAGTATACAATAAATAATTTTTCTATGCCGAAGATATTTACTAAAAAAAAGATAATCCTATTTTTGTCAGGGATCGTTTTGTGTGCCCTGCTTCTTGTGATAGACCGGATGCATATAGGGAATTTTATATTTTTAAGTTATCGAAACCTGAAAAACAAAATTTCTTTCAATGAAAATGTCGATAGGCTAAAAGAAAATATCCGTTTGTATCCCCGGAATAGTAACGCATACGCTGATTTAGGACATTTTTATAATAGTAATAATAAGTATCCGCAAGCCCAAGAAATGTTTGAGAAGGCACTTGAGCTTGAGCCGAATAGTTACAGCGCATTAAATGGTATGGCCAGCTGTTATTTGAATCAAGGCAAATACTTGGTGGCGCAGGGATTTTTTAAAAAAGCCATCGAATTATACCCTAATAATTGGGAGGCGTATAATGATTTAGGGAATTTTTATTCCAGTCGGAATAATTATTTTGAAGCTGAGAAAATGTTTGAGAAAGCGATAGAGTTGAATCCCAAAGAACATATGCCCTATGAGCTCCTGGGAAGTGTTTATGAGAATTTGAGAAAGTATAAAGAAGCAGAAGAAGCATTCAAGAAAGCGGCGCAGCTTAATCCCGGGGATTATTTTATATTGGTAAAATTGGGACGCTTCTATTTCGGGTTAAGTAAATTTCAGGAAGCAGAAGAAGCATTCAAGAAAGCGGAGCAGCTTAATCCATTAACTTGGAAAACATATGCCGGATTGGCCGGTTGTTATATAAGCCAAAAAAAGTTTGACGAAGCCGAAGATATGATTAAGATGGCTTTAAGCCGTAATTTCGGGGATGATGAATTGTTTTCCTGGGTAGGAGATTTGTACTTAAGGTTAAATAAGCGTCAAGCAGCGATAAAAATGTATATTCGGGCACAAGAGATGGATCCGCTTAACGATGAGACTTATGTAAGGCTGGGCCGCTGTTACCGGGAGCAAAAAGAATATAAAAAAGCCGAAAAGTTTTTTAAGAGATCTTTAGAGTTAAAACCCCGCAATGAGTTGGCGTATATTAAATTAGGGCGCTGCTATCGGGAGCAGCACAGATATAAAGAAGCGGAGGAGATGTTCAAGATAGCAGCGAATTTGAATCCTTATAATGAAGAAACTTATATCAGATTAGGGTTTTGTTATCAAGAGCAGCACAGATATAAAGAAGCGGAAGTAATGTTTAAAAAAGCGCTAGAGATCAATCCGGACCGCGAACCGGCATATACCGAGTTAGGTTTTTATTATTTGGACCGTGGAAACTGGAAAGATGCCGAAGAGTTATTTAAAAAGGCGATAGAAAAAAATCCATACTCTGATGGAGCCCGTTTAGGGCTGGAAAGAAGCCTTAAAAAAATTAAAAATTCCATAGAGTATAAAGACAAAGAAACATCAGCAAAGAGGTAGATAATGCAGAAAACAATATTTGGGCAGAAAATATCTTTAATTTTATTCGGCATATTTTTATGCCTGGTTTTTATGGAAGCCGGACTGCGTATAGGCGGGTTTATAATTATATCCTTGCGCGAGCACAGAAATATGATTTCGTTTAGTAAAGCCAATGCGTACAGTATCGTGTGTTTAGGAGAATCGACCACTGCTATAGGTGGAGAAGACTCTTGGCCGGCGCAATTGGAGGTAGTGTTAAACGCGAAAAAAAATAAAACTAGTTTTAAGGTTATGAATGAGGGGCGGGAGGACATTGATACTTCGGTTATTCTGTCGAATTTAGAAAATATTCTTAATAAGTATAATCCGAATATGCTTATTATCATGACGGGAATTAATGATACTGCAAGTACTGCTAAGTATGAAGATGGCCGGATTGTAAATATTAAGCAGTTTTTCTCTGGATTCAGGGTGTATAAATTAGCCAGAAATATCCGGTTGCATCTGATAAATAAGGTTAAAGAGTTAGGATCTTATAAGTCTAACGAAGATATCCGACTGCCCAAAAAAGAATATATAGAGTCTAGTAATTTTAAAGATAACCGGCAAAAAAAAGATAAAGAAACAGAGGATGGTTTTAAGAAGGCGCTTAAGTTGGATCCTGAGAATAGCAGCGTATATAGCGACCTGGGTAATTTGTATAACGGGCAAAATAAATATCAACAGGCCGAAGAGATGTTTAAGCAAGCTATCCGGTTTGATCCGCACAACAGGGGCGCATATGATGGTTTAGGGGTTTGTTATTCAGAGCAGGGAAAATATATTGAAGCCGAAGAGATGTTTAAGAAAGCTATCCGGCTTGATCCTGAGAATAGCAGCGTATATAGCGACCTGGGTAATTTGTATAACAGGCAAAATAAATATCAACAGGCCGAAGAGATGTTTAAGCAAGCTATCCGGCTTGATCCTGAGAATAGCAGCGCATACGACGGTTTAGGTGCCGGTTATGTAGAAAAAAGAAAATACAAAGAAGCTGAAGACCTTTTTGAAATTGCGCTTAAGTTGGATCCTGAGAATAGCAGCGTATATAGCGACCTGGGTAATTTGTATAACGGGCAAAATAAATATCAACAGGCCGAAGAGATGTTTAAGCAAGCTATCCGGTTTGATCCGCACAACAGGGGTGCATATGATGGTTTAGGGGTTTGTTATTCAGAGCAGGGAAAATATAAGATGCTTGATGATTTATTAACAAAAATAATAAAGATAAATGAACAGAAACAGGAAATGGAAGAAGAGGCATCCCCGGATTTTATAGAGGGTTATACTTACCTGGGGCAGAAGGATTACCGACAAGCTGAAGAGGCGTTTAAGAAAGCCCTTCAGTTGAA
>JAPLLZ010000002.1 GCA_026387265.1 Candidatus Omnitrophota bacterium
CGTACCGTTCACCCATTGCTTGTCGGGATCATTTTTTATCAATATTACCTGCGCGCCCTTTTTGAGTTTTAGGGATGCGTCGGTAGGATATGCCGACTTTTCGAATTTCCCGGAAGCCAAAGCCTCATATGTTATCTCTTTGCCGGGAAGTTTTGATAAGCGATCCTGATTTATGGTGTTTGCCAAGCTATTAGTCGTTGTCAGGATCACCGTCGAGTCTTTCCTGGAAACCGCTATATCTTTTTGGACACTCTCATTCAATGTATCCAGGTCCTCTTTAGTATGCTCTTTATTCCTGACCCTGTTTAAGAGCTCCATGAACAAACTATCTTTTTGTCTATATATAGTCGACAACTCGATGGACCTGATATTGCAATCGTTAAACACTTTAGCGCTGAAAAAATAAGGACTTGAATATCGCTCTTCCAGTAACTCCTTTGCTTCATTCTCAACCACAGGAGATAGCTGGAAAAGATCTCCGAAAAATACCATTTGGGCTCCGCCAAACGGCGTCTTCATTCTACCGCGGTTGAGACGTAATGCATGATCAATTCCATCCATAAGGTCTGAGCGAACCATCGATACCTCGTCTATTATTACCATGTCGAGATTCTCGATCAGGCTTTTGTCTCTAAGGCGCTTTATGGCATCCTTTTGGATGATCTTGGGAGGTAACAAAAAGAAGGAATGGATAGTCTGACCGCCTACATTGATGGCCGCGACACCGCGACACCTGTCGGCGCTAACACGATTATCTTTTTGCCCGTATTGGCCTTAAAATATTTTAGAAGAGTCGATTTACCGGTACCCGCCTTACCTGTAATAAAAAGGCACTCCTTGGTATACTCCATAAGATCAAATGCTGACTTGAATTCATCATTTATATCAAGCTGTGCCGGGAGATGGTCTACAGACTCTCTCAATTTCCGCGCTTCTTCCACCGTGCTACATCATCGGAGAACTGGCTCGGGATATTATTTCGCCTAATTATATCCTGTGTGATCTTAGCTATATCCTTGCATGAAAGAATAATCTTCCCTTTACTTTCGTTCTCAAAAACAATATTTTCTCCCTGCGCATCCTCTATTAGCTTGACAAATTGCTTAAACGAATCAAACTCCTTACCATTGACTGTAGTGATTATTTCGTATGTATGGTCATGATAACCGATGTTAACCTCATCCGAAAGGACATTTAAAAGAACAACGATCTCCTTTTTACGTTTCTCATTTAAACTGCCTAAACCCCGGGAATAATAATAAAAAGACAAGAGGCCAGAATTATCGCCATCATTCTCCAACTCGGCGATTAAATCCTCGCTTAATACCGTAAAAATTAGACCCCCATAAATGCAAAACGACGGTTTTTCGGAATAATTCGCAATCGTCACCAAATCCGAAACAGTTTTTAACGGAACCTTCATAATGCTTACATTGCCTTTGCGCCGAATTTTTAACATAGCTGTTTCGCCGATCTTTTGCATATTAATGAGATGTTGCATATCTAAACGCTCATTATTCCTAAAGGCGAATGTGCCGTCGTCACTGATCGCAACCCCATTCACCTCAAGAATTATATCGCCCTCTTCCAAGAAGCCATCCGCAGAAGAAAACGGCAGTATGTTAGTCACTAAGACTCCTCCCACATCATCTGCGGCACCATAATACTTACGTAGGGCTTTGTTCTCGGTATTACTAAAATAGGCGCCCAAATAAGGAAAACCTGCATATTGGCCACCTTCCAAATCCTTTAAAAAATGATTAATGACAGGCGGAGGAATTATATAACCGATATTCTGGCTAGAAGATATTCCCTGCATCACAATCCCCACGATCTTGCCGTTATTGATTGCCGGGCCGCCGCTGTTACCGGGGTTGATTGCAGCATCAATCTGTACTCCCAATAAACTTTGATAGCTGTTGACGTAATCCATGCTTTCCATACGTGAAACTACGCCCTGGGTAATAGAAAGTTTGTCACCCCCCATCGGAAAACCGATTACGGTAACCTTGTCCTGAAGATTAGGCAACTCCCCGATTTCTAAAGGCGAAACCCCTTTAAAAAATTCAGGGTCTTCCACTCGCAAGATTGCCAAATCACAATCATTTCCGACCGTCTCAACCTTGGCAATATACTTTTTTTGGCTAGACTCCCTACGTACCTGTATAAAGGTATTATGGTTCACTACATGGGCATTAGTCAAAACACGATTGCCCTGAATAATACAGCCAGAGCCAGAAATTTCTATAACGCCCTTGGATTGCCAAGGATTAACGTAATCTATGGTGTTCACGGTTACAAAAACCTTGACCACAGAATCAGTTTTAAAATCCTCCGCAGTGGCTGGAACTAATAGGATCTTGGCGAAGAAAAACATAAATCCAAGAATTATCAACCTTTCTTTCGCTATTCTCCGCCTGATCTTTTTCTTATTCATAGTGCCTCTGCTCCAGAGACTATTAAACTGGAGTGTTTAGAAAATGCGATTGCTCTCTCTTAAAAACTGGTACAACTTATAGGGGGCAGGTCACTGGTAGCATACTACTCTTCATTAACAAAAGAGACGAAGGTCTAAAATATCTTCATCTCTTTAAACATTAGATTATTACTTTGTTATTTTTATTTTATGTTTAGAAATCAGTCCTCATGTTAGCTTCGCTTACTGAATAAGAAACGCCGTCAACAGTTACCCCAAATTGCGAACCTTCCTTAGGCGGAGTCAGATACATTTCATCTATAGCTGACTCGTAGTGAACTGTACTCTGGGTATCAAAATCAAAAAACATACTAACCCTTGAGTCTGACTTCACCGATATTGGCGATAGATCAGTCTTGGCATAAACTACCATATCATCATCGATATCACCGCCATTTTTAAGATCTGCCACCATAGTAACCTCTCCCTGTTGCGATAGAATGAGGGTATGGGTCCCCACCGGTGTAACATTATTTGTTGCAGGAGGATCTGAAGCCCATGTGGCTGTAGAGGCGTCAGTAGCGTCATCCCCTTTAACAGTTATGCTTCCGCCTGCTTTAGTATAATGGGTGCCAGCTGAACCGGAAAATTTCATGGTTTCAGAGCAAGTAGCCCTAAAATTAACATATTCACCTGCGGGGATGGTGAGGCTAAATCCACCCACAGCTGCATTTTGGCTTCCCGAGGCAATGTCTAACTCTTGATTAGGAGTGGCTATGGTAACCCATGTCCCATTGCTCATTTTTGCCTCTACAGATTTTATAGTAACTTTGTATACTGATGCATTACCGGTAGTAACAACAGCAAAGGCGTTGCTTCTCAAACATAAAAACAGAAAAGCTGTTAATATTATACCCGATAAATATTTAAAGTTTTTCATTTATGGCTCGCTCCTCCCTTAACTACCGCGCCTTATCTCCACGATATTCCCATTATCGCTCCACTTTTCTACCTGAATAGTGAAGTTCCTCTCTACCCTGTCTAAGGTACGCTCCTTTAGATCAACATCTGGAAAAGGCTCTTTTGCTAACTTAAAAGCCGAAAGGATACTTTTGGGAGTAAAATCATCAACAGCAAGAGTAAATCTTGTGTCCATGCGATATTCCTGCTCACCCTTATTATCATCATAGGTTTCTAAATTAATTGTGATGAATTTAAAAGGCTTAATTTCACCTCTGGCTTTCCAGCCATTCATATCCTTAAATTCCCTAAAATCATAATGATAGCCGCTTCCGAATAATTTTAACCATGGTAAATAAGGGATAGGTCCACCGACTTCTATATCTCCGCCATTAACTGCTCTTTCATAAACCTTGGTTGCCCCAGTTTCTTCTACTAATCTTTTTGGCGAAATGCCAAAATAAGCATTGGTTCTGAATTCTAAAGTTTTGGTGATCGCTTCCAAGCCCAAACCTTGCCGGTAATGCTGATGGAGGTCTTGGTAATCAAAAAAAGTATTTACGCCTGCTAAAAGATTCTCATTAAAAAGAAGACGGCGATAACCTAAGCCTGCTGAATATGTACCCCTATCATTTTGAATAGAAACTCTATCATGAGTGAAAAAAGTATTTATCTTATCCACAGACTGATATAAGGGTTGGACGGTTTCAATATATATACGGGGCTTTTGGTCAGTTTCAATGTTTACACCGTAACTGATGCGCTTTAACCAATCAGGAATTTCAATAGTATTCTCGGATTCAGCTTTACTGCTTTCTGTTTGCGCGGATTCTTGTTTGTTTTGCGCCAGGTTAAACATTTCGTCTATTGCGCTTTCTTTGGACTGGGTAGCAAGTGATAAAGAAAAAAGGCCCGAAATGAGAAATAATAACGTAAAAATCAAAAATACTGTTTTTCTTTCCATCTCTGCCTCCTCTTAATTTTAGTTATTTTGCTTACTGCCGTTTTTTATAATGTATTTAATATAGATTATAAGTAGATTATATTATCAAATCAAGTATTTTCTTAATCCTATTGCCTATTTCTCCCCTAAGTCTTTAACCCACTATATCAAGAATATTCTGGGCTTAGAGAGGTAATTCCCTGCCTGCCGGTAGGCAGGCTCGCGAAATTTGAGCACCTTAAGTTTTATCTAGCGAAATCCTGCGAAGTCGAAGGCGAAGCAAGAGTCCGTTTTGTCCGGTTATTTTACGCTTAATTCTTTTATTGTATTGACCACGCACTTTGTTAGCAGTAAAATAAATATTAAGAAAGGGAAAAATGAAAGAATTATTCGCAGGCCAGTTCGATTATGTTTATTTTTTTTCCGGGTTATCTTTTTTTCTCCTAGGTGTTATCTGTTTGAGTATCGGCAAAGCCCGGCTACTCAAGATCCCCTGGGGGTTACTGGGTTTATTCGGCATAGCATATGGATTAAACGATTGGCTAGAGATGTTGCAAATTGTCTATGGGAAGGTTGAGCCGCTCACTATACTTAATTTATTTATTTTAGCTACTTCATTTATTTTTCTTCTTGAATTTGCGAGAATCGGGTTGTATCGGATTAAAGGGAAAATCATAAAAATATGGGTGTATGTACCCATCCTGCTATTGCTTCCTTTAGCCTATAAATTCGGGATAGACGGCTGGAATATCACGATTCGTTACTTTTTAGGATTTTCCGGAGCTTATTTTGCGAGCCAAATAATCTATGAATTTTACAAAACAGAACTCAAGGATAATCGCTCGCTGATATTTCTCAGCGCCATAATGGCTTTATATGCTATCTTAACCGCTTTGGTTGTGCCTAAAGCTCCATTTCTGCCCGCCAATATCATAAACACCGAATCTTTTTACCGCGTGTTTGGCTTACCCGTCCAGCTAATACGAGGAATTTTTGCTTTAAGCATGGCAATGATAGTCTGGTCCTACTCGACTACTCCCTCTGACATTAAATATACTCCCCCAAAATATTTTATCCGCTTTGTGCCCACAAAATGGCTCATCGCGCTTACAATCATAGTTCTTATAACCACAGGATGGATATTTACCAATTACCTGGATTACCACGCTGGAATCGGAATAATAAAAAGTACCAAAGCTAAAACAGATTCTTCACTAAACAGGTTAATAAAGGAACTTACCTTATTGAGCAAAATCACTGTTTCAATGAGTAAGATATCGATAATAAAGCAGGCGGTCTCGGATAAACAGCTGCAAGATATAGAAAAGGTAAAAAATATTCTTAATCAACATAAAGATAAATATCATGCATTAAGCTCCATGCTTTTGAATAGAGAAGGAATGATTATTGCCTCAAGTGACGGGATAGAACAAGAAGCAAATAGACCCCACTCCGGTAAGCCTTATTTCAAAGATGCACTGCAGGGAGATAACGGCTACTATTTTGAACTCGGGCCTAAATACAATGAGCGCAAGTATTATATTAGCTATCCAGTGAGAAATATATCTGGGGATATTGCCGGAGTTATAGCTCTAACAAAAAACATTCAAGCTGAACCCATTCTGCATTACCGCCTTCTGAGTATAGCGATTACTTTCTTTGTCTGCTGCCTTGTCCTAATCTTTTTTCTTTCTTTAAAACGTAGGGAAAATCTTCTCGATTTAGTCGAGAAGGCGAATGCTGAGTTACTGACGGTTGACAAAATGAAGTCGGATTTTGTTTCTATTGTCTCGCATGAACTACGCACTCCCCTTACCTCTATTAAAAATGCTACCAGTATCCTATTAAAAGGTGGAATAGCCAAGCGCTCGGTAGATAGCGATGAAAAAGAATTGCTGAACATAATCCTTTCTAATGTTGACCGCCAGGCAAAAATTGTGAGCGACCTTTTAGATATCTCCAAGATTGAAGAAAATCTTATCTCCATTAATTTTGAAATTACGGATATGACCGCATTAATACAAAAAGCAGTTAAATCTTTACAGCCGCAGGCAGAGGGCAAAAAAATAAATATGCTTTTTTCTTCTGATATAAAAGAAAAACCGGCCTCAATTGACCCTGAGCATACGCTTAGGATTATCGATAACCTTATTGTTAATGCAATTAAATTTACTCCCGAAGGCGGCCGGATAACTGTAAAGGTTGAAGAAGCCAATACGGAAGTAAAGGTTACTGTGTCAGATACGGGTATAGGTATTTCAGCCGCTGATCAAGAAAAGTTATTTAGTAAATTTTACAGATCATCCAATGTTAACGCAAAAGAACAAAAAGGCTGGGGCTTGGGTCTTGCAATCACTAAAAGTTTAGTGGAGGCTCAGAACGGTAAGATAGGCGTAAACTCGGAACCCGGGAAAGGAAGCTCTTTTTATTTTACTGTTCCAACGATAAGGAATCCTTAAAAAACTCGCCTGCCAAATTAGGAGACAGTGATGGAAAATAAGAAAAAAATTTTGCTTATTGAAGACGACCAAGATATCAACCGCACGCTCTGCCTACGTCTGCAAATGGAAGACTTTGAGGTAATAGCCGCCCATGAGGGACACGAAGGTTTCTATAAAGCAACGACGCAGCGGCCGGATCTTATTATACTTGATTTAAAATTACCCGGTCTGCCAGGTGAAGAAATTTGCAAGGAGCTAAGAAAAGACGAAAAATATGCCTCTCTACCCATTATTATGCTTACAGCAAAAGATACAGACGTTGATAAGGTTATCGGTAAAATAATCGGTGCAAACCAATATATGAGCAAACCCTTTGATATGGATGAACTCTTAAAAAAAATATCCTTACTATTATCAGAGCATTGAAGACGGGAATACAAACAACCGCTCATTAAAAACTCTCCAACAGGTATTACGGATTATATTTCTTTGGGAAAACAATTAAAGAATAACGCGCTAACTCTTTGACACCCTAGGGCATAAAAATAGCTATGATCACGTTAAGTAATCATGGCTATTTGCCTCTCTCATCCGACGAGGAGAGAGAAATTACTGGGGTCCCACTCGTATGAGCCGAGGGGAAACCTCTCTCTATTTACAAGGGTAATTATATATGCAATACCTCACTATATCAAGAATATTCTGTCAAGCCAAAATAGAAATGTCCTAGTTCTACCAAAATAGAAATGTCCTAGTTTTGGAAGCAAGGACTTCCTTTAAGTCTAAAACCAACTCTCCAAGGAGCATTCCTGGGAGTGATATAACGTAAGCGATTTTTAAGCTTCTTAACCTCTTGA
>JAPLLZ010000031.1 GCA_026387265.1 Candidatus Omnitrophota bacterium
TGGCTTGCGTGGAAGAGGCGGGGCAGGTTATCCTACTTGGATGAAATGGAATTTTGCCCGTGAGGTAGTTTCGGCGGAAAAGTTTGTTATTTGTAACGCTGATGAAGGGGATCCGGGTGCCTATATGGACCGTAGTATCCTGGAAGGTGATCCACATTCAGTGATTGAAGGTTTAATTATTGCGGCTTTTGCTATTGGAGCTTCTAAAGGTTATTTTTATATCCGCGCCGAATATCCTCTGGCAGTGGAAAGGATTAATAAAGCGATTAAACAGGCCTATGATTACGGCTTGTTAGGAAAAAATATATTGGGTAGTTCTTTTAATTTAGATTTGGAAATAAGATTAGGTGCTGGGGCGTTTGTTTGCGGAGAAGAAACTGCGTTAATTTCTTCAATCGAGGGTAAAAGAGGCACTCCTCACCCGCGTCCGCCGTATCCATCAGTAAAAGGCCTCTGGGGTAAACCCACGGTAATTAATAACGTTGAGACATTAGCGAATATTGCGATTATTATCTCTAAGGGTGGTAAATGGTTTGCTCAGATAGGTACGGCTACTTCTAAGGGTACTAAGGTTTTTGCGGTTACCGGGAAAGTTAAGAATTCCGGGTTAGTGGAAATTGCTATGGGTGCTACTTTAAGGGATATTGTTGTGGATATCTGCGGAGGAACATTTTCCGGTAAACCGATTAAAGCCGTGCAGACTGGCGGGCCTTCCGGAGGGGTTATTCCTAAAGAATTGTTGGACACCCCGGTAGATTATGAAAATCTTCAGAAGTTAGGTTCGATTATGGGTTCAGGCGGGATGATCGTAATTGATGAAGATGATTGTATGGTAGACATCCCTAAATTTTATCTGGGGTTTTGCGTGGAAGAGTCTTGCGGAAAATGTGCGCCTTGCCGTATCGGCGGTTTCCAGATGCTAGGTTATCTGAAAAAAATATCCGAAGGAAAAGGCAAGCCCGAGGATTTAGGCCAATTAAGAAGAATATCGCAGGCGATGCAGAAGGCTTCTTTATGTGGCCTGGGGCAAACTGCTTCCAATCCCGTACTTTCTACTTTAAAATATTTCGAAGCTGAATACAATGAACATATTATTAATAAGCGATGTCCGGCGGGTAAATGCAGCCACTTGGTGACCTATACGATAGTGGCAGATAAATGTAAACGTTGCGGAATTTGCGCGATTAATTGTCCGGTAAAAGCAATTCCTGGGGATAAAGAAGCCGGCTATAGTATTATCCAGGACAAGTGCATTAAGTGTGGACGGTGTTTTGATGTTTGTAAATTTAAGGCGGTGTTAAAAAAATAAAATGGTAAAAATAGTTCACGCAAAAATTAATGGTATTTTATTAAGAGTCGAAGCCGGTACTACTATTTTAGAAGCAGCCAAAAGGGTGCAGATAAAAATCCCTACGCTTTGCAAGCATCCGGATCTGCCTGCTTCGGCATCCTGTGGTATCTGTATTGTTAAAAATAAGGGTTCGAACAAAATGCTGCGGGCCTGCTGTACCCCAGTAGAAGAAGGAATGGATATTATTACGCATGATCCGGAGATTGTCGAGATCAGAAGAACGGTGATTGAACTGATTTTGTCTAATCACCCCAATGATTGCCTTAAGTGTGGCAGGAATAATGAGTGTGAATTACAGAAATTGACCGCGGAGTTTGGGATCAAAGAAGAATCATTTCCGCAATTCCTCAGAGACCTGCCGATAGATACTTCAACTCGTGCGGTTGACCTGGATCCTAAAAAATGTATTCTTTGCGGCCGTTGCGTGTATGTTTGCCAGGAATGCCAGGATGTTTGGGCGTTATCATTTTTGGAAAGAGGGATTAAGACCAGGATTTCTCCGGCTGGCGATATTCAGCTGGCCGATTCTCCTTGCGTGCGTTGTGGACAATGTTCTGCGCATTGTCCTACCGGAGCTTTTGTTGAGCAGGACCATACCGCCCAGGCTTGGAAAGCTTTACAGGATCCGGATAAATACTGTGTAGTGCAGATTGCTCCGGCAGTCCGGGTTTCTATCGGGGAAGCTTTTGGCCATGTCGGTAAGAATTATACTAAAAAACTTTATGCATTATTACGGCGCTTAGGATTTAATGCGGTTTTTGACACTTCGTTTGCAGCAGATGTTACGATTATGGAGGAGGCTAGTGAATTTGAAGAAAGGTTGTTAACGGGTAAAAGGCCGCTCCCTCTAATTACTACCTGTTGTCCTTCCTGGGTTGATTTTATGGAGAAGTTCCACGGGGATATGATTGAACATTTTTCTTCCTGTAAATCACCGCATGAGATTTTGGGAGTGTTGTCTAAAACTTATTATGCCCAAAAGAATAAAATTGATCCGTCTAAGATTTTTATGGTTTCGATCATGCCTTGTACTTCCAAAAAATACGAGATTACCAGGAATGATGAGATGTCGGCTTCGGGTTTTCAGGATATTGATGTAGTTTTGTCGACCCGGGAACTGGTACGGATGATTAAACAGGCCGGAATTGATTTTGAGAGTTTGCCTGATGAAGAAAGCGATTGTATCCTTGGCGAATATGCCGGGGCTGGAGTAATTTTCGGGGCAACCGGTGGAGTAATGGAGGCAGCTTTAAGGACAGCGCATTATTTTGTTACGGGCCGTGAATTGAAAAAAGTTGAATTTGAAAATGTCCGCGGCCTAAAAGGAGTTAAGGAAACCGAAATTGAGATTGGTGGGAAAAAACTCAAGATTGCGATTGCCCACGGCTTAAGCAATGTAGAATACATCATTAATAAGATCAGAGAAGCCAAAAAGAATAATCAGGAAATGCCATATCATTTTATTGAAGTAATGGCTTGTCCGGGTGGCTGCGTAGGCGGCGGCGGCCAGCCTTATATGGTGACCGATGAGCTACGGATTAAAAGGGCTCAGGCCTTGTATGAGGATGATGACCAGAAAGAAGTACGCACCAGCCATCAGAATCCTTACGTGAAAAGGCTTTATAAAGAATTCCTGGGTAAGCCTTTAGGAGAGCAATCCGAAAAGCTTTTGCATGTTCATTATAAGGCCAGGCCGATTTACGTAAAATAATCACTTGGCTTTTAGTAGATAATTTTAAATCCTGCGGTAAGGAGTAATTTACTCTGAGTCCAAGGGGGATGAAAATTTCAGAATCCCAACCTTTCTGCAGGAAAAGTTTTTTAAGCAGAGAGGCTGGGATTTTTATTTAAAGGAGGTTCCGCCTCAGATGCTAGTCAAAATTCTCTAGAATTTTGACTATTCGGCGGAATAAATTCGCAGACGGCCTAACGGCCTACGACTTACGTCGCTGGCGCTTCCGTAAGTCGTCTGCTCATTTAAAGGAGGCGTAAGATGGAAAAACGTTTAGGATTTGTGGGGATAATTATTCATAACCGTAAAAAGGCTGCTCCGGAGGTCAATAATATTCTGACGGAGTTTGGGGATTTAGTTGTTGGCCGGATGGGGATTCCTCACGTTAAAAGAGAGTTAAGTGTAATTGTGTTAATTGTTAACGCTACTACAGATGGTTTAGGGGCTTTGACCGGAAAATTAGGCAAGATCGCCGGAGTTTCCGTGAAATCAGCCTTGAGTAAAGCTGAATAGTTAGCGTCACCTGTGATCAATAAGGTAAGGTTATGAAATATATTAACGACGAGAAAATTAATAATTTATTGGTTGGTTCAGCTAAGCTCGATTCTTCGCATTTAGATATTATTCTGAATAAAGCTAAGGCCCTTAAACGCTTAACGCTTGAGGAGTCTGCGCTATTGTTGTCAGTTTCTAAGCCGCTTGATGTGCAAAAAATATTTGCTGCGGCAAGTTTTGTTAAAGATGCAATTTACGGCAGACGGGTGGTTTTGTTTGCTCCGCTTTATATTAGTAATCTTTGTGCTAACACATGTTTGTATTGTGCATTTAAGTCGGATAACGATTTGATTAAGCGTAAGGCCTTGACTGCCTCTGAAATTAAAAGCCAGACAGAATGGTTATTAAACCGTGGGCACAAAAGAATATTGATGGTTTGTGGAGAGCAGGCGCCAAAAGGAAAATCTGATATTAGTTATTATCTGGAGGCAGTGAAAGCAATCTATGAGGCGCAAATAGGCAAGAATAAAATAAAGAGAGTGAATGTAAATTGCGCTCCGCTTGGCGTTGATGAATTTAAGCAACTCAAATCTTCCGGTATCGGTACTTACCAAATATTTCAAGAAACATATCATGACCAAACTTACCGCCTGATGCATCCGGCAGGGACCAAAAGCGATCCGGATAACCGGATTACTGCGCCTGATCGTGCATTTAAAGCGGGTATTGATGATATCGGTATTGGAGCTCTTTTTGGTTTATATGATTATCGTTTTGAAACTTTAGGGTTGCTTAGCCATATCGAGCATTTGGAAAAAGAGTTTAATGTTGGCCCCCATACAATTTCGGTGCCGCGGATTGAACCGGCAGAAGGTTCAGAGCTGTCTTTGCATCCTCCACATAGAATTTCTGATGACGAATTTAAAAAGGTGGTTGCGATTTTGAGGCTTTCGGTGCCTTACACGGGAATTATTATGTCTACCCGCGAGAGTGCTTTACTGCGCGATGAATTGCTTAGTTTAGGAGTTTCTCAGGTTAGCGCTGAATCCAATACTTCTCCCGGGGGATATTCTGCCGATAGTCGCAAGCAGGCAGCCAGTCAATTTTCAGTTGGCGATCAGCGTAGTTTGGATGAGATCGTAGCAACCCTGATTAATCATGACTACATACCTAGTTTTTGTGCCGCTTGTTATCGTATGGAAAGAACCGGTGAAGCCTTTATGCAATTAGCTAAGCCCGGGACAATTAAGGGTAAGTGTAGCATGAATGCTTTAATTACTTTGCAGGAATATCTTGATGATTTTGCATCTAGCGCAGTAAAAGCGGAAGGCTATAAAATGATTAGCCGCTATTTTAAACAGTTAGACGCCGCAGATCAGGATAAGTTAAAACTTTTCTTTGCGCATGTTGTCCAGGGCAGGCGAGATGAATATGTCTGAGTTGATTAAGCTTTTAAATAAGATTTATCAGGCCCCTTTGCCAGAGATTAAGGATTTAGAACAAGTTTTATCTTTAAGCGCTGCGCAGGAGTTGGATGTTTTATTTGGTTTTGCGGATAATGTCCGGAAAGAGCTTTGCGGCGATGGAATTCTCCTGCGCGGGATTATCGAATTTTCTAATTTTTGCGATAAAGAGTGTTTTTATTGCGGGCTAAATAAAAATAACCGCAAACTTAGTCGTTACCGGATGAGCCGGGAGGAGTTGTTGAGAAGTGTGGAATTTTTGTCCTCTTGTAATATTAAGACAGTTGTTTTGCAATCCGGCGAAGATCAGGGTTTAGATGTTTCCTGGTTGTCAGAGATAATCCAGCAGATCAAATCAAGATTTAGTTTGGCAATCACTCTTTCCGTGGGAGAAAGAAGCCTGGATGATTATAAACTCTGGCGAAAAGCAGGGGCGGATCGGTATCTGCTTAAAATAGAAACTTCGGATGAAGCTTTATATGCTTCTATGCATCCGCAAATGAGCTTTGCGCAGCGGTTAAACTGTTTGGATATGTTGCGCCAATTAGGATATCAGGTGGGTTCAGGAAATATCATCGGCCTTCCCGGACAGAATCTAAAAACTATTGCTCAGGATATTCTGTTTTTTAAGCAGGGTAATTTTGACATGATTGGTATCGGGCCGTTTATCCCGCATCAGGATACGCCGTTTGCCGCAGAACAAAAAGGGCAAGTGTTGCTTACTCTTAAGGCAGTTGCACTGACTAGGATTGTTACTAGAAATGCGCACTTGCCGGCAACCACTGCATTGGGTAGCCTGGATCAGGATTATCGGGCGCAGGGTTTAAAATGTGGAGCAAATGTTTTAATGCCGAATTTTACTCCTGAACCCTATCGTAAGCTTTATGAAATATATCCACAAAAAAGATGCGTTAGCGAACCGGTGGGTGCATGTAATTTCTGCATGGATGAAATGGCCAAAAGCATTAATCGGTCAATAGATTACTCAAAAGGCGATTCTTTGAAACAAGGAAAGGCGGATGTAAATGTATAAAACACCGGCAAGTAATAGGTTGCACATTGGTATATTTGGTAAGCGCAATACCGGTAAATCCAGTTTGATTAATGCGGTTACGGGGCAGGATACGGCGATTGTTTCTGCAGTGGCCGGGACAACTACTGACCCGGTATATAAGGCAATGGAAATTATGCCTATCGGACCGTGTATGCTCATTGATACTGCCGGTATTGATGATCAAGGATTATTAGGCGAGGAACGGGTTAAGCGTACTTTAGTGGTGTTAAGAAAAACAGATTTGGGTTTGATTGTTGTTTCTCCGGATACCGTCATTGATAATTTTGAAGAAGAACTGGCGGAGACATTCCAAAAAAAGAAACTGCCGTTTTTATTTGTGATCAATAAGTGTGATCTAGCTGGCCGGCAGGCACAGGGCTATCTAGAAAAAAATAAGCTTGCATTTATCAAGGTAAGCTCAAAAACAAAACAGGGGATTGAAGAATTAAAAAATAAGATTATGGATTTGGCTCCTGGTCATTGGTCGCCTGTTCCTTTAGTTGGCGATATTATCAGTCCTAAAGATGTGATTATTTTGGTCTGTCCTATTGATAATGCTATGCCGCAAGGCCGGTTGATCCTGCCGCAGGTACAGGTTATGCGCGATTGCCTGGATAATAATGCCACTGCTTTAGTTACCAAAGAGACGGAATTATTAGATTGTCTTAAAGCTTTGAAAGAAAAGCCCCGTTTAGTGATTACAGATTCACAAGTGTTTGAAGATGTGCGCGATATGTTGCCACAGGATATTCCTTTAACCTCATTTTCTACCCTGTTTGCCCGGCATAAAGGTGATCTTAATGCTTATATCCAGGGTGTATACGTTTTGGAAGAATTAAAAGATGGCGATGAAATCTTGATTGCTGAGGCATGTACGCATCATGTTCAGCCGGAAGATATCGGCCGTACTAAGATCCCTACTTGGCTCCTGAATTATACAAAAAAAGACCTGCATTATGAAGTAACTGCCGGCGGGGATTTCCCGGAGGAGTTGGGCCGCTATAAATTGATTATCTCCTGCGGCGGGTGTATGGTTAATCGCCGGGAGATTATGCAGCGTATTGAAAAGGCGGTTAGTGCAGGCGTAGCAATCACTAATTACGGGGTATTAATGGCTTATTTATCCGGTATACTCAAACGGGTAATTGCGCCCTTTGAAGGCGGACTAGTAGAGCTAGACCAGAAAATTTTACAAAAATTAAGATAAATCTTGACAAACATGTTAATCAGTAATAATATACTGCAGATTTGCTTCAACGCTAGGACAAGGACGTCCGAACAGTTGTTCGGTCGTCCTTTTTTTGTCATTTCTGCATAAAAATTAGGCAAAATTAGATATGAAAATACTCAATAAACAGATTATTAATGATGTAGCCGGGGTAAAAATCACGCAACTGGATATTTTGGCTCCGGATATCGCCGCCAAGGCTGCGCCCGGGCAGTTTATAATGCTCATGGCCAGCGAAAATGGAGAACGCATTCCTTTAACTTTGGTGGATACGGATAAGCTAAAAGGAACAGTGAGTTTGATTTTTCAGGAAGCAGGTTTTACCACCCGGAGCCTGGGCAGATTAAATTCTGGGGATGTGCTTTATTCTTTAGTGGGTCCTTTGGGGCATCCTACAGAAATTAAGAAATATGGGAAAATAATCCTGGTAGGCGGAGGAGTAGGAATTGCCGAAATTCTCCCGGTAGCCCGCGCGTTAAAGAAAGCAGGCAATCAGGTTACTACTATTTTGGGATCCCGGAACAAAGAGTTATTGATTTTGGAGGAGGAACTTAAAAGTACATCAGATCAGTTTTATGTAATGACTGATGACGGTTCCTACGGTAGAAAAGGTTTTACTACTGATATGCTTAAGGAACTTTTGGATAAAGATAAATATGATTTAGTTTATTCGGTGGGGCCGATTCCGATGATGAAAAAAGTGGCAGAAACAACCCGGGCCTACAACATAAAGACGTTGGTTTCGTTAAATGCCTTGATGGTAGATGCTACCGGAATGTGCGGTTGTTGCCGGGTAACCGTCGGCAAAGAAGTAAAATTCAGCTGTATAGATGGCCCGGATTTTGACGGCCACGGTGTTGATTGGGATGAGTTACAGAAGAGAAATAAAGTATATAGTGTGCAAGAGAAGCATATTTGCAACCTATTTCCAGCATCATAAAATATGAAAAAAGAACCGGTAAAAGTTAAAGAAGCATCCGCCGAAATCAGGGTGGGTAATTTCGCCGAAGTAGTCCAAGGTTATTCTGAAGAAGAAGCCTTGGCTGAATCTTCCCGGTGCCTGCAGTGTAAAAATCCTTTGTGTACCAGCGGTTGTCCGGTAGGTATCGATATCAAAAAATTTATTTATCATATTACACAGAAAAATTACCAGGCGGCGTATTTTACGATTAGAGAAAAAAGTAATTTTCCTTCTATCTGCGGCAGGGTTTGCCCGGCTGAGTATCAGTGCCGCAAAGAATGCATACTTACCAAAAAAGGTTCTCCTTTTGCCTCGGAGCAGGCGATTAATATTCATTTTCTTGAGCGTTTTATCGGAGATTATGGTAAGAATAATAATCTAAATGTTCCGGAAGAAAAAGAAGAAAGATTTACTAAATTTAAGGTAGCGGTAGTGGGATCGGGACCGGCAGGTTTGTGTTGTGCCGGAGAATTAGCGCGCAAGGGAGTCAAAGTTGATATCTTTGAAAGTTTACATAAAACCGGGGGGGTTTTAAGGTATGGAATTCCTCCTTTTAGGCTGCCTTGGGATATTTTGGATTTTGAGATAAATTACCTGAAGAAGTTAGGGGTAAATTTTATTACAAATTTTCTGGTCGGTAAGGCCAAGGCCGTTAAAGAATTGTTTAGTGAGGGGTATTCTGCAGTTTTTTTGGGGTTGGGAGCGGGAGTGCCTTCATTCCTTGGGATTCCCGGGGAAAACTCGTGTAATATTTATTCGGTGAATGAATTCTTGACCCGCGTGAATCTGATGTCTGCTTATAAATTTCCGGAGTTTCATACTCCGGTGAATATTGGTAAGCATGTTTTAATTGTGGGTGGCGGCAATACCGCGATGGACTCCGCCAGGGTGGCATTGCGGTTACAAAAATTAAAAGGTTATCCGCTGAATACTACGGTTATTTACCGCAGGACAGAAGTGGAGATGCCGGCCAGGCGCTTGGAGATAGAGCATGCCAAGGAAGAAGGGATAAAATTTGAATTTTTAGTTCAGCCAAAAGAATTTATCGCAGATGAACAAGGGTTTGTTAAGAAGTTGATTTGCCTTAAATCTAAATTAGGAGAACCGGATAGTTCAGGTAGGAGAAGGCCGGTAATTATCGAAGGCAGCGAATTTGAACTTGATTGTGATTTGTGTGTGATTGCCGTGGGATTAAAAGCCAACCAGATATTAATTAATGCTACGCCGGACTTAAAAACTGATAAATATTCAGATGTCATCGTGGACTCTGAAAGCATGGAAAGTTCCATTAAAGGTGTTTTTGCCGGTGGGGACATTGTGGGCGGGGAAGGTACGGTTATTGAAGCGATGGGGATGGCTAAAAAAGCAGCTCAATCAATAATCGGTGAACTTTCTGGAAGATAAGGAAAATATATCCCGCCTCAAATTATTCGGCGGGATAAATTCGTCCGCCACAAATCATGGCGGACTCATTTAAAGGAGAGATCAGATGGTAAAAAAAGTTGAAGAGTTTATGGATTTAGTAGTAAGGAAGAATCCGGGTGAAGTAGAATTTCATCAGGCAGTAAGAGAGGTTGTCGAATCGGTTATGCCTTTTATTGAGAAAAATCCTAAATATCAAAAAGGCAAGATATTGGAAAAAATGATTGAACCGGAAAGAACAATAATTTTCCGCGTTCCCTGGCTTGATGACCAAGGAGAAATCCAGATTAACCGCGGTTATCGTATCCAAATGAGCAGCGCCATTGGGCCTTATAAGGGCGGAATACGTTTACATCCCAGTGTGAATTTAGGTATCTTGAAATTTTTAGCTTTTGAACAGGTTTTTAAGAATGCGCTTACTACTTTACCTATGGGCGGGGCTAAAGGCGGCTCAGATTTTGATCCCAAAGGTAAATCAGATAATGAAGTTATGAAATTTTGCCAAAGTTTTATGACTGAGCTTTCCCGGTATATCGGCCCTAATACTGATGTGCCTGCTGGAGATATCGGTACTGGTGGTAGGGAAATTGGGTATATGTTTGGTCAATATAAAAGATTACGCAATGAATTTACCGGTGTTTTAACCGGCAAAGGCCTGAATTGGGGCGGTAGCTTGATTCGTCCGGAAGCTACAGGTTATGGTTGTGTATACTTTGTTGAAGAGATGCTTAAAACGCGCGGGGATTCATTAAAAGGCAAGGTTTGTGCGGTCTCTGGTTCAGGTAATGTTGCTCAATACACCGTAGAGAAACTTATACAAATGGGAGCTAAAGTAGTTACTCTGTCTGACTCTGATGGGTATATTTATGATAAAGACGGTATTGACACTAAGGAGCTGGCTTGTGTTTTAAATTTAAAAAATGTTAAGCGCGGCAGAATTAAAGAATGTGCCAAAGAATTTAACTGCAAGTATTTTGAAAAACAAAGGCCTTGGAGCGTTAAATGCGATGTGGCATTTCCTTCGGCTACTCAGAATGAGATAGATGAAAATGATGCCAAGACTTTGGTGAAAAACGGCTGTATCGCCGTTGGTGAAGGGGCGAATATGCCTACTACGCCGCAAGGGGTGGAGGTATTTCAGAAGGCAAAAATTCTTTATGCGCCCGGTAAAGCTTCTAATGCCGGTGGAGTAGCAACTTCTGGTTTAGAGATGTCTCAGAATAGTATGCGTTTATCCTGGAGCCGTCAGGAAGTGGATAAGAAACTGCATGAGATTATGGTGGCTATTCATGAGAGCTGCGTTAAATACGGCAAAGAAGATAAGTATGTGAATTATGTTAAAGGAGCTAATATTGCTGGTTTTGTAAAAGTCGCAGATGCTATGTTGGATCAGGGATTGGTGTAAGGATTCCCTAGAAAAACAAAAGAAATAGTCTTAAAAGCGCCCCGGAATTCTTCCGGGGCGCTTATTTTATAATTATAGTTGCAAGCTTAAGCGTAACGTTGTAAAATAATCTCCGTGAATAAAGAAGAACTTGCTGAAGAATTTTTCCGTAGCTTAAGGTCCACGCTTACCAACTCTTTTTCTTATCCGAAAAATCACCCCTATTTTATTAAATCTGTCGAACAATTTAAGCTTAAGCTTGAAGAACTTCTTGCTGTTTGGAATCCATTTAAAATCGGTGTAACCATTTCAGGAATTGTTGTAGAGGGCATGATTTTAGCCCGGGTGGATCTGTATACAGAATTAGCCCAACTCCTACATCGGCGTAAAATAAAAAGCATAGAAATCAAAAATGGCGTAACTTTTAATGAGCTAGTAAATTTCTTTTCGGTAATCTCACTGCCTCAGGATGAAATTACAAAAGGCGGCGGTATTAATGTCTTGTTAAGCAGACAACCACAACATAATTTTACGATTGAAGAATTGGATTACTCAACACTTTTACATGCTGATGGCCAGGAATGTAGCGACGTCTGGAGCTATATGTTTAAGGATGCGGTACAGAGCAATGATGAAACTAAAATCAGTAATCTGGCGGATAATTTTGGTACTTTAATTAAAGGAGCTAGCCAGGACGATATATTTCAGGCGCAAGAGACGCCCGCGATGATTAAGGATTTTCTGGCTTCATTGAAAAATAAGGATCAAGAAAAATTTGCTAAATGCTCAAAAGACATTTTCTTGTGGTTATTGAATAATAAGAAATCAATCGATGAAGAAAAATTGCTTAAACTTAAACAGGTTTTTGAGAGTTTAAATCCTGATGATCTTAGCGTGCTGCTTTGGGAGGGGCTTTCTCAGGAGGACAGTTTTGATGCTTTAAGCTTGCACCTTTTTTCTAAGATTGCCGAACAAAAAAATTCCACGGAGATTGTTCGGGGTACGATAAGTAAAATTAATGCCGCCCAAGGGTTAAAAAGCAATCCTCGGGTAGTAAAAAGAATCCAGAATTTATTAGCTGGTTCTGAAGTTGATAATTTATCTGCAGTATACCGTAACACCCTGGAATCCTTAGTTAAGGGGATTTCTTTCTCCGGAGAACTTCTTTTTGATCAGCAGGCCCTCAGAAGTAATTACCGTTACATAGTTTTGAACATACTTTCTGCTGATGAAGATCAAGATAATTTGTTGTTGGCAGCAGGAATTTTAGAACAAGAACTTCCTAGTATTCTTGAGGAGAATGATTTCAATTTTTTAAAAGATTTGCGCAGCCTCTTGATTAAAAGAAAAAAAGAAGGCAATGGCGTATGTATTGATCTGGAAAAGAAACTTTCTACTTTTATTGAAAATATTGTGTTAAATCAGAGTTTGTTGCCGGAACAGGAGTTTTTTCTTTATTTTATCTCTTCTCCCAGCCAGGAAGCAGGTTTTTATCTGCATAAAATATTTTCCGGGGAGAAAACAAATCAATATGTTTTAAAATTATTCTTTAAATTTTTCCCAGGTAACCTGGATATCTTTTATAAAAAAGTAGAAGAAAAACTTCAGGATATTGATTTTATTTTTGACCTGGTAGAAGCTCTAGGCCAACTTACGGCACCCGTAACTAAGGGGATTTTAGATTATATTTATTCTTCGGTTAACGAAATAATCAAAGTTCAGATTTTAAATATTATGCGCAAATTAAAAAAGGTGGATGTGGAGTTTTTAATGCGTCAATTAAATACGGATTCCCCGTCACTTAGGAAAAATTTGCTTTCTGTTTTGATGCTGGATAGCCAGGCTAAGGATGGAGCTTTAGACCTTTTGTTTAAAATTCCCAGTTTTTTTGGCGGGAAAAATGAGTTACTTATGGAAAATCTGCAGATTGTTTCTGACCTGGGTTTTAAGGAGGCTACCAGTTGGGTTAATGAGTTAAGCCGCAGGAGATTCTTTTGGAACCGCAAATTACGCGATAAGGCAAAACAGATTTTAAAGGAGTGGAATGTTAAATAATATTGAAGCAGCTTTTAAAGGTTTTTTTGCCTGTCTTCAGGCCCTAAAAATGTACGGGTCAGCACATCCGATGTTTCTGAAATCACTGGATAGGTCATTTGAGGCTTTTACAGAAGTGTTATCTTTGCGCCAGGAGATGGTGATTGGTATTGTCGGTGAAGAATTAGCTTTTGAAAAAGAAATTTTATTTGATTTAGCGAAATTTTTACGTTCGGTCATTCTTTATTTGAAAGAAAGAAATATAGAAAGAATTGCATTTTATCGCGGGCTAAATAAAGATGAGTTGTCCAGATTTGTTAGTTTTATCGCTGGGCCCAAAGAATATTTTAAGGGCGATTTGCAGGATGCTCTTAGCCAAATTGGGGTTGAACATATCATTATCGGTAAACTTAAAGTTGATTCTCAACAGGGCAGGGATAGTTTTACGCTGGCTCAAGCGGAACTTTATGATTCTTCCGCGGATGTGGTGGGGCAGGCCCTGGATCGGGTGCTTAATTCCGAAAAGATTGATCATCAGGGGCTTGAATTTTCTTTAAGCAGTATTATGGAAAATTTTAGTTCTCAGCGTCAGGAAATGCTTAAGTTGGCTACTTTAAAAAGGTATGATACCGAAACCTACATGCATATGCTTAATGTTTCTATTTTTTCTATGTATTTTTCTTCGCGTTTAGGTTTTGATCAGAAAGATATTTTAAGTATTGGAATTGCGGCAATGTATCATGATATTGGTAAGTTATTTATTTCGCGTAGAATACTGCATAAGCCGGGGCAATTGACAGACCAGGAGTTTGGCAGGATGAAAAGTCATACCTTGCTGGGGGCGGAAATTATGCTTAAGTATGTGCACACTCTAGGTATCCTGCCGGTGGTTGTTTGTTTTGAGCATCATTTAAAGTATGACTCTTCCGGATATCCACGGTCAATTTTTCCAAGAAAACAGCATATTGCTTCATTGATTGTTTCTATCTGCGATGTTTATGATGCTCTTTCGCAAAGGCGGGGTTACAAACAGGATTATTCCCCGGATGTGGTGTATGGCATAATGAACCGGGATAAAGGCAGTGCTTTTGATCCTGAGTTATTGGATAAATTTTTTGGAATTATGGGATTTTGGCCGGTTGGTTCAGTGGTGGCTTTAAGCGATGGCAGCATAGCATTAGTTAGAGGACAAAATGAAGCTGATATCCGTAGGCCCAAGATTGAAATAGTTTTTCCGGCCGATAAGAAGCGTACTGTGGATTTAGTGCAGGATGGTAGTTTGAATATTGAGCGGTATCTTAATCCTTGGAAAGAAGGGAAAGATTATCTGAAATTGGGCTAAGTATTTTTGTTCTTAAGTTATAGGGATATATTCTTGTTGTTTTGCGGTAATCAAGCCTTCGCAGAAAGCGCAAGGGTTTGGCTCTAGATAAAAGTTTAAAGAGTTTGACTTAAAAGAATTTGACATTTCCGGATATTATGTTATATTTATATAAACAAAGGCGTTTAGCAGCCGGATTATCGGCACTAAACGCTTTTTTTGTGTAAACCTATGACTAAATATATTTTTATAACTGGTGGTGTTATTTCAAGCTTAGGCAAGGGGATTGCCGCTGCCTCTATTGCTAAAATCCTGGAATCCAGAAGCCTTAAGGTAACCTTGATGAAGCTTGACCCGTATATTAATGTTGATCCGGGAACAATGAACCCTTATCAGCATGGAGAGGTTTATGTTACTGAAGACGGTGCGGAAACCGATCTAGACTTGGGGCATTATGAAAGATTTACCAAGGCTTCCATGACTAAATTTAATAATGCTACTACCGGACAGGTTTATAATACGGTAATTTCGCATGAGCGCCGCGGGGATTATTTAGGTAAAACTATTCAGGTTATTCCGCATATTACCGGTGAAATAAAAAATAGGATTAAAAAGGTAGCGGAAGTCAGCCAGGCGGATATTGTGTTGATTGAAATTGGCGGCACAGTTGGAGATATTGAAAGCCTTCCTTTTCTGGAAGCTGCGCGGCAATTTAAGCTGGATGTTGGTGAAAAGAATGTTTTATATATTCATTTAACTCTAGTCCCCTATATCAAGGTTGCCGATGAAATTAAGACTAAACCTACTCAGCATAGCGTGCAGACTTTACGCCAGATCGGTATTTTGCCGGACATATTGATTTGCCGTACGGAAAAACCGCTTTCTGATGAGGTTAAGGAAAAAATATCTTTATTTTGTAATGTAAGAAAAGAAGCCGTAATTGAGTCTCCCGATGTAGAGTCAATTTATCAGATCCCGTTAGTTTTTAAAGAGCAGATTCTGGATGAGATAATTTTGAGCCATTTTAGCCTGATTTCTAAGCCTTCAAACTTGCAGGATTGGCAGAAAAATGTGGTGGAGCGCCTTTTTTCTCCGAAGAAAACTGTACAGGTGGCAGTAGTGGGTAAATATATCGGTTTGCAGGATGCCTATAAATCTATTTATGAAGCGATTACTCATGCGGCAATCAATAACCAGGTAAAAGTTGAAGTCAGTAAAATTGATTCAGAGGATATCGAAAAGCATGGGCCGGAGAAATTACTTAAGGGCATGGATGCAATTTTAGTTCCTGGGGGTTTCGGCGGCCGTGGTATTGAAGGTAAGATTAAAGCAATTGGTTTTGCCCGCAAGAATAAGGTGCCGTTTTTAGGGCTTTGTTTAGGAATGCAGTGTGCGGTTGTAGATTTCGCACGAGGAGTCTGTGGTTTAAAAGATGCCAATTCTACAGAGTTTAAGCCTAAGACCAAAAATCCTGTGATCAGCCTTTTGCTTGAGCAAAAAGAGGTTAAAGATCTGGGCGGTACTATGCGTTTGGGTGCTTATCCTTGTAAAATTAAAGCCAATACTCTGGCGGCTAAAGTTTATAAGCAAAGTCTTATTTCAGAGCGGCACCGCCACCGGTATGAATTCAATAATAAATTTCGTAAATTACTTGAATCTTGCGGTATGGTTTTCTCCGGGATTTATCAGAAAAAGAACCTGGTGGAAATTATAGAGTTAAAAAATCATCCGTATTTTATCGCAGTGCAGTTTCACCCGGAATTTAAGTCCAAACCCGACGCTGCGCATCCCTTGTTTAGCCAGCTTATCCGCGCTGCGGCAGAAAAAAAATAACCATGCAGGCAATCCTTGTTTTAGAAGACGGTACAATATTTAAAGGCTATTCCTTTGGCGCCAGCGGGGAGTCGCTCGGGGAGGTTGTTTTTAATACCAGTATGGCTGGATACCAGGAAATTATTACTGATCCTTCTTATAAGGGCCAAATTGTGACGATGACCTATCCTTTAATCGGAAACTATGGAATTAATAAGGAAGATGTAGAAAGCCGTCGGCCTTTCTTAGAGGGGTTAGTGGTTAAGGAATATAGTAAGATTGCCAGTAACTGGAGAAAAGAACAGGGGCTGGGCGAATATTTGAAAGAGAATAATATTTTGGGGATTGAAGGCATTGATACCCGCCAATTAACTTTGCGCATTAGGGAACAGGGTTCAATGAAATCAATTCTATCGACTGTAGATTTTGACGAAAATAGTCTGATGAATAAAGTGAAGGCTAGCCGAGGCTTGGTGGGAGTAGATTTAGTTAAAGAGGTTACTATTCCCAGGAAATACACTTATACGCAGATTAAAGATGCTAAATTTAAGGTAGTAGTTTTAGACTGTGGAGTAAAATATAATATATTAAGAGAATTGTTGCGCTATAAATGTAATGTTACGGTATTGCCAGCGCAGGCAACTGCTAAAGAGATACTCGATATTCATCCTGATGGAGTTTTGCTCTCCAATGGCCCTGGTGACCCAGCGGCAGTAGGTTATGTGGTCAAGACCGTGGCTGCGCTTATTGGACATGTTCCTATCTTTGGGATTTGCCTGGGGCATCAAATGCTGGGATTAGCTTTGGGAGGTAAAACTTATAAACTTAAATTCGGGCATCACGGCGCCAATCATCCGGTCAAGGATCTTAAAACGGGAAAAGTTTATATTACCAGCCAGAATCACGGGTTTTGTGTGGATATCGATTCTTTATCCAAGAAAGATGTCCAGCTGACCCATGTAAATTTGAATGATGGTACTTTAGAAGGGTTAAGACATAAAAAGCTTCCGGTATTTTCTGTGCAGTTTCATCCGGAAGCAGCTCCGGGGCCGCATGATGCCGAATATCTATTTGCGGAGTTTGCCCGTTTAATGCAAAAATCAAAAAAAAGATAAAACAATGCCCAAAAGAACAGATATTAAAAAAATTTTAATTATTGGATCCGGCCCGATCGTGATCGGCCAGGCCTGCGAATTTGATTATTCGGGTACTCAGGCCTGTAAAGTCTTAAAACAGGAAGGTTACCATATAGTTTTGGTTAATTCCAATCCGGCAACGATTATGACTGATCCGGGAATTGCGGATAAAACTTATATTGAACCAATTACTGTAGAAGTCGTGGAGAAGATTATTGCTAAGGAGAAACCTGATGCATTATTGCCTACCCTTGGCGGCCAGACTGCTTTGAATACGACGATGGGATTAGCGCAAAAGGGCGTATTAAAAAAATATAAAGTCGAAACTATTGGTGCCGATATTAATGCGATAAAGAAAGGCGAAGATCGCCAATTATTTAAAGCGGCCATGAAAAAAATCGGTTTTTCCATAATTATCCGGCCCAGTTTTACAATGGGAGGAGCCGGAGGGGCGATCGCCTACAATATTGAAGAATTTAAGATATTAGCCAAGCGTGGGTTAGAATCTAGTATCATTAGCGAAATTTTAGTTGAAGAGTCAGTGATCGGTTGGAAAGAATTCGAGTTGGAAGTAATGCGTGATTTAAAAGACAATGTGGTGGTTATCTGTACGATTGAAAATTTTGATCCAATGGGTGTGCATACTGGAGATAGCATTACTGTAGCGCCAATTCAAACGCTTACCAATAAAGAGTACCAGATAATGCGTAATGCTGCCATTGCCTGTATTCGCGAGATTGGTGTCTCTACCGGTGGTTCAAATATCCAATTTGCCATACATCCGGAAACCGGTAGGATGGTAGTTATTGAAATGAATCCGCGGGTTTCCCGTAGTTCAGCACTATCTTCCAAAGCTACAGGTTTTCCTATTGCTAAGATTGCCGCTAAACTGGCTGTAGGGTATACCTTAGATGAGATTCCCAACGATATAACTCAGTTAACCCCTGCTTGTTTTGAACCAGCGATTGATTATTGCGTAGTAAAGATACCCCGTTTTACTTTCGAAAAATTTGCTTTAGCCGATAGCACATTAGGAATATCTATGAAGTCAGTCGGTGAAGCGATGGCGATCGGGCGTACATTTAAGGAAGCCCTGCAGAAAGGCCTGCGGGCGTTAGAACTTAAGAAATTTGGTTTAGAAAGCATTCTCTTTAAGGATCAGGAAGAGGTAAAAATTGAAAATGATGTTTTGGATAAGCTTTATCGGAAATTAAGGCAGCCCAATGCTGAAAGGATTTTTTATATCGGCGATGCTTTTCGCGCTAAATTAGATATTGAGATGATCCATGATCTAACTAAGATTGACCGCTGGTTTTTGCACAATATTAAAGAGATTATCGATTGTGAAAGAGAAATACTTAATAATAAAAACGATCTTCCTCCGGAGCTTCTGAAAAAAGCCAAGGAATATGGATTTAGCGATAAACAGTTAAGCCAGCTTCTATCTTTAAGTGAAGCAGAGATTTATAATCTAAGAAAATCGCTGAATATTATTCCGGATTTTAAATTAGTAGATACTTGCGCAGCAGAATTTAAAGCTCACACTCCTTATTTTTATTCGACCTACGAATAAGCTCGTTTCTAGCCTTTACAAACAAGTCGACCTATAATATAATAACTCCAACAACGAGGAAGCGATGATTAAAAAAACTGGTTTTGATAATGAAAAATACCTTAAAGATCAGACTGCCGCTATTTTGGATAGAGTAAAGAATTTTGATAATAAGCTTTACTTGGAGTTTGGCGGTAAGCTTTGCTTTGATTATCACGCCGCACGTGTCCTGCCGGGTTATGATCCTAATGTAAAAATAAGGTTATTGCAGTGTTTAAAAGACAAGATTGATATCGTGCTTTCCATATATGCTTCAGATATTGAAAAGGGCAGGGTGCGCGGAGATTTTGGTATTACTTATGATGCGGCTACTTTAAAATTAATTGATGACTTAAGGAAATGGGGGTTGGATATTCTGGCGGTAGTGATTACGCGTTTTACCAACCAGCCTTCGGCAGTAATATTTAAAAATAAGCTGGAGCGTCGCGGAGTAAAAGTTTATTTGCATTATCCGATTGCGGGCTATCCGGTAGATGTGGATGCGATTGTCAGTGAAAATGGTTTCGGGAAAAATGATTATATTCAGACCAAAAACCCGATTGTGGTGGTGACTGCTCCTGGGCCCAATAGCGGCAAGCTGTCTACCTGTCTATCGCAGTTATTCCATGAGCATAAACGCGGGATAAACGCCGGATACGCAAAATTTGAAACCTTTCCGATATGGAACTTGCCTTTAAAACATCCGGTCAATGTTGCCTATGAAGCAGCCACAGCTGATATTCAGGATTTTAATTTAGTTGATCCGTTTCACCTGGATAAATATAAACAGACCACGATTAATTATAACCGTGATGTGGAGAGTTTTCCTATTTTGAAGCTTATGCTCAGCCGGATTTTTACTAAGAATTTTAATTTTCCCACTTATAACTCTCCGACGGACATGGGGGTGAATCGCGCCGGCTTTGGAATTGTTGATGATCAGGCCGTACAGGATGCGGCTAAACAAGAGCTTATCCGCCGGTATTTTCGATATAACAGTGAATATGTTTTAGGTATTGAAAAAAAAGAAACCGTAGACAGAGTAGTTTTACTGATGAATGAGATGGGGGTAAAAGTTACCGACCGGTTGGTGGTGGAAGTAGCCAGAAAAGCCGCAGAAGACGCGGAGAGAGCGGATAAAGGGCATGACGGAATATTCTGTGGAGCGGCAATCCAGTTAGATAATGGAGAGATAATTACCGGGAAGAATTCCCGGCTTATGCATGCTGCATCCAGTTTGGTGATGAATGCGCTTAAAGTTTTAGCGCGCATTCCGGATGAGATACTGCTGTTGAGCCCGCATGTTATAAATCAGATTGCTAAATTAAAAAAAGATATCTTAAGGTCAGATTCAGAAAACTTGGATCTGGAGGAATGTTTGATTGCTCTGGCGATCAGCGCGGCGACCAGTCATACTGCTGAATTGGCCATGCAGAAGCTCGAGCAGCTAAAAGGCTGTGAAGTGCATATGACCCATATTCCTACCCCGGGAGATGAAGTAGGTTTAAAACGTTTAGGAGTAAATTTAACTACTGACGGGAAATTTTCTTCCCGCAATCTTTTTGTAACTTAAATCTATGCCGGTTAAAATAAAATTTTTAGGAGGCGCAAGGACAGTTACCGGTTCAAGCCATTTGGTTTCCGCGGGCAATACGGATATACTGCTGGATGGTGGACTTTTCCAGGGGCATCGCGAAGCTTTCTATAAAATCAACACGACCTTTCATTATAATCCGCGAACAATTAAAGCCATGGTTTTGTCGCATGCGCACATTGATCATTGCGGTAATATTCCTAATTTAATTAAACAAGGATTACGCTGTAAGATTTATACTACCTCAGCCACTAAGGACTTAGCAGACCTGATGCTGGTGGACTCTGGTAAGATTCAGGAAGAAGATGTGCGCTATGTAAATAAAATAAACCGGCGCCTGGGGCTGCCTTTGCGTAAAGCCCTCTATACCGCTAAAGAAGCTTCCAGAGCGACGCGGATATTCCGTTCGATTTCTTATAATCAGAAATTTTGTATTGCTAAAGACATATTTGCTACGATTGTTGATGCCGGGCATATTCTAGGCTCTGGCATTATTGTTTTAGATATTAAAGATACAGATCGCTGTATACGTTTAGGTTATGCTGTGGATTTAGGAAGAAAAAATCTTCCGCTTTTAAGCAATCCGGTAATTCCTAAGGGGTTGGATTATTTAATTTTAGAATCTACTTATGGCGGCCGGATGCACCGGCCAATTGATGAAGCGCAGTCAAAATTAAGAGAAGCTATCTCCCGGGCGGTGAAAAGAGGGGGCAAGGTGATTATTCCTTCGTTTACTTTGGAGCGCACACAGGAAGTAATTTACTTTTTGAATGAATTGCTTAAAGAAAAGATTATTCCTTCGGTACCCATCTATGTCGATAGTCCCTTAGCGACTAATATTACTGATCTGTTTAAATATCACCTGGATTTTTTAAACGAAAGGACCCGCCAGGCTTTTAGCCGGGGGGATAATCCGTTTGAACTGTTAAATTTACGTTTTGTCCGCGATCAAAAAGAATCCAAGGCATTGAATGCCGATCGGCGCCCGATGATTATTATTGCCGGAAGCGGAATGTGTGAATCCGGTAGAGTACTACACCATTTGCAAAATAATATTGAAGATTCACGCAATATGATTCTGGTCGTCGGGTATATGGCGCAGGATACTTTAGGCAGAAGAATAGTGGAGAAGACGCCTTTTGTAAAAATATTCGGAGTAGAGTATGAGCTTAATGCCGAAGTAGTGGTGATTAACTCTTTTTCTGGCCATGCTGATCAGGGGGAGCTGTTAGATTTTGTCTCCGGTTGCCTGCCGCTTAAGCGGATCTTTTTAGTGCATGGAGAACTTGAGCAATCTAAGATGCTGGCGGATATACTAACTCAAAAAGGGTTAGCGGTGTATATTCCGGATAAGGACGAAGAAGTGTTGCTTAATTAATGGATTTGTGGTAATATCTTGTCTTGTTGTGAGCTGGCTTGGCCGGCTAGAGTTTTACTAAAACATTAACGAAAGGACCTTAAAATGATCGGTGGTTTTTCAACTCCTAAAAAAGATAAAGCGCTTAAAACCAGCGGTGGTAAGCTTGTGAAGACTGGCGAGATTCTGGTACGCGGGGTGGATACTTATAAGGCCGGAGTAAATGTCCGCGGCTTAGGGACTCTATTTGCCGCCTGCCCGGGTAAAATATATTTTACCCGTAAAAAAACCAGCCATGGTAAGTTGCGTACTTTTGTAAATGTGGCACCTGTAGCAAAAGCAGCCAAGAAGTAAGATGTTACTGAGTCTTAAGCTAAAGTTCGCATTATTTATCGAAGACTCAGTAAGTTTAGCCAAAAGCTATTCTCATCAGAAATATACCTTTAGCATAATTGACATGGTTTATGGCATAGCCCTGATCCTGATTTTTTTAGGTTCAGGGCTTTCTTTGTTTCTGGAAGATTTTTTTAAGGGTATCTGTTTGCCGCATTACTTGTTGATTGCTGCATTTTTGTTGGTTAGTTTTTTTCTTTATTATTTATTGAACCTGCCGATTAATTTCTATTCTAGTTTTAAATTAGAGCACAAATTTAAACTTTCGGAGCAAAAAATCGGGGCATGGTGGATGGATCAGTTAAAATCCGGAGTATTGGGTTATATTATTTCTTTGATCCTGATTTTGTCTTTTTATTGGATTTTGAGTAAGTTTAATCAATGGTGGCTGGTGGTTGCTATTCTATGGATAGTTTTTAGCTTGATTTTGGCTAAATTAACACCGGTTTTAATTATTCCGCTGTTTTTTAAATACAAAAAACTGGATGATGAAGTCTTGCGCCAAAGGATTTTTAAGCTCGCCGGCAAGATGCAGGTTAAATTATTGGATGTTTTCCAAATTGATTTAAGTAAAAAATCGCTTAAGGCCAATGCTGCTTTTTGCGGTATGGGTAAAAGTAAACGCGTGCTTCTTGCGGATACTTTGAAAGACAAATATACGCATGATGAAGTGGAAGTAATTTTAGCGCATGAATTTGCGCATTATCGTCTTAAACATATCTTTAAGCTAATCGCTGTAAATTCGCTGGTGACTTTGGGGCTATTTTATCTAATTTTTAAGACCAGTATTTATACTTTGGCGTTCTTTAAGTTGAATTCTTTGGAGCAAATAGCCAGCTTGCCGCTGGTTTTTCTGTATTTTATGCTTTTTGGAGTATTGCTGCAGCCGCTGGAGGCATATGTAAGCCGCCGGTTTGAAAAAGATGCAGATTTAATGGCGTTAAAAGCTACTGGAGCCAAAGAGGCATTTATCAGCCTTATGGAAAAGCTGGCTGAACAAAACCTTGCCGATCGTTCGCCTCATCCGCTAATTAAGTTTTTCTTCTTTAGCCACCCGCCGATTGATGAGCGTATAAAGCTAGCCAGAGAAAAATAAAAATCCTCCTTCTTTAGATTAATTTTGGAGGAAATCGAGGATTGCTTTAGCTAAAAACTAGGGGACGGTTCTCTCAAGCCAAAAATACAAAAAGAGAACCGTCCCCTTTATTTTTGAAGGAATTCTAAGATGAGCTTAGCTGCGCGTTCTGCTGCTCCAGGCTCTCCCAGTGTATCTTTTACTATTTTTAGATCCTGAATCATTTTTTGGGCAGAGAGAGAGTTTTGTAAAAGTTCAATAATAGATTTAGCAATAATTTTGGGCCGGGCGTCGAATTGGATAAATTCCGGAACTATCTTTTTTCCTGCCACAATGTTGACTATTCCGATATAAGGAACCTTTATTTGTGGTCGATAAAGTAAATAATTGAATAAGTTAGTTTTATATACAATTACAAAAGGTTTTTGTATAATTGCTGTTTCTAAAGTAGCGGTTCCCGAACAAACTATCCCGGCTTGGGCGATGTTTAAGCAATCGTAAGCCTGGTTATCAATAATTTTTAAATCCAAGGCAAATTTTTTACATTCTGCCAAATATATTTGAGCGTCTAGGTTGGGTGTTTTAGCGATAATAAACTGTGTTTCAGGGATTATTTTATTGATGAGTTGAGCAGCTTTAAGCATTATGGGCAGGATTAATTTGATTTCCTGTTTACGCGATCCGGGAAGCAGGGCGATAATTTTTTTAGCTGGATCTATTTTCAAGCGGTTTAAGAAAATCGGTTTATCCGTAGATGGGTGTACTAGGTCTATTAAGGGATGGCCGACAAAAGTTGCCTTGATTTGATACTTATGGTAGAATTTTTCTTCAAATTTAAAAAGTACAAAGATTGTTGAGATAAATTTTTTAATGCAATTGATTCGGCCTTCTCGGGAAGCCCAGATTTGCGGGCTGACATAGTAAATAACCGGGATACGTTTATTGACCGCTTTAGCTAAACGCAGGTTAAAGCCTGAAAAATCAACTAAAATCAGGCAATCAGGTTTATCTGTATCGATCTTTTCCAAGACCATTTTTTTTAACTTCAGGAAGCGGGGTAGTTTTTTTAAAACATCAAAGAATCCCATTACAGAAAGTTCGCTGATATTGTAAAAGATGCTGGCTCCGGTTTTAGCCAGGCGTAAGCCTCCAACTGCGGAAAATTCAATCTGGGGTTGTAATTTCTGGATTGCCGATACTAGATCGCCCGCCAAGAGATCTCCGGAGGGCTCCCCGCAAATAATGAAAACTTTCCTTATGCTCCGCGGCTCAAAGTCGTGCTTATCGGAAAGCGGATAGGTGATGGCCGCTTGAGTATTTCGCTCACCGGAATTATTGAGGCAATGTGTTGTGGATTGGTTTATTTGTGCCATATCTGTTCTTGGATAGTTAAAGCAACTGCTAAGGCTTCTCTGGCGACTGGTCCTGAAACCAGAGGTTCTTTTTTATTAATTACGCAGTCAACAAATGATGCCAGTTCTTTTTGTAAGGGTTGTTCTTTTTCAATCGGCAGGCGTTCTTTAGTTATTTTATCCTGGACTTTGCGGTATACGCAAGCTGCGGCATTTTTATAATCCAAAGATATATAAGTATTTTCCTGAAATATACGGATTTTGCGCATTATTTCGTCAGATACGCGGCTGGCAGTAAGGTTGGCGATACAGCCGTTTTTAAAGGTTAATCGGGCGTTGGCGATATCTTCAAAAGAAGTAAGTACATTAATTCCAACGGATTCTGTTTTCTCCAACGGCGAATTTACTAGCCCTAAAACGATATCTATGTCGTGGATCATGATGTCTAAAACAGCGCCTACATCCAGCGAGCGGTTCGGGAAGGGGGAGAGGCGGTGGCATTCAATAAATTTCGGGTTGCTGATTATTTTCTGAGTAGCATTAAAAGCAGAGTTGAATCTTTCGATGTGTCCGACTTGCAGAATGAGCCCCTGTTTTTGTGCTAATTCAATTAGTTGATCTGCTTCTTCCAGGTTAACGGTAAATGGTTTCTCAACCAGAAGATGTATATTGTGTTTTAAAAGCTCTTCGGCTACTTTATGGTGCAGGCGGGTAGGTACAGCCACACTGGCAGCATCAATTTTACCCAATAGCTGCGCAATATCGGTATATCCGGGTACTCTTAGGGAACCGGATACTTCTTTTAGCCTCGCCGGGTCAGAGTCACATATCCCAACCAAGGTACATCCGGGAATTTGCTTATAAATTTTAGCATGAATACTGCCTAGATGTCCAACTCCTATTACGCCTATCCTTAATTTATTATTCATGCTTAAAATCATAGCAGAGCTATAGGGTACTTGCAATAGGAATTTTTAATGGGGGGGTGTTGTTTTTATGGATGCACAAATGGCATAAGCTATATGTTTTTGTTAAAGAAAGGACAGCTCTGTCCCTATTTGCTTCTGGGTTTTTCTAGTCAGTACTAAAAGTTATGGTGTTGTTTGTTTTAAATGTTTTAATAATTTCATCGGATGTCATAATATTACGAGCTGGTGTTGGGCTAACAGTTGGCCTGGGAGTTGGTGTTGGAGTAGCAGTTAGTTTAGAAGTAGTATTGGAGGAAACGAAATTGCCGGCTTCACTAAAAGTTACTGTTTTACCCGATTTCAATGCTTTAATAAATGCATCACTTGTCATTATTCCTTTATTAGGAGTTGTTGTTGGAGCAACAGTTGTTTTCGTAATTTTCGAGGTTATAGATATATAACAACCGACCATAGGTTTAGTAGAGCTAATGGTTGGCCTGGGAGTTGGTGTTGGAGTAGCAGTTAATTTAGGGCTTAATGTTTCTTCCATTGTTCTCACGCCTTTTACGTTTGCCCATGCATTACTTGATACTACCGATAAAAACATTGCTACTGCGAGAATTCCAATTATTTTAATCATAATGTCCTCCTTAGCTAATGCTTTCATTAAAGTATCAGAAAAATCTAACCGCTATAATAAAGTTTACTGTCGATTTATTCTTTTTTCAAGCCTAAAAGACAGGAAAAAGAAAGCATTTTCCAAAAGACAGAATTCATCTTATTTTGAATATTACCCTTTATTTTTAGCCAAACATAATGTAGAGACGCAAAATTTTGCGTCTCTACTAATAAAGTCCTAAAATCATTAAAAAAGCAATAAAAAGGTTTGCTATGGCCAATGGTATATGTTAAAATAACTTTCTTAAAGAAAGGTAAAAGATGAAGGATTATCTGAAGTTATTGCAATTTGTCAAACCTTATAAGTGGCTTTTTTTCGTGGCGATTGTTTGTATGGGGTTTTCGGCTGTGTTTGATGGGGTATCTTTAGCCATGATGGTACCTTTGGCAGATAAGGTCCTGACTAACAAAAAGATTATTATCCCTACCAAATTACCTGATTTTATGACAAGTTTTGTAGATAAAATAAATAATACTCCCCCGGAAATCCTGCTTAATTACATGGTAGTTGTTGTTCTGTTTCTTTTTTTATTCAAAGGCATTTTTGGGTTTTTTCAGAGCTATTTCATGTCAGATATTGGCCAGCGGGTGGTCCGGGACATCAAGAGCCAGCTTTACGCTAAAATTCAATCCTTATCTCTTAACTATTTTACGCATAAACGCGGTGGCGAGCTGATGTCGCGGATTACTAATGATGTTAGGCTTGTGGAGAATGCCGTATCTTATGGTTCAACGGATTTAATCTATCAGAGCCTGCAGGTAGTTATTTTTGCTGCGGTTATTTTCTTTATCTATTTTAAAATGGCTTTGGTTTCGTTTGTTTTCTTACCTTTAATTAGTTTTCCGATTATAAAAGTTGGCAAAGCATTGAGGAAGCTTTCCAAGCGTTCCCAGGAAAAGATCGCTGATACGAATTCTTTGCTTTATGAGACGATTATGGGAGCTAGGGTGGTTAAGGCTTTTAATATGGAAGAGTATGAAGTGAATAAATTTAACCGGGTAAATGCAGATTATTATAAGATTTGCATGAAAACGATTAAGCGTACGCTTTTGCTTAACCATTCCACGGAATTTTTAGGAGTAGTCGCTGGTGTTTTGGTTTTCTTTTGGGGAGGCCGGGAGGTGATTACCGGAAGGTTATCTTTTGGGGTTTTTGGCCTTTTTCTTGGTTCATTGCTATCCTTGATCCGGCCGTTTAAGAAATTAAGCCAAGTTAATGTTTTGAATCAGCAGGCTATGGCCGCTAGTGAGCGTATTCATGAAGTGTTGGAAACAGAAGCTAGCGTAAAAGAATCCTTATCAGCAAAGGTTTTGAGCGGTTTTAATAAGAGTATTAAATTTAGTAATATTTGCTTTAGTTATGCGGATGCACAAATCTTAAAAGGCGTTAATTTAGATATTGAATATGGCCAGATGCTGGCAATTGTCGGCCCGAGCGGTTCGGGTAAAAGTACCCTGGTAGACCTTATCCCGCGTTTTTATGATCCGCAGAGCGGAGAGATATTGATTGATGGAGTGAATATCCGGGAGTTTAGCTTAAAGTCATTACGCAGCCAAATAGGTATAGTTAATCAAGAGACCATGTTGTTTAATGATACGATACGTTCCAATATTGCTTATGGTAAGCCCAATGCCTCTTTTGCACAGATAGAAGAAGCAGCTAAGAGAGCGCATGCGCACGATTTTATCCTTAACTGCCCGCAAGGTTATGATACAATTATTGGTGACCGGGGAGTAATGATTTCCGGCGGGGAACGTCAGCGGATTGCGATCGCCCGTGCACTACTTAAGGATGCTCCGATATTAATTTTAGATGAAGCTACTTCGCAATTGGATTCTACATCTGAGCGTATTGTGCAGGAAGCGCTAGACCGCTTGGTCACCGGCAGAACGGTATTTATGATTGCACACCGGCTTTCTACGGTAAGAAACGCTAACAGGATTGTAGTTTTGGATAAAGGAATGATTGTTGAGCAGGGAACCCACAGCCAGTTGTTGGAAAAGGGTGGTTTATATAAACGGCTTTACACAGCACAAGAACTACAAAAGTAGTTGCAAATAAGTAAAATTTTGCTATAATTACCCGATTAACTTTCTACCGCAGCATTTTGTTCTATAAAAGATGTTGAACGTGTTGTTTTCGCGGCGTAGCCCCGTTATTGGGGATCGGATACGTTGCTTCCGCAACCAAAGGTCAGAAAACATACTAACCAGTTAAATTATGAAACTTGGCCTGGCGATTTAAAAAGCCAAAGCCAAAAAAAGGGGGATAAAAGACGTGCCATCAGACTTAATCAAGCAACTTTTAGAAGCAGGTGTACATTTTGGTCACCAGACTAAACGCTGGAATCCCAAAATGAAGAAATTTATCTTTGGAGCCAGAAGCGGTATCTATATTATTGATTTGGAAAAGACCGAGGAGTGTATTAATGCTGCCCGGGATTTCTTAATGGAGATAACCTCTAAAGGGGAATTTGTCCTTTTTGTGGGGACGAAAAAGCAGGCTCAGGATGTAATTAAGCAAGAGGCTATCCGCAGCGGAATGTATTATGTTACTGACCGTTGGCCGGGCGGCATGTTGACTAATTTTGCCACGATTAAAAAAAGTATTAACCGTCTTAAGGACATTGAGAAGATGCGTACTGACGGGACATTTGAGAAGCTGACTAAGAAAGAGATTGCCCGCCTGGAAAAAGAGTTGGCTAAGCTTAATAAGAACTTTTCAGGAATTGTGCCCATGGAGCGTATGCCTAAGGCGGCATTCGTTGTGGATACTAAAAAAGAAGAGACCGCAGTGCGCGAGGCGCGCAGATTGGGGATTCCGATTATTGGATTAATTGATACTAATTCCAATCCGGATTTAGTAGATTATCCGATTCCGGGTAATGATGATGCTACCAAATCTATCCGTACCGTAGTTACGATTATTGCCGATACAATTATCGAAGGAAGGAAGAAGTTCCTTTCTTATCTTGCTCAGGAAGGGGTTAAAGTAGAAGAGGCCAAAGCGGATATTTCTCCAGAAGTCCTTCCGGAAGAAGAGATCAAAATTAAAGAAATTGAAGAAATTGTTGAGGATAGCCAACCTACTGATGAAGCAGCAGCGGTAAAAAGGGCGCATTTGAAAGCCGCCGTAGAAGTTAAACCGAAACTAAGGAAAAAAGGGTAACTCCACTCCGCATCAGATATTGTTAGTTAATGTTTGAAGGTTTGGAATAAAATTATAAAATATTATTAAACAGGAAAGAGAAGGTGTAGGGTGAAAAGTTCAGTTAATGCAATTAAAGAATTAAGAGATTTAACATGCGCAAGTGTCGCGCATTGTAAAAAAGCCCTAGAGGAGACCAAGGGGGATATAAAACAAGCAGTGATTTTATTGCGTAAGCAGGGCTTAGAGATTGCTGCTAAGAAACAGGGACGGGCTGCCAAAGAAGGTAGGGTTGATTGCTATATACATCATGGCAATAAAATCGGAGTTTTATTGGATATCCATTATGGCAATAAAATCGGAGTTTTATTAGAGGTTGATTGCGAATCTGATTTTGTGGCTAGAAATGAAGATTTCATGAAGTTTACTAAGGACCTGGCCATGCAGATTGCCGCAACCAGCCCTGAATATATCAAAAAAGAAGATGTTCCGGAAGAAGTGTTAAAGCATGAAAAAAATAAAGAAGAATATTATAAAAACAGTTGTTTGTTGGAGCAGGTTTTTGTGAAAGACTCAAGCTTACTGATTAAAGATTATTTAGGCAGCATTGTGGCAAAACTGGGTGAAAATATTGTTATCCGCAGGTTTATCCGCTACAAGATTGGCGAATAAATGACCAAACCGGCTTACAAGAGAATTGTCCTTAAACTTAGTGGTGAGGCACTTCAGGGTAAGCAGACACACGGTATAGACCCGCAAGTCCTTTTATCTATCTCGCGTCAGATTAAAGAAGTTAGGGAGCTGGCGGTAGATGTAGCGGTAGTTTTAGGCGCAGGAAATATTCTGCGCGGCCAAGAAAACACTGCTTGCCGGGGGCTGGATTTGGATCGCAGTGTAGCAGATTACATGGGGATGTTGGCTACTGTAATTAATGGGCTTTCTCTCCAGGATGCTTTAGAAAAAACCGGCGTACCTACCCGGGTAATGACTGCAATTGAAATGCAAAGGATTGCTGAGCCTTATATTAAAAGAAGGGCGATTCGGCATTTAGAAAAAGGCAGAGTAGTTATTTTCGTTGCCGGAACCGGCAATCCTTATTTTACTACCGATACTGCGGCTGCTTTGCGGGCGATGGAGATTAATGCCGATGCTATTTTGAAAGCGACTAAAGTTGACGGAGTTTATTCTGCTGATCCGATGAAAGTAAAGGATGCCAGAAAATTCGCGCAATTAAAATATATCGATGTGCTTAAAAAAGGTTTAAAAGTAATGGATGCTACGGCAATCAGTTTATGCATGGATAATAAATTACCGATTGTTGTGTTCAATCTTAATTGCGTGGGTAATATTAAGCGTGTAGTTTTAGGTCCAGGGTACTGAAGAGAAAATGAAAAAGGCTTTTGAATCGATGAATCGCCAATTTCATGAAGTAAGAACGGGCAGGGCATCTCCGAGTTTAGTGGAAGGTTTGCATATTGATTATTATGGAACTTTGACTATGTTAAAACAGCTGGCGGCAATATCTGCGCCGGATGCGCATTTAATTGTTATTCAACCCTGGGATGTTACGGCGATTGTGGAGATTGAAAAGGCAATTTTAAAATCTAATCTGGGGGTTAGTCCTTCCAATGATGGTAAAGTTATTAGAATTGCTGTTCCGCAGCTGTCTAAAGAGAGACGCCAGGAAATGGCTAAGTTGTTACATAAAATGTCTGAAGATGGCCGGGTATCCATGCGTACGATTAGAAGAGACGCTAAAGAATCCGTGGAAAAGATGGAAAAAGATAAACTGATTTCTGAAGATGAAAAATTCCGCGGTATTGATGAATTACAAAAAGTAGTAGATAGATATATTGCTAAGATTGATGAACTTCTGAAGTCTAAAGAAAAGGAAGTTTTGGAGTTTTAGATTTTGTTGGGAATGTCCCCGCAGCTTCTCTATATTTGAAGCTAAGCGCGGGGATTAATTCGCACATTGACTTACTCGCACTGGCGTGCTCGTAAGTCAAGTGCTCATTACATTTTGGGCCTCTAGCTCATCAGGTAGAGCACCACACTTTTAATGTGGTTGTGCCGCGTTCGAGTCGCGGGAGGCTCAGTATAATTTGTACCGCGACGAGGGTATGCGTTCTTGAGCCACCGTTATATTTGTGGTGGCGAAATCCCGCCTGTGTCGCTCGATAGATTTGATTTACGCGGACGTGGCGAAATTGGCAGACGCGATAGCCTTAGGAGCTATTGGGGCAACCCTTGAAGGTTCAAATCCCTCCGTCCGCATTATTAGGTGTGGTGAAGGGCAGAAAATTGGCGGGAAAATCCTCTTCCGCCCAATAAGGTTTTCACTAGGCATGCACACCCAGCGCTAAGCGGAATTGCGTTGGTGCGCAATAGGTATCTTGCAGCACCCGACGCAGATTCGGTCACCCAACGCTTATTGGAATTGCGTTGGTGTTCGCCAGGTGGCGAAATTGCGCAAGTGCCGTGTTCGTTAGGCAACGCAGCACCCCGCGCTGATTGGTATTGCGCGGGTGCGCGACAGGTGTCGCGGGAGTAGCTCAGCTGGCTAGAGCGCAACCTTGCCAAGGTTGATGTCGCGGGTTCGAATCCCGTCTCCCGCTCCATTAAAATATAATACAAGAATTTGCTCGCCGCAAAATTGGCGGAAATAAAACACTTAAAAAGGAGTAACAAATGCAGATAATGGATTTTCTCTCGAAAAAAGCTATTCTTACTGATATTAAATCCACTAGCAAAGAAGATGTAATCAAAGAAATGGTGGATTTTTTAATTGAAGCCGGTGATGTAGAAAAACGTAATCGCAATAAGCTTATTGATGCGTTGATGTCTAGAGAGGCTTTAGGCTCAACAGCCATCGGTCAAGGTATAGCTATACCACATGCAAAGTGTGATTGTGTGGATAAGCTCGTGGCCGCTTTTGGCCTTTCTAAAAAAGGCGTGGATTTTGATTCCCTAGACGGTGAATTAGCTTATATTTTCTTTTTACTGGTTGCCCCGCAGGATTCCGCCGGCCCTCATCTTAAAGCATTAGCTAGAATATCTCGTCTTTTAAAGGATAAATACTTCCGCGATACACTGCGTACCTGCATGGATGAAAAATCCGTGATTAAGGTTATTACGCAGGAAGATGAAAAAAAGATTTAATCTAATTGTCTTTATTGAATAAATTTCTTACTAACGTAGGCGAGTAAGGATTATCCTTTTAATTATATACTGCAAAAAGTATTAAAGATGAAAACTGATGCTAGCGATATCTTAAAATGGTTTTCTCCAGGTATAGGAATTAAGCGCTGGGTAGGTTTAAGTGCTTTCGGGGTCGTGCTTTTAATTTTAGGTACGGCTAATCTGCGCAGCGAAGAATTTTGGTTAATTCAGATTCTGGATGCCTTAATTGTAATTTCCGGAATTATTATTTTAATTCTGGGTATTAAGCGCCTGATGCGTTCTTTTATTGCTATATTTGTTCCATCCTCCAGGGGAACAGAGTTAATTGACATTTTGTACCAAAAGAAACAGTTAAGCCGCGGGCCGCGGATTGTTACTGTTGGCGGCGGGACAGGGTTGTCTGTTCTTTTGAGCGGGTTAAAGAATTACACCTCCAACATTTCTGCTGTAGTTACGGTGGCGGATAATGGTGGTTCTAGCGGACGCCTACGGCAGCAATTTGATGTTTTGCCTCCTGGGGATATCCGTAACTGTCTGGTGGCTTTAGCTGATGCACCGACATTGATGCGCGATCTTTTTCAGTTCCGGTTTGATGCTAATTCAGAATTTTCCGGGCACTCATTCGGTAATCTTTTCCTGACAGTAATGACGCGCCTGACTGGCGATTTTGAAAAAGCGATTAAGGAAACGAGCAAAGTTTTAGCCTTGCGAGGGCAGGTTATCCCCTCGACATTAGGTGATGTTACGTTGGTAGCACATTATTCAGATGGTTCAATGGTTGCCGGGGAAGAACAAATTCCCAAAGCTAAAAAGAGGATTAGTATGGTAAGTCTTACTCCTGAACATCCGTTAGCTACGCCTGATGCCTTAAAAGCGATTAAAGAAGCGCAGATTATTGTCTTGGGGCCGGGTTCTTTATATACGAGCATAATCCCGAATTTGTTAATTAAAGAGATTGCTCAAGAAATCGAAAAATCAGAAGCAGTCAAGGTTTATGTTTGTAATGTAATGACTCAGCCGGGGGAGACCGATGGCTACAGCGTTTCCGATCATATTAAGGCTTTATTAAAACATAGCAATGAGGAAATATTGGATTATTGTGTGATAAATAACGGCGAAGTTCCTGATGAGATTTTAAAGCGCTACTCTAAGGATAATTCTATTTTAGTGGTTAATGACCGCAAAAAGATTGAGAATCTTGGGGTGCGGGTAGTTGAGGAAGATTTCAGCATGATTCAGGATGGGGTGATTCGCCACGATGCGGAAAAGTTAGCCAAGATTATTTTAAGCTTTATTGAGGAGATTTAGGGGATTTGAAGCTTAGGGCTTTGCGCTACGCGCAAGGATTTCGCTAGATTTTTATTAGTGCTCAAATTTCGATAAAATTAATAGTAAGGTGTTTGCTAACTATGCCACTAGTTAAAAAAGAATTAATCGTAAAAAATAAACAAGGGTTGCATGCGCGGCCTGCTGCTGTATTTGTGCAGATTGCTAATAAATTTGATGCCCGGATTACTGTGCGTCATGATACCGAAGAAGTAAATGGTAAGTCCATTATGGGTATTCTTATGTTAGGAGCAGAGCAGGGTAGCGAGATAATTCTGGAAGCGGACGGCAAAGACGCGGAAGTCGCTTTGGTGGAACTGGAAAAGGTGGTAGCTCGGGAGGATTTGGCATGATAAAGTTAAAAGGCATAGCTGCGTCGCCTGGAATCAGTATTGCCAAGGCTTATAAGATTGGTAAAGAGGAATTTGATATTCCCAGAGATCCAATAAGGCCTGACGAGATTTCCCGGCCCGGCTTATATGCTGGGTAAAGAAGAACTTATTATTTCCCGGGAAACAATCGCCTGGTCAGATATTCCTGCGCAAATTCAACTTTTTGAAGAAGCATTAATTCAGACGCGCCGTGAAATTATTGAATTGCAGAAGAAAATCAGCACGGACATGGGGCAGCAGGAGGCGCAGATTTTCGATGCGCACCTGTTAGTTTTGGAAGACCGGATGCTCATCGAAGAGGTGATCAGCCGTCTTAAAAAAGAACAGCTAAATGTCGCGTATATTTTTTCTGAAGTTTTAAAAAAATATATCAGCGTGTTTTTAAAAATTGAAGATGAATATCTTAAGGAACGCATTGCAGATATTAGTGATGTCGGCAAAAGGATTTTAAGGAATCTTCTGGGCAAAAAAAGGAAAGGGTTAGATGATCTTGAGGGCAGGGCGATTATTGTTGCGCATGATATTTCTCCCTCGGATACCGCAGCAATGCACTCCAAGAATGTTGCTGCTTTTGTTACGGATATTGGCGGTAAGACTTCACATACTGCCATTATGGCTAAATCTCTGGAGATACCGGCAGTTGTGGGCTTGGAAGGGGTTACCTCTAGAGTTAACCCGGGAGATGTACTGATTGTTGACGGCAGCACAGGGATTGTCATTGTTGATCCTGATAAAGAAACGCTCAATAATTATCAGAAGAAACTTGAAAAGTTAAAAGGTATTACCGATAAATTTTTATCGGTAAAAGATTTAGCGACGGTTACTACCGATGGCCGTATAGTTTTAATTAATGCGAATATTGAATTTCCGGATGAGGTCCCGAGTGTTAAATTGCACGGCGGCCATGGAATTGGCCTATACCGAACAGAGTTTTTCTATATGAACCGTCAAGATTCTCCTACTGAAGAGGAACATTACCAGGCTTATAAGTATGTAGCTGAAGAAATGAGCCCGCATTCAGTGGTGGTGCGTACTTTGGATATAGGTGGTGATAAATTTTTGTCGCAATTCAAGATTCCTCATGAAATGCAGCCATTCTTAGGGTGGAGGGCAATTCGGTTTTGCCTGGCACGCCCGGATATATTCAAGTTGCAGTTACGTGCTATCTTGAGGGCTTCCGTGCACGGGAATCTTAAATTGATGTATCCGATGATTTCCGGGGTTGAGGAATTGCGTCAGGCAAATCAGTTGCTTGAAGAGGCTAAGAAAGAGTTAAAAAGAAGCGGCCAGAAGTTTAATGATAAAATTGAAGTCGGGGTAATGGTTGAGGTTCCTTCGGCAGCAATGACCGCGGACATCTTGGCTAAGGAGGCGGATTTCTTCAGTATCGGGACGAACGATTTAATTCAGTATTCTCTAGCTGTTGACCGCAGTAACGAAAAGGTCGCTTATCTTTATGATCCGGCGCATCCGGCAGTTTTGCGGTTAGTTAAGAATATTATTGATGCAGCGCATCAGGCAAAAATTAAGGTGGCGATGTGCGGAGAGATGGCCGGGGAGCCGTCTTTAGCGCTTATTCTTTTGGGTTTAGGTTTAGATGAATTTAGCTTACCGCCGCAGGTAATCCCGGAATTAAAATACATAATTCGCGCGATAGGCTTTAAGGCTGCTCAAGAGATTGCACTGCAGGCGTTGAAGCTTTCCACCGGTAAAGAAGTTGATGAATTTTCGCAGAAAAAGTTAGCGGAAATTTTGAAATAAAATAAGATAAAGGGGTGTTTTTTAAGTGAAAGCTTTAATTCTGGCTGCCGGATATGCTACCCGGTTATATCCTTTAACTAAAAAGTATCCTAAGCCGCTCCTAGAGGTAAAAGGGCGGCCGATTATAAATTATATTATTGATAAATTAGAATTAGCTGATGAGATTAATGAGATTTTTATCGTTACCAACAGTAAATTTATATCAGATTTTAGAAAGTGGGTTAAAACAGTAAGATTCCATAAAAAGATTATTTTAGTGGATGATCTGACTAAGAATAACCAGGATAGGTTGGGGGCGATTGGAGATATAAATTTCGTAATCAAAAAGAAAAAGATCGGAGAGGATCTTCTGGTAGTTGGCGGCGATAATTTATTTAGTGGTTCTTTACAGAGGTTTTTGTCCGCTGCCAGGAATAATAATGCCGCTGCTAGTATAGGTTTGTATAGATTAAAGCGCATTAAAGATGCTTGCCGCTATGGCGTAGTTAAGCTGGATAGGTCCAGAAAAGTAATTAGTTTTCAGGAGAAGCCCAAGCATCCGGATTCGAATTTAGTGGCGATGTGTTTGTATTATATACCGAAGAATAGTTTTAATTTGATTGATAAATATTTATCCGGGAAAAAAATAAAAGCTGATGCTACCGGAAGTTACATTGCTTGGCTAAAGGATCGGGCTGATGTTTATGGGTATGTTTTTAATGGGTCTTGGTTTGATATTGGTGATTATAAATATTTAAACGCGGCAAAAAATAATTTTGTTTAATAATCAACAGGACACCCGCGCTACAAAGCGCGCACTTGCGCAATACAAATTAGCGCAAGGTGCAAGCTAATGCGTTGGTACCCGGCGTAGATAGGATTTACGCCGGTATGCGCCATATGGTGCATGCTATTATAAGGAGGAGTCATGGCTGTGCAGAAACATTATTTTAGTTCAGAATCGGTAACTGAAGGGCATCCGGATAAATTATGTGAGCAAATATCAGACGGAGTTTTAGATGCCTGTTTAAAAAATGATCCTTATTCGCGCGTAGCCTGCGAAACTTATGTTACTATGGGGCTTTTAATTGTCGGAGGTGAGATTACTACGCGGGGATTTATTGATGTGCATGAAATAAGCAGAAAAGTAATTGAAGAAATTGGTTATGATCATCCTAAATATGGTTTTGATTTTCATACTTGTGCTATTCTTAATGCAATTCATTCACAATCACCGGATATATCGCAAGGCGTGGATACCGGCGGAGCAGGGGATCAGGGGATAATGTTTGGCTATGCTTGTAATGAAACCAAGGAATTAATGCCGTTGGCTTTAATGTTAGCGCAAAAATTAGCTATGCGTTTAACTTATGTACGTAAAGAAAAGATTTTAAAATACCTGGGCCCGGATGGAAAAACTCAGGTAACTGTGGAATATGATAATGGCCGGCCTGTGCGTGTAGATTCAGTGGTATTAGCTTCGCAGCATACTGAAGACATTCTAGATAAAAGCGGCAAGCATATTACGGAAAAATCCCGCCAAGAGATTATTCGTAATGTTGCCGGGCCGATCCTCAAGGGTTGGGTAGATAAAAATACCAAATATTTTGTTAATCAGACCGGGAAATTTGTAATTGGCGGCCCGCAGTCTGATACCGGTATGACTGGTAGAAAAATAATTGTGGATACTTATGGTGGTGCAGTGGCCCATGGCGGTGGGGCATTTTCGGGTAAAGACCCAACTAAAGTGGACCGTTCCGCAGCTTATATGTGCCGGTATATTGCCAAGAATATTGTGGCAGCAGGCCTGGCGGAAAAATGCCTTATTCAGTTGGCTTATGTAATCGGCCGGGCAGATCCTTTGTCGGTTATGGTGAAAACCGACGGGACCTCCGTTATTTCTGAAGAAGCTTTAGGTAAGTTGATTCGGCATAATTTTCAGCTTACTCCTAAAGGAATTATTGAATCGCTAAAGTTGCGTCGGCCGATATATAGAAAGACTGCCAGCTATGGCCATTTTGGCAGGATGGAGCCGGAGTTTCATTGGGAAAAATTAGATAAAGTAGTGGATTTGAAAAAACAGGCAGCGAGGTTATAAAAAATCGTTATTGCCAGCGTAGAGACGCAAAATTTTGCGTCTCTACAAAATAATAAATTCAGCCGTCATTATTAAAGGAGATAACATGCAATATGATATTAAAGACATAAAATTAGCAAAGAAAGGCGCTTTAAGGATTGAATGGGCAGCTAAGAATATGCCGGTTTTAGGTTTGATTAAGCAAAGATTTTCTAAAGAGAAGCCTTTAGCTGGCTTGAAGATTGCTTGTTGTTTGCACGTTACCACGGAGACCGCTGTTTTGGCGGATGTTTTAAAATCCGGCGGAGCAGACGTTTATTTATGCGCATCCAATCCGCTTTCTACGCAGGATGATGTAGCGGCATCTTTAATTAAAGATCAAAAAATGTCGGTTTTTGCGATTAAAGGCGAAGACACCAAAACTTATTATATGCACATGAAAGCAGCTTTAGCGATTAAGCCGGATATTACTATGGATGATGGAGCGGATTTGGTAAGTACAATCCATCAACGTGCTCCAGAAATGCATGCCAATATTATCGGTGGCACGGAGGAGACGACCACTGGAGTAATCCGGTTGCGGGCTTTAGCGCAAGAAGGTAAATTGCGTTATCCGATTATTGCGGTTAACGATGCGCAAACTAAGCATCTTTTTGATAATCGTTATGGCACAGGCCAGTCTACGCTGGATGGAATTATCCGCGCGACGAATAAATTAATCGCCGGATCTAATTTTGTAGTTTGCGGTTATGGCTGGTGCGGTAAAGGCGCGGCGATGCGTGCCAAGGGTATGGGGGCAAAGGTGATCGTGGTTGAAGTAGACCCTCTGCGGGCATTAGAGGCAACGATGGATGGTTTCGAAGTAATGCCGATCAAAGAGGCTGCTAAGGTTGGAGATATTTTTGTTACGGTGACTGGTGATATTAATGTAATTCGGCAAGAGCATTTTGGTTTAATGAAAGATGGTGCTATCGTATCTAACTCTGGGCATTTTAATGTTGAGATTGATATTCCGGGATTGGAGAAAATTGCAAAAGCTAAACGCTCAACCCGTGATTTTGTTGATGAGTATACCTTAAGAAATAACCACAAGATTTATCTTCTGGGGCAAGGCCGTTTAATTAATCTGGCCGCTGCTGAAGGGCATCCAGCCAGCGTTATGGACATGTCTTTTGCTAACCAGGCTTTTTCTGCCGAATATATGGCTAATAATTACCGCCGCCTGCAGAAACAAGTTTATACGGTTCCGGAGGATATTGATAAAAATATTGCTGCGCTTAAACTTAAATCCATGGGAATTAAGATTGATGTTTTAACGCCGCAGCAGAAAAAATATTTAGCTAGCTGGGAGATGGGAACCTGATTTAATGAAAAACTCTAAATTCGAAACCCGAAACTCTAAACAAACTTGAAACTCTAAACTCGAAACTAAAGCATTGTTTTTAGAGTTTTGGGTTTAGGATTTGTTTAGGATTTGTTTAGGATTTGGAGTTTAGAATTTCGAGTTTAGCGTCTATTTTTAGGATTATTTAAAATATGATTAAAAAAATTGCTGTGTTGACAACAGGTGGTGATGCTCCGGGGATGAATCCGGCTATTCGTTCCGTAGTGCGCTATGGAATTAGCCAGAAACTGGAAGTGATGGGTGTTTTTCGCGGATGGTGGGGCCTGATTAACGAAGAGTTGAAACCTTTGAGTCATCGTTCTGTATCGGGAATCATCGGCCAGGGCGGGACAATCCTTAAGACCGGCCGTTGCGCAGAGTTTAAAACTGAAGAAGGCCAGAAGCGGGCGTATGAGACAATTAAAAAGAACAATATTGATGGTTTAGTGGTTATCGGAGGTAATGGATCTTTTGCCGCCGCGCATGAGTTTTATAAAAAGTTTAATGTTCCTTGTGTTGGAGTTGCAGCTTCCATCGATAATGATGTTAATGGCATAGATTATACTATTGGTACAGACACGGCGGTTAATACTGCTTTGGATGCGATTGATAAAATCCGCGATACAGCTACCAGTATGGAGCGTATTTTTGTAGTTGAGGTAATGGGCAGAGACTCGGGGTTCATCGCTTTGACCGTGGCTCTTGCCGGCGGATGCGAGGATGTGATTATTCCCGAAAGAGATTTAGATCTGAATGCAGTTTGCCATGATATCGTGCACGGTAATTTAGTCGGGAAAATGAGTTGGATTATTGTGGTTGCCGAAGGCGCAGGCAAGGCGGAAGATATTGCCAGGCAAATAACGGATATGACCAGCCTTGAGACGCGCACAGTGGTATTGGGCCATGTGCAAAGAGGCGGCCGGCCAACAGCAGTGAGCAGGGATATAGCTTTAAATGTCGGCAAAGCAGCAGTAGATTGTTTAATTGCAGGTAAAACCGATATTGCTTTAGGTTTAGCTGCAGGTAAGATTGTAGAGGTGGATTTTGAAACAGCGATAAAGAAAAAAGAATTAAAAATTGATAATTTTTATAAACTAATTAAAACTTTAACATAGGAAGTTTCCGCCTCAAATACTAGTTAAAATTCTCTAGAATTTTAACTATTCGGCGGAATAATCCTTGCTCGTTTCACTCGCAAGGATTTCGTTAAACAAAAGCATGAGGTGCTCAAATTCGCCCGCTACGATCATGGTGGGCTCATTAAAAGGAGAAAGGGAAAATGGGAAGGAAACCGTTGGAAATTGATAAGATTGTAATGGATTTGATTATGACCGATGATGTAATTTTGAAGAAGAAATTAGCCAAGAAAATTTGTGATATTGCTTATAAAAAAGGAATTTATCCTTCCAGTATTCAAGATTATTATATGGCACGCGGTAAAGAAGAGTTCAGCGGTTCAACCGTGCCGGCGATTAATATCCGCAGTTTAACTTATGATTTGGCGCGGGCAATTTTCAGGGTCGGCAAAAAGAATAATTCTAAAACATTCATCTTTGAAATTGCTAAATCTGAAATGGGCTATACCGCCCAGCCGCCGGTAGAGTATTCTGCGGTTATTCTGGCTGCGGCAATCAAAGAAAATTATAGCGGACCGGTATTTATTCAGGGTGATCATTTTCAGGCTAATCTGAAAAAATACAAGGAGAATCCGGATAAGGAACTGGAGGCGTTGCAGACAATAATTACTGAGGCTATTGGTGCAGGTTTCTATAATATTGATATTGATTCTTCGACTTTGGTAGATTTAAGCAAACCTAAGGTAGCTGATCAGCAGTATTTAAATTATGAAGTATGCGCAAAGCTTACGCAATTTATCCGCCGGATTGAGCCTAAAGGGATTACGGTTTCTGTTGGTGGAGAGATTGGGGAAGTTGGGCATCAGAATTCTACGCCTGAAGATTTACGGGCATTTATGAATGGTTTTAAGCAACGCCTGCGTAAAGGTTTAGTAGGAATCAGCAAGATTTCTATTCAAACCGGGACTTCTCATGGCGGGGTGGTTTTACCGGATGGTTCTATTGCCCAGGTAAAACTGGATTTTGAAACTTTAAAAAATCTTTCGGCATTAGCGCGTAAAGAATTTAGTTTAGGCGGAGCAGTGCAGCATGGAGCTTCGACCTTGCCGGAGGAGGCATTTCATAAGTTTGCCGAATGCGAAGCTTGCGAGGTACATTTAGCCACACAGTTTCAGAATATGATTTTTGATTCTAAACATTTTCCTGTAGAATTAAAGAAAAGAATTTATGACTGGCTGAAAGTTAATGCGGCTAATGAAACTAAGGTTGGGGAAACAGAAGAGCAGTTTTTTTATAAGACCAGAAAGAAAGCCTTGGGACCATTTAAGAAAGAGATTATGAGTTTACCTCAAGGCCTTCGCGATGCGATTGCCGCAGAGATTGAAAACAAATTTGATTTTCTTTTTAAACAACTTAATGCTGTAAATAACGCGGCTTTAGTGGATAAATATGTTACTTTAAAAAGAGTAATTGTGCGTAAGCGCCAGGATGCTGCAGCTGTTGTGCATGACGGAGAAGGCGCTGACTAAATCAGCAGTTAGAATGCAGGGGGTGTTAAATGAGATCTGACCAAATAAAAAAGGGTTTAGAGAGAGTGCCGCATCGGGCGCTTTTACATGCTACGGGTTTATCGCGTAATGATTTGAAACGCCCGTTCATCGGAGTAGCTACATCTTTTACGGATCTTATTCCCGGTCATGTTGGTATGCGCGATATGGAAAGATTTATTGAGCGCGGAGTTTGTTATGGTGGAGGTGTGCCGTTTTTATTTGGTGTCCCGGGTATCTGTGATGGGATTGCCATGGGCCATTTAGGAATGTGTTATCCTCTGGCTCTGCGTGAGCTGGTTGCTGATATGATTGAAACAGTTTGTAACGCGCATCAATTAGATGGGGTTATCTGTCTGACTAATTGCGATAAAATTACCCCGGGCATGTTAATGGGGGTAGCGCGTTTAAATATTCCGGCGATTATTGTTACCGCCGGGCCGATGCTCTCCGGGCATTTTAATAAAAGAAAATTAGCTTTTGTGCATGATACCTATGAAGGCATGGGGCGGGCAAAAAAAGGCGATATTTCCGAAGAGGAATTAACTTGTTTAGAGATGGAGGCTTGTCCGGGGCAAGGCTCATGCCAGGGATTGTATACTGCTAATACGATGGCTTGTCTTACTGAAACTATGGGCATGTCTATTCCAGGTTGTGGTACGGCTTTAGCTGGTTCTGCTAAAAAACGCCGGATTGCCCAGGCCAGCGGCGAGCGGATTGTTGAATTGGTTAAACAGAATATTAAGCCACGCGATATTATTACCAAAAAGTCTCTGGAGAATGCCATAGTCGTAGATATGGCATTGGGTGGTTCTAGTAATACAGTTTTGCATTTGATGAGCATTGCGCATGAAGCAGGTATTGATTTGGATTTAAAGACTTTTGACAGAATTAGTAAGACTGTCCCGCATATCACTAATATCGAACCGGCGGGTACTCATTTTATGGAGGATGTGGAATATGCCGGGGGAATTCCAGCGGTATTAAAAAGGCTCAAATCTAAATTAAATAATACTTTAAATGTGAATGGGCAGAAGACGTTTCAGATAGCAGATAGTGTAACTATTGTAGATTCTGAGGTAATTCGTCCGTTCAATCAGGCATATCATAAACAAGGCGGGATTGCGGTTTTATACGGTAATCTTGCGCCGGGTGGGGCAGTGGTTAAACAATCCGGAGTTAATGCTAAAATGATGCAGTTTACGGGCCGGGCACGTGTATTTAACCGCGAAGAGCAGGCGATGCAGGTGATTATGAGTAATAAAATAAAAAAGGGTGATTGCATTGTCATTCGTTATGAGGGGCCTGCAGGCGGGCCGGGGATGCGTGAGATGTTGGCGCCGACTGCCGCTATTGTCGGGTTGGGCCTTGAAGATTCTGTGGCTTTAATTACCGACGGTCGTTTTTCCGGCGGGACTAAAGGCCCTTGTATTGGGCATATTTCTCCGGAGGCTTCTGCCGGCGGACCGATTGCAATTATTAAAGATGGTGATACAATTATTATTGATATTCCTAATCGCAAGTTAGAAATTAAATTAACCAAAACAGAAATCGAAAAAAGGTTTAAGCATTGGAAGAGCATAGAGCCGAAGATTAAAACCGGCTATTTATCCCGTTATTCCAGGATGGTGAGTTCTGCAGATAAAGGAGCGGTATTAGATTAATATGGTTGGCGCCAGAATATTATTAGAGTCTTTAAAAAAAGAGGGTGTTGAGGTAATTTTTGGTTACCCCGGAGGCCAGGTTCTGCCTATTTTTGATCAGCTTTATGATTTTGGCCTAAAACTTATCTTAACCCGTCATGAACAGGGGGCAGCGCACGCTGCGGATGGATTTTCCCGCGCTACTGGTAAAGTGGGGGTTTGTTTAGCTACTAGCGGGCCAGGTGCAACAAATTTAGTTACGGGTATTGCTACTGCGTATATGGATTCTATTCCGATGGTGGCAATTACCGGACAGGTCGGTACGCATTTAATTGGTAATGATGCTTTTCAGGAGGCCGATGTCACCGGGATTACCCGTCCAGTGACTAAACATAATTTTTTGGTTAAGGATGTAAAAGATTTGGCGCGTACTATCGCAGAAGCATTTTATATTGCTTCTAGCGGTCGTCCCGGCCCGGTGTTAGTGGATATTCCTTTGGATGTACAACGGGCAGATACAGAATTTATCTGGCCGGAGAAAGTAAATATTCGTAGTTATCAGCCGACTTATTCCGGACACCCTGGTCAGATTAAAAAAGCAGCAAAGTTAATTTCAAACAGCAAGAAACCGATTATTTATGCCGGTGGCGGCGTGATTACTTCTGGGGCGGCTTTAGAATTAAAGGAATTAGCAGAAAAATTACAGGCTCCGGTAACGACAACTTTTATGGGGTTGGGAGGTTTTTCTGGCGCGCACAAATTATTTTTAGGCATGTTGGGAATGCATGGTACTGCTTATGCAAATCACGCGGTAATGGAATCAGATTTAATTATTGCCGTTGGCGCGCGTTTTGATGATCGGGTAACCGGAAGATTAGATGACTTTGCTCCGGGAGCAAAAGTTGTCCATATTGATATTGATCCTTCATCGATCAGTAAAAATGTCCGGGTGGATGTGCCGATAGTAGGGGATGCTAAAAATATCCTTTTGGAACTGATTAAGGAAATTAAAAAATCCCCGGATACTACGGAATGGCTCAGGACTGTTGAAAATTGGAAGAAAAAGCATCCATTAACCTACAAAGATGATAGTGCAATGATTAAGCCGCAGTATATCCTTGAGCAGCTTTGGGATTTAACTAAGGGCGATGCAGTGATTTGTACTGAAGTTGGACAGAGCCAAATGTGGGCTTGTCAATGGTATCAATATTTGACTCCACGCACATTTATCTCCAGCGGTGGATTGGGCACGATGGGGTTTGGATTTCCGGCGGCAATGGGAGCAAAGATCGGGCGTCCCGAAAAAGAAGTGTTTAATATTGCCGGAGATGGTTCTATCCAGATGAATATCCAGGAGTTGGCTACTTGCGTGGCGAATAAAATTAACGTGAAAGTATTAATATTTAATAATGGTTTCTTAGGCATGGTTAGGCAGTGGCAGGAGTTATTTTATAAAAAACGTTATTCTTATACGCCGATTACTAGCCCGGATTATGTTTTATTAGCTCAAAGTTATGGGGCGGTAGGAATGTGTGTTACTAAGAAATCCGAAGTGCGTGCGGCACTGCAAAAAGCGATCGAAACTCAAAATACGGTTTTTATTGATTTTCGTATTGAGCCGGAAGAGAATGTTTATCCGATGGTTCCTTCCGGGCAAGCAATTAATAAGATGATTGAAGGGTTGGCATAATGCGTCATACGATATCAGTCTTAGTGGAAAATAAATTTGGTGTTTTAGCGCGGGTGGCCGGGTTGTTTAGTGCGCGCGGCTATAATATTGCTTCTTTGGCGGTTTCTGAAACTCTTGACCCGCAGATATCTTATATGACCATTGTGGTAGAAGCTAAAGATGCAAAAGTATTGGAGCAGATTAATAAGCAGTTGAATAAATTAATTGATGTGATTACGGTCACGGATTTTACTAATAAAGAATATCTGGATCGGGAATTGGTTTTAGCAAAAATAAATTATGCTCCCAAAGATAAGTCTAAATTAGAGACAATCTTCAATAAATTTGTAGGTAAGATTATTTATCATAAGGCGGATGTTGCAATTATTGAAGCAGTGGGTGATCAGCATCAGATCGGCGAGCTTTTGAATGAATTGGATAAATTCGGGATTAAAGAGTTAGTGAGGACAGGAAAATTAGCTATTTCTAATTAAAATAATGTTAAACTCTAAATACGAAATCCTAAACTCTAAACAAACTCAAAACTCTAAACTCGAAACCAAAGCGTCATTTTTAGAGTTTCGGATTTAGAATTTGTTTAGAATTTCGGGTTTAGGATTTAGCGTTTAACCAATCAATAACGGAGGATAAAGATGGCAAAGATTTATTATGATAAGGATGCGGATTTAAATTTATTAAAGGATAAGACGGTGGCAATTATTGGTTATGGTATTCAAGGCCGCGGTCAATCTTTATGTTTACGTGATTCAGGAATAAGAGTGGTGGTTTCAGAAATGGAAGGAACTCCTAATTTTGCGTTGGCTAAACAGGATGGGTTTACTCCGGTGAGCGCAGCCGAAGCTGCTAAAGCTGCAGATATTATTCAGATTCTTACGCAAGACCATGTACAGGCCAAGGTTTATACCGAGTCCATCAAGCCGAATTTAAAAAAAGGTAAAGCGCTTTGTTTTTCTCACGGGTTTAATATCCGTTTTAAGCAGATTAAGCCTCCGAAAAATGTAGATGTGTTTATGGTGGCTCCCAAGGGCCCGGGCGCATTAGTGAGAAAAATGTATGAAGAGGGCAAAGGTGTTCCTTCATTAATTGCAATTTATCAGGATGCCAGCGGCCAGGCTAAAGATTTAGCTTTAGCTTATGCCAAAGGGCTTAAAGCTACCACCGCCGGAGTAATTGAAACAACTTTTGATGAAGAGACAGAGACTGATCTTTTCGGAGAGCAAGCAGTGCTTTGCGGCGGAGCCAGTGAATTGATTAAAGCAGGTTTTGATACTTTGATCAGCGCAGGTTACCAGCCGGAGATTGCTTATTTCGATTTGCATGAGTTAAAATTAATCACAGATCTTATTCAGGAACGTGGTATTTCGGGAATGCGCAGGGGAGTTTCCAATACTGCTTGTTACGGCGATTTAACCCGTGGTCCCAGGTTGATTACGCAAAAAACACGTAAAGAAATGCAAAAGATTCTTAAAGAAATTAAAACCGGGAAATTCGCTAAAGAGTGGATTAAAGAAAATGAAACCGGACGCAA
>JAPLLZ010000032.1:0-5788 GCA_026387265.1 Candidatus Omnitrophota bacterium
GGAGATTGCTCCTTCTGGTACTACGGCGGAGCTGGTTACTCAGGAACTATTTATTGTTAAAAAAGAAGCTAAAACGCAGTTACTTAAAAAGCTTTTGGGTCAATATCACGGTTCAGTATTATTATTTTCACGCACTAAACATAATGCCAAAAAAATTGTCCGTTCGATTAGGGATATGGGGCATTCTGCTTCGGAAATACATTCGAATCGTTCTCTGGCCCAGCGTCGGGAAGCTTTAGAAGGTTTTAAATCCGGGAAATATCGGGTGTTGGTGGCTACGGATATTGCCTCTCGCGGTATTGATGTTACCGGGATTGAACTGGTGCTTAATTATGATTTACCGGAAGATGCGGAAAATTACGTGCATCGTATCGGCCGTACTGCCCGCGCAGGGCACAAGGGGCATGCCATTTCTTTTGCTACCCCGGACCAAGGCCATGATGTGCGGGATATTGAAAAACTTATTAAAGCTACTTTACCGATTTCCAGGCATGCGGAGCTTACCTTGGATAAATTCGGTGAAGCATCTGCGTCTAGTCACTCATCCGCTCGTCAATTTAGCCATGGACAACCACGGCATGGGCAGTCAAACCGTGGCCAACCAAGGAATGTCCAGGCGAAAAAACCTTTTAAATATCCCAAACCTAAATTCTATCGCTAATCCATAAATAAAGGGGACGGTTCTCTTAAGCTATTTTTAGAATACGAGAACCGTCCCCTTTATTTGACACCTTTTTATTTCTCCTTGCTAAGTAAACTCCTTTTAATTATAATAAGATAATGTAGTTTAAAAAAAGGAGCAGTTTTGGCTGTTAAGCAGCGCTTAATTTTTGGTTGCGTTATTTTATCCGTATTTTTTAATCTGCAGTTTGTTTTTTGCCAAGAAGTCCAATCAAATCCTCTGGCCCTTAGCCTTACTGATGTCATTCTGACCGCTTTTAAAAACAATAAAGATATCCAAATTCAGGAGAAAGAGGTACTCATTGCTCAGTCAGGTATCTTAGGAGCCAAGAGTGCTTTTTTACCGCAAGTAAACTTAAAAGCAGCTTATACGCATAATGACAAAGTTTTGGCGGAAAATATCTTTACTGGATACCGCAATGATAATTTAGCTGATCTTACCCTGGCGGAATCGATTTATAATGGCGGGGCGAATATCGCTAATTTTAATCAGTCGAAACTTTCCCTGGATGTCCAGCGGGAGACCTTACGGGTTAAGAAATTAGATATAGAGTTTGATGCCAAGCGGCTTTATTATGGATTGTTATTAGCGACAGAAACCTTGCGTATCGCTCAAGATGCCTTAGATCAGGCGATCGCACATTACGAAGTTGTGAAAAAAATGTATGAGCAGGGCAGCGCATCGCGTTTTGACATGCTTCAGTCTGGAATACAGGTTTCACTTCTGGAGCCTGATGTGGTTAAGGCAAAAAATGATATTGAATCTTTGAAAGTTGATCTGAATAAACTTTTAAGCCGCAATCCGGATTTTCCGATCGTAATCAATGAAAAACTCGCCTGTTCATTTTTAGAAATTAAAGAAGATGAGTTTCTAAAAATTGCCTACCTTGACCGTCCGGAAATGAAATTAAAAAACTTAGGCGTGGATATTGATAAATGGGGAATACAAATGGCTGAGTCCGGGTACCGTCCGAGCATTGATTTTTTAGCCGGATATTCCTGGCGTTCAAATAACTTGGGTAATATGCTTAATGAAAAACAGTCCAATTGGAATGCAGGCCTGGCGGTAAACGTTCCAATCTTTGAAGGGTTCTCTACTAAAGCTAAAGTAGATGCCGCGCGTGTACGTTTTGCGCAAGCCAAAATTAGCAAAGAGAATTTATATGAGCAGATTGCCGTTGATGTGCGTAAGGGTTGCCTGAGCCTTAAGCAGGCTCAAGCCATAATTAAATCCCAAGAGGATAATGTGAACCAGGCTAAGGAGGCTTTAAGGATTGCCGAGGTTAGTTATGCCAATGGAGTAGCAATAAATCTGGATGTTTTAGATGCGCAGACTTCGCTTGCACAGATACAAAGAAATCTGGTTTCCGGTATCTATGATTATTTAATGGCACTTGCTTATCTTGAGCGCAGTATAGGTAAGCCTTTTATCAAGGAGAATAGGTATGAAAAATAAAATTAAATTTATTATTTTGATTGCCGTAATTATAGCTTTAGCGGAAAGTTATTTGATTCATCTTTTGCAAGAAAAAGATCATAACAAGCGTATTAAGGTCTCCGGGAATATTGAAGGTGATAATGTGCGTATTGCTTTCCGCGTCGATGGTCAAGTCGTGGAATTACTCACTGACGAAGGTAAAGAGGTTAAAAAAGGCCAAATTGTGGCGCGTTTAAATACTGATGAATTAACTAAAGAAAGAGATAATGCTGCTGCATCGCTTAAGGCTGCCGAGTTTGATTACGAACTGGCCAAAATTGATTTTCAGAGATCAGAAAATTTGTTTAAGGAAGGAGCGGTTTCTGCGCAAAAAAGAGACCAGGATAAAACAAAATTTGATGCCGGTAATGCTAAAGTTGAACAATTAAAGGCTTCTTTAGCTTTGGCGCAGACGCGCTTGGATTTTACGGAATTAGCCTGTCCGCTAGACGGGGTTATTTTAACCAAAAGTAGTTTAGCCGGAGAAGTGGTAAAGGCGGCGGCGCCGATTTTTACCGTGATTGATTTAAACAATATCTGGGTTACTGCATATATTAATGAAAAAGATTTAGGCAGAGTTAAACTTGATCAGCAGGCAGAGGTAGTTACCGATACATTCCCCGGGAAAAAATATAAAGGAAGGATTTCTTTTGTTTCCAGCCAGGCGGAATTCACCCCTAAATTTATCCAAACCCAGGAAGAAAGAGTCAAATTAGTCTACCGGATTAAAGTGAAGGTAGATAATTCCAGTCTTGAATTAAAGCCGGGAATGCCGGCAGACGCTTATATTATTGAATAAATCTTTCGACTTGGCTTGGGATTTATGATGAGTTCAGTCGAACTATAAATAATGGCGGTTATTAAAACTGAAGGGTTAACGAAAAAGTTTGATGCGCTTACTGCCGTAGATAATTTAAATCTAGAGGTGCAGGAAGGGGAGATTTTTGGTTTAGTGGGGCCGGATGGAGCCGGCAAAACCACGACCATGCGCCTATTAACCAGTATACTTGATCCTACCGCGGGTAATGCCTGGGTTTATAATAAACATACAGTAAAAGAAGCGGAAAGCTTAAAAGAATGTATTGCTTATATGTCTCAGCGCTTCGGGCTTTATGAAGAATTAAGCGTGATTGAAAATATTAATTTTTATGCTGATGTTTATGGAGTACCCCGGAATAAGCGCCAGGAATCTGTAGACCGCCTCCTAGGTTTTTCCGGGTTATTGCCTTTTAAGCAGCGCTTGGCCGGAAAGCTTTCCGGAGGGATGAAGCAAAAACTTGGGTTGGCTTGTGCGCTTATCCATACTCCGAAAGTTTTATTTCTTGATGAGCCGACGAATGGAGTAGATCCGGTTTCCAGAAGGGATTTTTGGAATATTCTTTATGGTTTATTAAAAGAAAAAGTTACGATATTTTGTTCTACTTGTTATCTTGATGAAGCTGAGCGTTGCCATCGGGTTGGCCTGATGCATAAGGGCAAGCTTTTACGTTGTGATTATCCGGATAGCATTAAAAAAGAATGTTCAGTTAAAACTCTTGAGGAAGCCTTTGTGATTATAATTAACGAATATGAGCGAAAACAATCCAAATAATATTGCCGTAAGTGTGCGGAATCTAGAAAAAAGGTTCGGATCTTTTACTGCGGTGAACAAAATTAATTTCCAGGTTCAGCAGGGGGAAATTTTCGGGTTTCTCGGCCCCAATGGGGCGGGAAAATCTACGACGATTAGGATGCTTTGCGGAATTATCGCTCCTTCCGCAGGCAGCGGAGAAGTCGGCGGCTATGATATTGTTAACCAGCAGTTTAAGATTAAGGAACATATCGGTTATATGTCGCAGAAGTTTTCTCTTTATAATGATTTAACCGTTGAAGAGAATGTAAATTTTTACAGCGGTATATATAAGATTCCTAAAGCTCAGAAAAAAGAACGTTTTATATCAGTTATTCAAGAGGCGGGTCTGGAAGGAATGGAAAAAAATCTTACTTCGACGCTGGCTGCAGGCTGGAAGCAACGTTTGGCTTTAGGTTGCGCGCTTTTACATAAGCCCAAAATTATTTTTCTTGATGAACCTACCTCGGGAGTCGATCCGATCACCCGCGCTAATTTCTGGGGGATTATTAAAAAATTAGCTAAAGAGGGGGTCACTGTATTTATCACTACGCATTATATGGATGAAGCAGAGAATTGTAACCGTATGGTTTTGATTTATCATGGAACAATTATTGCTATGGGCAGCCCCCAAGAGATGAAGACCAAATGTATGAAAAATGAGGTGCTGGAAATTACTTTACCTAATGCGCAGGAATGGCTGGAAAAGATCAGTAAAATAAACCAGGTTAAAGACGCAGCACTTTTTGGATCAAATATTCATGCGGTTGTTTATGATAGTGCTAAGGCAATTGCTGGGATAAAAGAATTTCTGGCAGAAGAGAGGCTGGTATCAGCTAGTGTGAATAAAATTTTACCTTCTTTAGAGGATGTTTTTGTTTCTGCGATAGAAGAATATGACCGCACAGAGCTTAAAAAGAATTAAAGCAATAGCCTGGAAAGAATTTGTCCAGATTAAGCGCGATTCACGCAGCTTAGGGTTAGCTTTGTTAATCCCTATATTTATGCTTTTGATTTTTGGTTACGGGCTTTCACTCGACATTGACCATGTACGCATGGTTATTTGGAATCAGGATGCCTCCAGCCAGCTTACTAATGATTTTCTGCTAAATTTTAAAAATTCCAAGTATTTTAAGATCACCGGATATACTGATAATTACCAGGATATCCGGCGTCAGATTGACCGCGGCAAAATTATGATGGCATTGGTTATCCCCAAGGATTTTTCGCATTATCTGGAATCCGGTAAAACTGCACCTTTGCAGCTTATTGCAGATGGGAGCGATGCGAATACTGCTACCATTGCTTTGAATTATGTGCGGGCAGTGGTGGCGCAATATAATGTTAATCTTTTAGTCGGCAATTTTAGCGAGCATGGTTTGAGCCCGGCAGGGTCAATTGATGCCCGTTCAAGAGTCTGGTTTAATATGGGTTTAACCAGTACCTGGTTTATTATTCCCGGGGTAATTGCGATGATTATGATGATTATTGCCGCGCTGCTTATTTCGGTTACGATTGCCCGGGAGTGGGAGCGTGGGACAATGGAACAGCTGATTTCTACACCGGTAAAAGCCCAGGAATTGATCATTGGAAAATTTATACCGTATTTTTTTATCGGATTTTTTGATCTAGTGATCGGAGTAATTATGGCCCAAGCGTTATTTAAAGTTCCATTTAGGGGTAATTATGTTATGCTGGCAATCTTAAGTTCTTTGTTTTTAACCGGGGCTTTATCCCAAGGGATACTAATTTCCGTGGTTGCAAAAACTCAGCTCATGGCCACCCAGCTTGCCAGTCTGACGACACTTATACCAACAGTATTGTTGTCCGGTTTTATCTATCCGATTTTTAATATGCCGAAATTTATCCAGGCTTTTACTTATTTGATTCCGGCGCGCTATTATATAGTTGTTTTAAGGGATTTATTTTTAAAAGGCAATGGCATATCTACTATTTGGGATGAAGCGCTTTTCTTGTTATTGTTTGCCTGTACAATGTTTATTTTTGCAGTGAGAAAATTT
>JAPLLZ010000032.1:5855-9262 GCA_026387265.1 Candidatus Omnitrophota bacterium
AAGAAAGTGGCTTAAAAAATTTCATGTTGTTTTGTAAAATTAATGTCTATGTCCTTGTTGCCTACGGCAACAAGGATTAACTCGGGCAGATAACTTATGTCGGCTCACGCCTCCATAAGTTATGCCCTCGTTAAATTTCACTCTAGATAAAAGCTTAAGGAGTTCAACCCTGCCTCGTGAACTCAGCAGGATTTCGTTAAACAGGAACTTAAAGGTGCTCAATGTTTGAGAGAGCGGTGGCAATTTTAATCAAAGAATTTAAACAAATATTTCGTGATCCGCGGATGAAAACTATAATTTTTGTTACTCCGCTTATTCAGATCATGCTTTTTGGCTATTCCGCCAATAAAGATATTACTTATGTGCCGATGGCAATTTATGATAAGGACAATACGGTGGAAAGTCGGGATCTTTTGCGCAAGTTTACCAGTTCAAAATATTTTGTTCCCCAGCGCTATATTTTTGACGACCAGGAACAAAATTATGTTTTGAATAAAGGGTTAGCCAGCACGGTTATTCGTATTGACCGTGGTTTTGGGCGTAACCTTAATGCTGGTAAGCAGGCAGATATCCAAATGTCTTATGATGGCACGGATTCTAATACCGCCATGATTGTTATGGGTTATGCTAATACGATTATAAGCAGTTATCAAGAGGAGTTGCTTAAAAATAAGGCTCAGGCGGCTGGGCTGATTAATACTGTGTCTAGCATAGACTTAAGGGACCGCGCCTGGTTTAATGGTAATCTTATCTCCAGGAATTATTATCTTCCCGGGGTAATTGCGATTATTGTTACAATGATGTCTCTTTTGTTGTCGGCTATGGCTATAGTAAAAGAAAAAGAAATCGGCACTATGGAGCAGCTTACTGTAAGCCCCTTAAGGCCATTAGAGTTAATCGTGGGCAAGCTTCTGCCTTTTGCCGCAATTGCTCTGATTCAGGTTACCCTGGTTACCGCCTTAGGCGTAGTTTGGTTTCATATACCATTAAGAGGAAACCTGTTTTTTCTGTTATTTTCTACTTGCATATACCTGTTTACTACTTTGGGAATAGGTTTATTTATTTCGACGATATCTTCAACTCAGCAGGAAGCGAATATGTCGGTTTTTCTTTTTTATATGCCGACGATGTTGCTTTCCGGGTTTGCTTATCCGATCTCCAATATGCCGCAGGTTATTCAGTGGTTTACTTTTATTAATCCTATGCGTTACTTTATGGTGATTATCCGCAGTATTTTTCTAAAAGGAGTAGGGATTGAGGTTCTTTGGCCACAGCTTCTGCCGCTTCTGGTTATTGGAATTGTAGTAATTACTTTAAGTTCTCTGCGTTTTCGTAAGAGATTAAATTAAACTGTTAAAATGAATATCCAAAAGAAATCCGCATATAAACTTATTTTTCTTTTTGGCTTGGTCAGCCTTTTTGGTGACATGGTTTATGAGGGGGCGCGCAGTGTTAACGGCCCGTACTTAAAGACCTTAGGGGCTAATGCTGCGATTGTTGGGTTAGTCGCTGGATTAGCGGAATTCTTAGGTTATGCTGTGCGTTTATTCTCAGGGTATTTTGCAGATAAGACAAAAGCTTACTGGTTATTTACTTTTTTAGGCTATGGTTTATTAGTCAGTGTACCATTATTAGCACTTACTGGTATCTGGCAGGTGGCCGTTGTTTTTATTGTTTTAGAGAGATTAGGTAAGGCTATCCGCAGCCCGGCTAAGGATACTATTCTCTCGCAAGCGACTAAGCAGGTGGGTACAGGTTTTGGCTTTGCTATCGCTGAAGTACTTGATCAGATTGGTGCTATTAGCGGGCCGTTAATCTTTACTATACTTTTTGTGGTTATTGGTAAAGGAGATAGGTCTCTGGTGGATTATCAGCATGGCTACACTTTGCTTTGGGTGCCTTTGGCGCTGGTTTTGTTCTGTATTTTCTTCGCCTGGCGGGCGGTTCCTAATCCTGAAGTTTTGGAAAATTCTCCGTCTACACATCCGGAGCCGGATAAATTAAGTAAAATTTTTTGGATCTATACGATTTTTACTTTTATTACCACTTTGGGCTTTGCTAATTTTGCTTTAGTTGGGTTTCATCTTAAAGCTAAGCATGTACTAACAGATGCACAGATTCCTTTATTTTACGCTTTAGCTATGGGGGTGGATGCAGTGGCGGCAATGGCTATCGGCAAAACTTATGATATATTTAAAACTAAGCGAGGTAATGAAAAAGCGGGTTTAATTACCTTGATTGCCATTCCTGCCTTTTCACTATTTATACCCGGATTAGTGTTTTCCACGAAATTTTTTTTAGTGCTGATAGGGGTAATTATCTGGGGTATTGTTATGGGCTGTCATGAAACAGTTATGAAATCAGCAATTGCTGATTTGACTTCTCTGAAGAAAAGGGGAACAGGTTATGGGATATTTAATGCTGCTTATGGATTGGCGATTTTTATCGGCAGTGCACTTACGGGTTTCCTATATGAATATTCAATATCTACCGTTATTATCGCCAGTGTTTTAATTGAAATTATTGCTCTGCCCGTATTTTTCATTATGCGTAAGGAGGTTTTTAAATAAAATGCATATTCCTGATGGATATTTGGGGCCGGTGACCTGTGGTTTTTTTTACGCAGTGATGCTTCCCATATGGGCAATTGCTTCAAAGATTGTTAAAAGAACCTTAAATGTCAGGCAAGTGCCGATGTTAGCTATTGGGGCGGCATTTAGTTTTGTAATTATGATGTTTAATATTCCTATTCCTGCCGGCACAACTGGCCATGCGGTGGGTGCTGTTTTAGTAGCGATATTGCTGGGGCCTTGGGCAGCTTGTATTGCGGTTACCGTGGCATTGGTTATTCAGGCATTATTATTTGGGGACGGGGGCATTACCGCTATTGGTGCTAACTGTTTTAATATGGCATTTGTCATGCCCTTTGCCGGGTATTATATTTATAAAGCGATTAGCTATAAAGCGCCTGTTGATTCAAAACGAAGAATGTTCGCTGCCGGGGCTGCCGGGTATTTGGCGTTAAATATTGCCGCAGGATTAACCGGATTTGAATTTGGATTGCAACCTTTACTGCATCATGCTGCAAATGGTCAGGCATTATATTGTCCTTATGGACTGACGGTGGCTGTACCGGTGATGTTGGGTGAGCATCTTTTAATCTTTGGCTGGGTGGAAGCAATTGTAACCGGATTAGTGATTAAATATTTACAAAAGAAGTCACCGGAATTATTAACCCGGTAAAGCTTGAATTTATGAGAATTACTACTAAATTCTGGATTGGTTTAGGGGCATTGATTGTTTTATCTCCTTTAGGTTTATTACTTCCTGAACATTATAAATCCGGCAGCGCTTGGGGGGAATGGGGTGTTGATGAAATACGCGGATTAACCGGCTATATTCCTCAA
>JAPLLZ010000032.1:9307-24317 GCA_026387265.1 Candidatus Omnitrophota bacterium
TCAAGGTTTAGAAAAGTTTTCCAGTTTATGGAGTGCGCCCATTCCAGATTATGCATTTAAAGGCGGACAAACAGGGCTAGTTGCGTGTTTTGCTTATATCTTATCCGCGGTTATTGGGGCGTTGTTTTGTATTGGTGCTGTGTGGCTGATGAGTAAATTTTTAAGTAAAAAATAGAAATTATGGTATAATCTTTCCAATTACCCAAATATATTATTAAGAAAAGATATCCAGTGTTCAAAACTCCGCTTTACGAAACTCATCTTAAACTTGGCGCAAAAATGTCTCCTTTTGGCGGATGGATGATGCCTATCCAATATCAGGGGATTTTGGCTGAACATGCACATACCCGTCAGGTAGTTTCGGTATTTGATATTTGCCATATGGGGGAGTTTATGCTTCAGGGTGATCCGGTTGCTTGCGGTTTTGACCGGCTGGTTACCCAGAATATCGTCTCGATGCCTTTCGGAACCTGTCGTTACGGCTTTATCCTTAATGAACAGGCAGGAATATTGGATGATTTGATCGTTTACAGGATTAATAAGGCTAGCTGGATGATTGTAGCTAATGCTGCAACTACTCCCGGTGATCTGGTACATTTTAAAACCAATCTTTCTACAGGGTATTCTTTAGAAGATGTATCCGGTAAAATGGCTAAGCTTGATGTACAAGGCCCGCAATCGCTTGATGTGCTTAAGAATATATTTGGTGAGGGAGTAGAAAAGCTTAGTTATTATACTTTTTCAGAATTTAAAATATTTGAGCATCAAAGTTGTATTGTCAGCCGGACCGGATATACCGGTGAGTTAGGTTATGAGATTTATATTGCCAATGATTATGTTACCAGGCTTTGGGATCTTTTGCTTAAAGACACCAGAGTTAAACCGGCAGGTTTAGGTTGTCGCGATACTTTACGCCTGGAAATGAGTTATCCTCTTTATGGGCATGATTTAGATGTAAAATATACGCCGGTGGCAGCGGGCGCAGAAAAGTTTGTGGATTTTTCCAAGGATTTTATCGGTCGAGAGGCTTTGCTTATAGAGAAACAAAATGGCCCCAAAGAACATCTAATTTATTTTCAGGCAGATTCCCGTAGATCGCCGCGCAATGGATTTGCCATATTGGATAAGGGTAAGCAGATCGGCTTAGTTACTAGCGGATCTTTTGCGCCTAGTTTAGGTGTAGGTATTGGGATGGGGTATGTTGCGGGTAATTATGGTATTGATGCGCAACTTGTAGTTAAGCAGGATGCTGTAGAAATTCCGGTTAAAGTGGTGAAAAGGCCTTTTTTGAAAAAAACATCATTATTGATTAACATCTAACCAAGGGGAGCCTCAATGAACACGCCAAAAAATATTCTTTATACTAAAGATCACGAATGGGTGCGCATAGAAGGAAAGATTGCTTATGTCGGGATTACCGATTATGCTGCACATTCTTTGGGTGATATTACTTTTGTGGAATTGCCTAAAATAGGAGAGGTGCTTAAGCAATCAGCTTTTTGCGCTACAGTAGAATCAGTTAAAGCTGCTTCGGATGTATATGCGCCTTTATCCGGTAAAGTTGTAGGAATAAATGCGCAATTGGCTACTAATCCAGAGTTAATTAATCAGTCGCCTTATGAGCAAGGATATTTTTTCTCAATGGAATTTTCTAATGAAGCTGAAAAAGCAAATTTGATGGACGCTGTTGCTTACCAGAAATATGTAGAAGGGCTTACAAAATGAATTATGTTCCGCATACGCAAGAAGATATCTGGCAGATGCTTTCGGCTATCGGAGCCAAAAGCATCGATGAGCTTTTTAAGGATATTCCTGTAACCCTGCGACCCAAATCTTTTAATCTCCCGGCAGCAAAATCAGAATTTGAAGTAACGCAAGCTTTGCATAAAATGGCGGCGAAGAATGCCACCGGCCTGATTAATTTTGTGGGGGCTGGTTTCTATGATCATTTTATACCAGCGGCAGTTGATGCTTTAGCCGGCCGCGCGGAATTCTATACGGCATATACCCCTTATCAGCCGGAATGTTCACAAGGGTGGTTGCAGGCAATCTATGAATATCAAAGCATTGTTTGTGAGTTAACCGGTTTGGATGTTTCCAATGCTTCTTTATATGATGGAGGTACGGCGCTTTTTGAGGCAATGATGATGGCAGTAAGGCACACCGGACGCAATAAAGTTATATTAGATAGCGGGATCAATTTGATTTACCGGACGATGCTTTATACTTACACTTCCAATCTTTCTATTGAGTTTGTGGAAATTCCGGTAGAACATGGGCAGAGCTGCCGGGATGAGTTGTTTAAGTGTTTGGATGATAAGACCGCCGCGGTAATTTTTCAGAATCCTAATTTTTTCGGGGCAGTTGATGATCATAGCGATATAGTGGAGAAGGTACATAAATTCGGTGCCCTGGCGATCGCTTCGGTTTATCCAGTATCTTTGGGCATGTTAAAGACTCCGGGAGAGATGGGGTTTGATATTGCTACAGGAGAAGGGCAGAGTTTAGGTATTCCGCTTTCTTTTGGCGGGCCTTATCTTGGTTTTATCGCGGCAAAAAATCAATTCCTGCGTCAGATGCCGGGTAGAATTGTTGGGGTTACTGTTGATAGCGACGGTAAAAGAGGTTTTGTGTTGACCTTGCAGACGCGTGAACAACATATCCGCAGGGAGAAAGCGACTTCCAATATTTGTTCTAATGAAGCGCTTTGTGCTTTACGTGCGGCTATATTTGTTTCTCTTTTAGGGCGGGAGGGTTTTAAAGAGTTAGCTCAGCGTAATTATCAGAAGGCAGAGTTTACTAAAGAGGTTTTATCTCGGATCAATGGTGTAGAGATCAAACGTTCTTCGCCTACATTTAATGAGTTCACTATTCTTCTGCCGCGTAATGCTGATGAAGTAGTGCGCCGGATGATTGAAAAAGGTTTTGCCTGCGGTTTTCCGTTAGGCAGATTTTATAAGGGGATGGATAACTATTTATTGGTTGCCGTGACGGAAAAAAGGACTAAAGAAGAAATCAGCAGGTTTGCGGATAGTTTGGAGGCAGTATTATGAACCCTGCACCTTCTAGATATTCAACTATTAAGGCCATAAGGTTTGGTAAAATGAACAAGAAAGAAGGTGCGGGTGAAATTAATATTTGAACAGCATAAAGCTGGCCGCCGGGGATTTGCTTATGGCGCAAGCGACGTTCCTGCGGCTAAACCTTTGCCTGCAAAATATGGCCGTATAAATGATGCGCAATTGCCTTGTCTTAGCGAGTTGGATGTGGTGCGTCATTTTACCAATCTTTCCCGCCTTAATTTTTCCGTTGATACAAATTTTTATCCGCTAGGTTCTTGCACTATGAAATATAACCCGAAATTTACTGAACGGATTGCTGCTTTTGAGGGATTTACGCAGCTGCATCCTTTATTGCCGCAGCTTTCCGGCAGATTGGCACAGGGTTCACTCGAAGTTTTATATGAATCTGAGCAATTGCTTAAGGAAATTACCGGGATGAGTGCTTTTACGCTCCAGCCATTGGCTGGAGCGCACGGCGAATTAACCGGAGTAATGTTAATTGCTGCATATCATAAAAACCATGGGTCCCGGCGTAAATATGTGATTGTTCCGGATTCATCGCACGGCACTAATCCCTCGAGTGCCGCGATTGCCGGTTACCAAGTAAAAGTTATTCCTACGGGCGCTGATGGTTATATGGATTTAGAGCAGTATAAAAAACAATTGAATAATGAAGTGGCGGCAGTAATGTTGACTTGTCCGGACACTCTGGGTTTGTTTAATCCGCGGATTAAGGAAATTGCGGATTTGGCACATAGCGTTGGCGCATTAATGTATTATGATGGAGCTAATCTTAACGCTATGCTTGGTAAAGCACGACCCGGAGATATCGGTTTTGATGTGATGCATATCAATTTACATAAGACTTTTGGTACTCCGCATGGAGGAGGCGGCCCGGGAGCCGGACCAGTGGGGGTTAATGAAAAGTTAGTTGAGTTTTTACCTATTTCGCGCGTTATCCGTAAAAGCGATGCCACTTTTGCTCTGGATTATAATTATCCTAAATCTATCGGTTACATTGCGCCTTTTTACGGTAATTTCGGAGTAATCCTTAAAGCTTATGCTTATATCTTGGCTTTAGGTAAGGAGGGTTTAACTAGCGCCGCGGAGATTGCTGTACTTAATGCTAATTATTGCCAGTCTAGGCTTAAAGAATATTATGATTTAGCTTTTGATAAAACTTGCATGCATGAATGTGTATTTTCTGCATCCCGCCAAGTGAAAAATGGCGTGCATGCTTTAGATATCGCAAAATATCTGATTGATCAGGGGTATCATCCTCCAACCATATATTTCCCTCTGATTGTTAAAGAGGCATTAATGATTGAGCCTACAGAAACAGAATCTAAAGAATCTTTGGATGCCTTTATTGATGTAATGATTAAGATTGCTGGGCTGGCTAAAGAAAATCCCGCGCTGGTTACTCAGGCACCTCTGAAGATGCCGATAAAACGCCTGGATGAAGTAAGGGCAGTACGTCAGCCGGATCTTTGTTGGAAAAAATCCTAAAAAATTAAATGAAAAACTTTTGCCTTATCCGGTCCGGTGCTTTGAGTGCTGCCAGTAACATGGCAATTGATGAGCAAATTTTTAAGCGTTACCTAGAGAATGGGGTTGGTGTTTTGCGTCTTTACCGTTGGCAGAGGCCTGCTTTTACTTATGGCTTTTCACAAGATCCTAATAGTCAGGTTGATTTAGCGGCTTGTGCAGCTGATGGAATAGGAGTGGTTAAAAGAATCACCGGCGGCGGTATTCTTTTTCATGATGATGAAATAACCTATAGTTTTGTTTGCAGTAAGCCTGATGTAGGTGAGTCGCAAAAAGTTTTTGTGGATTATCGCAATATCTGTAGGTTTCTTATCCGGTTTTATGAATCTCTAGGGTTAGTTCCTAATTTTGCTTTGGAACATGCAGGTTTTAAGAATAGGTGTGTTCCGCATGAACTTTGCAGCGCCTCATATGAAAAATATGATATTGTTCTTGGCGCAAAAAAAATCGGCGGGAATGCCCAGAAGAGGAACCGCCAGGCGATATTTCAACATGGTTCTATTCCTTGTAGGATAAATTGGAATTTGCTGCGCAAGTACGTTAAATCTTTTCCTGAAGATCTTTGTTCTAGCGTAACAAGTTTATCCGAAGAGTTAAATGCCGTTCCGGGAAAAGATATTTTAGAACAAAAACTTATTGATGCTTTTAGCGCTGTTTTTGATATAAGATTTATCGAGGAAAATCAAGCAATATATGAAACCAGCATGGTTGAATAAAAAGATTAACCTTAAGCATTGCTCACAGATAAAGCAGATTTTGCGTACCTCTGGTTTAAATACTGTTTGCGAGCAGGCAATGTGCCCGAATATTGGGGAATGTTTTGCGCAGAAGGTAGCGACATTTCTGATATTGGGAAAAAATTGTACGCGTAACTGTAACTTTTGCAATATTCAGAAAGCAAAACCACTGCCGCCAGATTTGAATGAACCGGAAAGGGTAGCGCAGGTAGTTAAGTCCCTGGGTTTAAAGCATGTTGTTGTCACTAGTGTTACTAGGGATGATTTAGCTGATGGGGGTGCTGGAATTTTTTCGGATACGGTGAATCGGATTAGCCAGCAATCCCCGAAAACAGCTATAGAATTATTGATTCCTGATTTCGGGTTTTCCGTAGCTGCTTTAAAAACAGTTGTTGCCTCTGGCCCGCAGATTATTGCGCATAATTTGGAAACAGTACCGTCACTTTATAAGTTAGTGCGCCAGGGGGCAGATTATCAGGGATCACTGGGCTTGTTGCGTACATTAAAAGAAATTGCTCCGCAGATCAAAAGTAAATCCGGATTAATGTTGGGGTTAGGGGAGAGGCCGGAAGAAATTTTAGAGGTGATGAATGATTTGCGTTCTGTGGGGTGTGATTTATTAAGTATCGGGCAATATCTGTCGCCAAGCCAGAAACATTATCCGGTTAAAGACTATATTCGCCCCAGTGTTTTTGGTGACTATAAGGAAAAAGCATTAAAACTAGGTTTCTTACATATTGAAAGCGGGCCATATGTGCGTAGTTCGTATCTGGCCGGCGAGTATCTATCTTAAAGACTGGAGAATTATTATATGGCAAAAGTTAATTTAGATGTCAAATTATTAGAAATGAGCCAGAATGCGATTACGCTGATTTATGTGGCTTGCCGGCAGTGTTATTCTGAAAAATTCGCCGGTGATATTTTTTCAGATGATACGATAGATATCAAAAAACAGGAAGAGTTAAAAACAGGAAGAGTTTGTTAAAAATATTGTTGCTTCCGGGCACATGAGTCCGCTAGAGCATGTTAAATTTAGTTTTGCTATTGCGGGGGTATCCCGGGCGCTCACGCATCAGTTGGTGCGGCACCGCCTGGCTTCTTATTCCCAACAAAGCCAGCGTTATGTTAAGGAAAAAGATTTTGATTATATCGTTCCACCGACTATTGAGCGAAACCCTGCGGCAAAAGCTGAATTTGAGAAGCTGATGGAGACTATTCAGAAAAGTTATACTAAATTACTTACGATTATGGGGCAGGATAATGTGAGCGGAGAAATGGCCAATCAGGATGCGCGTTTTGCTTTGCCGCAGGCGGCAGAAACTAAAATTGTGGTTACTATGAATTGCCGGGAGTTACTACATTTTTTTCAACACCGTTGTTGTTCGCGGGCGCAATGGGAGATTCGCCAATTAGCAGATAAAATGCTGGATATCTGCCGGCAAGCATTACCGGTAGTTTTCTCCACTGGTGGGGCCAAATGTGCAGCATTGGGGTATTGCCCCGAGGGAGAGAAGTTCTGTTGTGGTAGGTATCCGCTGAAGCCTTAAGTTTTTTATTAAAAATGAAAAGCGACAATTTCATTGAGCGTTCGATTGTAGGAATGCTAACTTTTCTGAAGGATGGGATTATTTCTGAAGAATGTGCTTTACGCAAAGGTTTCTTACAATCATTAGATCCCCGGGTTAAAATAATCAGTTTTCTTTTATTTATTCTGCAGGTGTTAATGACCGGCAATATACAGTCTTTGGCAGTTCTTTATGCATTTAGCCTTTTCTTAGCAGTAGTCTCCAGGATAAAACTAGGGTTATTTCTTCGGCGAACCTGGATATTTATTCCGCTGTTTTCTTTGTTTATTGCTTTACCGGCGATATTTGGGCCCGGAGAAGCATTATTAGCTTGGAATATTTTCGGAATAAAACTTGTAATTACTCGTCAGGGATTAGACACAGCGGTGATCTTTATCATGCGCGTGATTACTTGTGTGTCTTTTGTTGTGCTCTTAAATTTAACTACTAAACATTTTGAGTTGCTTAAAGTTTTAAGAATCTTTAGGATTCCGCAGATTTTTATTACTATTTTGGGGATGTGCTATCGCTATATTTATCTTTTTATAGGAATAATTCAGAATAAATATCTGGCGATTAAAAGCCGCATCGGTAGCGGAGTGAAATATCAACAAGGCCAGGAGATGGTGGCCTGGAATATTGTTTCTTTGTGGGAGCGTTCTACTAACCTTACTGAAGAGGTGTATAAAGCCATGCTTTCGCGCGGGTATCAGGGGGAATCGGTAGCCTGGAATGATTTTAAAATTCGAATCCGAGATTATTTATGGTTACTAGCGGTAGTGATAATTATATGGACAATATAATTTTTGAATTAGATAAAGTTTATTTTTCCTATTTAGGTAAATTTCCTGCTTTGTGCGGGGTAAATATTAAAATTAACCAAGGCCAGAAAATCAGCATTATTGGAGCTAATGGTTCCGGGAAGTCTACTTTTTTACAGATGCTTGATGGACTTATTTTTGCTGATCAAGGGAGGGTTAGTTTTTGCGGGCAACAATTAAATGAAAAGAAGTTTGACGATCTTAAGTTTTCGCAGGAGTTTCGGCGTAAAGTGGGATTTATATTCCAGAATTCTGATGTACAGTTGTTTTGCCCGACGGTTAAAGATGATATAGTTTTTGGCCCGCTACAGTTGGGGGTGGCAAAAGGCCAGATTCAAAAACGCCTGGAGAAACTCTGTGCCGCTTTAAAAATTGAAGAATTACTGGATCGGCCTGCGCATCAATTAAGCATCGGTGAGAAGCGTAAAATAGCCATTGTTTCTACCTTGATCATTGATCCGCAGGTGCTTATTTTGGATGAACCAACTGCCGGGCTTGATCCTTTAACTACCAGAAGTATTGTTGATTTGCTTATTGAGGAGAATAATTCGGGTAAAACGATCATCACCGCTACGCATGATTTGCATATTGTAGAGGAGGTGTCAGATATTGTTTATGTTTTTGGGCAGCATAAATCAATCGTTAAATCCGGTCTAGCCGTGGATATTTTAAATGATTTGGTGCTGCTTGAGGAAAATAACCTGGTGCATATTCATAGCCATCGGCATAAAGATAAAGTCCATATTCATCCTCATCTGCATTCTGAGCACCATGCTGATGAGCACTCATAAAGGGCCAAGCGATGTTTAAAGAAAAAGTCTTTTGTATGCAACTTAAGGGCAGGCAGAGATTTTTACGTTTAATTGGTGATTCTAAGAAATTAAGAGGATTACGTAGCGGTTACGTTATTTTAAAACCAAAAGAGTCTGTCGGTGAACATAATACCGGACCCAGCGAAGAGGTTATTTTTATAATTAATGGTTCAGGCCTATTCTCTTACGGTAAGAAAATCTGCATCAAGGTTAAAAAGGGCTCGTTTATTTATGTCCCGCCACAAATGCCGCACAATGTTTCCAATACTGGTAAAGCCTTATTGAAATATATTTATACTGCTGCCAGAGCTTAATATTTACCCGTTTTACGGAGTTTTTATTTAGACTTTTTACTTGACAATGGTATCTCTAACATGTTAAAATTATTATGGATACATAAGGGGAGCTTTTGGTGTGAGCTTAAAAGTTGGCTTCTTATAGAATTAAGTCATAATTATTGGATACCCCAAATAAGAGTTAGCTTTAAGTAAGCGCAAAAAGACAATTTGACCTTAGGAAGGGGGTTATTTTTATGAAAAGAAAAGGTTTTACACTCGTTGAAATCATGATTGTTGTAGCTATTATTGCACTCCTGGCAGCTATCGCTATACCTAACTTGTTAAGCGCCAAGAGAACGGCTAATACGGCAGCAGCTAAGGCCAATATTCGTGCGTTATCTACAGCAGCAGAGGTTTTTGCTACTGCTAATAATGGTACTTATCCGGCTATCCCCGGAGTTATTGGGCCTCCTGCTACTGGTTTGGCTGCATATATTGCCGCAGCTCCGACATTATGTGCTAGTACAGCAGCTGCACCTGTGCAGGGTTATGTCTATGATTGTACCGGACTTGCTGCTACTGGGTACACAGTGACGGCTACTCCTGCAAGTGCGACAGCTGGAGATACAACTTTCTCTGTAACTACCGGAGGGGTAATTACTGAGACGCCTTATGTTGCGCCAGCACCAGCACCGTAATAGGTAAGTTGATTAAAATGAAATGGGGGAAGAGGAGAAATTCTCTTCCCCCATTTTCTATATTTTTCTGCGTAAAGCTGCGTTGTTTATACATGATAAAATTCAAGTTTTTAAGTGTAATTATAGCTGCCTTGCCTATAGATTTAATCATCGCTTATCTTCCCGGAAGAATAATCCTTAAGATGCATTCTAATCACTTGACAGCCATAGGTTTAGTTTGTTAGATTTTTAATAAAAAATGATTGCCAATATTATGCTTTGTGTTAAGATAAGTTAATGAAAAATAGAAAATTTGGTTTTACTTTAGTGGAGATAATGGTTGTAGTTTTTATTATCTCGCTTCTATTATCTTTAGTGGCTTTGGAAGGAGTAAAATTAAGAAAAATAGCGAATGAGATGAATACTCAAGCTAACCTTAAGGCTATTGCTACCAGTTTTGAGGTATATGCTGCCAGCCATACTGGGGCATATGCCCAAACTGAAGAAGTGAATATGCAGTTTTTAGTTGATACTAAGTATGCTGTACAGGATTTTATAGCTTTAGGGCAAGTTGAGAATTTTCGTTATATACTTGGTTCAATTGAGCCTGCTGGTTATGATATTCGGGCGATGGCGGTTAATCCGGTGTTTGCTGATCATAATTACCAGATTTTGACGGGAGCTAAAATTTTTCGTAGCGATACTTCGGTATCCAGTGATACGGATTTTAAGAGTTTTTAAATATGTTTAATAATCGTGCTAAGAGTTTTGTGACAATTATGGTCGTGGTAGCTTTAAGCGCATTGTTATTGCGCCTGGCTATACACCGTATTATTGTCTATAAGATTCAACAAAACCAATCGTTAGCCCAGGTGAATCTGAAGCTTTTTTCCACAGCTATGGAAAATTATGCTAAAGATAATAAGAATGTTTATCCGGCAAGCGTAGATTTACTTATCAAGCATGATCCGGTTTACCTGGAGAAAGATTATCTAGCGGCAACCTCTGTACAGGGCTATGAATATGATTGTCAGCGATTGGATGATACAGGCTATAATTGCACGGCATCGCCGGTGAATTGCCAGCTGACCGGAAAAATGGTGTATACTGTGTCCACTGGCGGTTTAATTATGGCGGAAAGCTGCGATAAAAAATAGTGAATTAAGTAAATGAAAAATATTTTTTCTAAAATTAAATTATCCGGGCCAAAAGAGAGATTTAACTTTGGTTTGGATATTGGTACGCAATCGATTAAATGTGTAAAATTAAAAGTTAATGGTAGCGCTGCAGAATTAGTATCTTTTGACCTGCAAGAAAGCCAGTTGGACCCCACTGAAGTTTTAAAAAAAATTAAGCATGACCAGGGCGCGGACTTAGTAAACATTTCTTTTTGTGGCGTATCCACGGTTATCCGCTATGTAAATTTCTTGCGTATGAATAAAACGGAGTTAAATGGAGCGCTTAAATTTGAAGCCCAGAAGCACATTCCTTTTTCGGTGGAGGAGGTTAACCTGGACGCAGAAATTCTAAGGGATGATTTACCTGAGAATAAGATGTTGGTTTTAATTGCTGCGATCAAGAAGGAATTAATCCTGCAGAGGATTAAGGTCTTAGAAAACGTGGGATTAAGGGCTAATATTATTGATATCGATTCATTGGCCCTGGTCAATGCTTTTAATTTTAATTATCCTAAAACAGGCCTGCCTGAGAATAATCTACCGAGCAATGATTCAGCTGTCGTCAGCCAAAGCCAGAAGCCAGAGGGGGCAGGAGCCCATAAATCTATCTGTCTTTTAAATATTGGCTCCACGATTACCAATGTTAATATTTTAGATAATTCTGTAGTGCGTTTAAGCCGCGATATTCATGCCGGCGGGGTTAATTTTACTAAAAAACTGATGGATGTTTTTGAGCTGGATTTTAAAGCAGCTGAAGAGCTAAAAATTAATCCTGCGCAAGATAAAGTTGATAGGGCGAGGGCTTCTTTAGAAAGCACATTTACGCATTTAGCAACAGAGATACGTACTTCATTTGATTATTACGAAAGCCAGAATACTTCTAGCGTGGTTAAAATATTTTTAAGCGGCGGAGCCAGTAAGACAGCCGGATTAAAAGAGATGTTGGCTAGCTGCTTAGGTATTCCTGTGGAGACCTGGGATCCCTTTAAGCAGATTAAGATTCCGGATACTCTTGACCGGGAGAAATTAAATAAAATCCACGATCAATTAAATATTGCAGTGGGTTTGGCATTACGATAAAAATGATTGAGATAAATCTATTGCCGGAAGAATTAAAACTTAAAACTAAAGGCAGAAATCCTGATCAGGTGGTTGTAAAAAGCCCTCTGGCGTTGATTCAGGATCGGGTGTTTATTTATATTATCCCGGTAATATTGGTGTTATTTATTTTGGTGCATCTTTTTTTTGCCGTACTTTTTATATCTAAAAACGGCCGTTTAGTTTCTTTAAACCATAAATGGATGGATTTAGCAACGGAGAAAAAGGCGTTAGATGCATTTAACCGGGAGTTTTCTGTTTCTCCACAGGATGCTGGCCTGCTTGCGCAGTTAAATCGGCAAAGGAGTCTTTGGGCGCAGAAATTAAATAAATTAAGTTTATGTTTACCTGCCGGCGTCTGGTTTAGTGAAATTATATTTAATAAAAGTACATTAACTATCCGCGGTTGCGTTATTTCGTTGCAAAAAGATGAAGTTAGTTTGATCAATAAATTACTGGATAGTTTAAAAACGGTCCCGGAATTTTCTAATGATTTTACCAGCCTTGAATTAAGTAATATACAGAAGAGGAGTCTTGGTGGTTATGATATCTCAGACTTTATACTGGTGGGAACTTTGAGGCCTAATAAATGAATTTGAACAATATGCAATTAGATAAACAAAAGAAAATATTAATTGTAATATTTTTTGCCTTGATTATTTATGTGGATAGCAGTTTTATTTTAAAGGCGCAAAGAGCCGGTTTAAAGAGTTTAGATTCTAAAATCTCCAGGTTAAATACGGATTTGGTGAATTTGAACAGTGGCTTGGAAAATATGCGTTTGTCTAAAAGTAAGCTGGAATCGGGGGAACAAAAAAAGGCACCCCGGTCTTTAGGTATTTTTTCGGAGGGGCGCATTTCAGAGCTTTTGCAGGAAATATCAAATACGGCAAATAAATTTAATATTAAAATTTCTCAGATACGCCCCAGCCGTGCGGCGTCGAAGGAGAAAGGGCCGAGTATCCAGGGTAAGTTTGTTCCGATGTTGATTAATCTTGATTTGATTTCTGATTATCATAGCTTTGGCCGTTTTATTCAGGATTTGGAGAATTCGTTGGTTTTTGTGGAAGTGCAAGAGTTGAAGATTTCAACACAGCTGCCGGATTATATGAAACAAAAGGTTAACTTGGTATTAAAAGCTTATGTTACTAAATAAAAAACTTTTAATTTTTGTATTCTTCCTGGGGCTAATCTTGCCGTTAGCTTTTGGCCAAGAAGAGTTGGTTTATGATGCAAAAGGAAAGCGTAACCCTTTTATTCCGTTGGTCACTCCCGAGGGAAGGCTGCTGAAATTAGACAAACGGGAAAATACTATGCCGCAGGGGCTGGCTATCGAAGGGATTATTTATGATAAACTTGGCCGTTCTTTTGCTATTGTTAATGCTGAGGTCGTGGGGATCGGGGATATGGCTGGAGATTTTCAGGTTTTAAAAATCCTTGAGAATAAAGTAATTTTTATTAGAAACGGAGAACTTTTAGAAGTGGAGTTGAATAAGGAGGGGAGAGAGTGAAAAAAATATTATTAACATTAGTTTTTTCTTTTGCTTTTTTTATTTCTGGATTTGCTGCTGATTCAACTTTTGGTTTAGCTAATGAACCTAAGGCAGAAGTTCCGCCGGAGCAGGCAGCAGTGGCCTCTGAAACTAAAGAACCAGTTAGCTCGCAAGCATCCGCGTTATCTTCTGCGGGAAACGTAACTTTTGATTTTAAAGATGCGGATATTAATAATGTGCTTAAAATTATCTCCTATAAATCGGGAATCAATATTGTCACTACTCCGGATGTTATCGGTAATGTTTCGGTGCGTTTAACTGATGTTCCCTGGGAGACCGCCATGGATATAATTTTAAAGACCTATGGTTTCGGTTATCAGCGGCAAGGCAATGTTATTTTAGTGACTAAACTGGAAAATGTAGCTAAAATTGCCGCCGAAGAACCTCTACAGGTAGAAATTATTACTTTAAAATTTCTAGATGCCCAGGACGCCCAGAAAATTCTTATTCCCCTGCTTTCTCCGCGCGGGAAAATTTCAGTTTTATATACCCGCGGACAAAAAGGCTGGCAGTTTGGTACTTTTAAAATCGGCAGAGATTCTTCTGCTAATCAGTCTTTAGTCAAAGAGGCAGCCGGGATAACTAAATCTGAAGCGGTTTCTTACGAAAAGAATGCTGCCGGTGAAACGGTAATGAAGAAAGCGGAATTTGACCCGTCGATAAAATCCAAGATGTTGGTCATTACCGATACCGCCAGTGTTTTGGATAAAATTCGTACCGTCATATTGCCTAAACTTGATATTAAACCTAAACAGGTTTTGATTGAAACAAAAATAATTGAGGTTAACCGGGATAAATTAAGGGATATTGGCTTGGATTGGGGAATGGGTTCATCTACCGCGGTAACCACTCCGACTAGCCCGATTACTACGCAAGGAGCGGAAAGCGGCACGTCTACCGGAGGCCGTTCCGGCACAATTACTACAGCAACTAGCCCGTTAATACCATCTTTATTTGGCCCGGCGACAACCACAATTTTAGGCTACGAACCGTATAATGCTGGTGCCGAATTTATCTTTCAAAAATTAACCGGAACTAAATTTGAGGCGGTAATTCATGCCTTGGAAGATGATGCTAATACTAATACTTTATCCGCACCAAGTATTTTTACTTTGGATAATCAGGAAGCATCCATATTGGTGGGTTTCCATACACCGATACTTGAATCTACGGTAACCGCCGGAACCAATGGGGCCAATGCCACGGTTACCCAGACTTTAGATTATTATCAGGAAATCGGCATTCGATTAAATGTCGTGCCCCAGATAAGTGAAGAAGGTTACATCAATATGATTATTCATCCCAGTATTACTTCATCTGATTCCAGCGTCCTGGCTACTTCTACTGCCGGTGCAGATTCTACGATTACGCGTTATCCGATCATTGATGTACGTGAAGTGCAGACTCAGGTGTTGTTGAAAGATGGAGAGACCATTGTTATCGGCGGGCTGCTTAAAGATGTTAAAGGGAAAGAATATATCGGGATACCTTTTTTAAAAGACCTGCCTTGGATTGGACAGCTTTTTGGGCGGCAGACTAACACCATAACTAAAATTGATTTATTAATTTTTATTAAAGCCAAGATTATTAATGAAGGAGAGTATACCAAGGAAGAAATAGCCAGATTAGAGAAAAGATTAGGGCAGCCGGCGGTTGTAGAAATTAAGAAAGAACCTGTAGA
>JAPLLZ010000062.1:0-1114 GCA_026387265.1 Candidatus Omnitrophota bacterium
CCTGTGCGGATTTATTAACTTTATTTCCTGAGGCAATATTTTTTGCATTCCAAAAAATGTCACCAATCTTACCCTGATACTTGATACCTAGAGAAAAAACAATTATGGCAATTCCCCAAAGCATAAAAGTCATCACTGCCGGACTAACCATCTTTTGCTGCCGGAGAGAATCTGTCTTCTTCTCTTTTTTTACAAAAGAAGCGGTCATTGTATCAGTCTGGGGATTATAACCACAATTTTTGCAAATCTCATCTTGATCCCCAATTGCCTTTCCACAAAAACGACAAATCCTCATCTTTTAACTCTCCATTTTAGCGGCGCCCTTTTTAAGTTAAATCTTCAATCGGCATCAAAAAAGCTTTTGCGCCTTCAACCCCCACACTCTTACGTAATTGCTTGACCAAAACAATGATTTTTTTACCTACTGCTTCTTCGCAGGCAACATACATAATATTATTTCTCCCCGGCCAGATATCTGTGCCTAAATGCGTTCCGCTGGTAGTTCCGCAACCAAAAACTCCGGTTACTTTGGTATAATTTTTCATCGAGCAACTCTCTAAAATTTCCATTACCTCATTATCTAATGCTTCGTTATATACCAACATAACCATTTTCATTTTTTATTAGCCTCCCTCAAAGCTGATTTTCTGTGGAATACCGCATAGAGCGTCGGGACAAACAATAAAGTAACCAGAGTGGAAACGGTTAACCCTCCCATCATCGTAATACCTAAAGGCTGCCACACTTCCGAGCCTTCTCCGCGGGAAAGTGCCAAAGGCAAAAGGCCGGCAATCGTAGTAATCGTCGTCATCAGTATTGGCCGTAAACGGTTGCTTCCGGCGGTAGTTACCGCATCCCGCATAGAATATCCCCGTGCCCGCAGCATAATAATATAACTGATCAAAACAATGGCATTATTCACGACTATACCCATCAACATAATAATCCCTAAGAAAGTATTAATACTCAGCGTAGTCCCGGTTAAAACAAAACCTAAAATTACTCCGATAAAAGTAAACGGTATAGCAAACATAATAATAAAAGGATCCAAAAGCCACTCAAACTGAGCTGCCATAACCATATATACCAACCCAATGCCTAAAACCAAAAGAAG
>JAPLLZ010000062.1:1165-17248 GCA_026387265.1 Candidatus Omnitrophota bacterium
CTCGGCCTCTCCGCCTATATTAATCGAAACATCCGCCGGCAACACCAGTTTACCAACCTCACGGCTTAAATCTTCCGCAATCTTTCCGGTAGAGCGCTTATAAGCATTACACATAACCCTAACCATTCTTTCCCGATTCTTACGTTCGATCCTATCCGGGCCGCTAGTCTCATAGATTTTGGCGATGTTACTTAATTTAATCTGGGCACGATTAACCCCTTGCCGGCTAGCTAAATTTTCTAACCCCACAAAGGGAGTATTTTCCGCCGGCAGCGGAGCGGTAATTGCTAAATTCTCAATGTCTTCTAATTTTGTGCGCGAGGATTCTTCCAGCCTTACATAGATATCATAAGTCTGGCCTTTTTCACGGTACTTTGTCGCCGTTGTCCCCTGAATAAAAGCTTTTACGGTCGAAGCAATCGTATTCATGTCCAGCCCAAGGCTAGCAGCTTTCTCCCTATCTACATCAACTCTTAACTCCGGACTGTTATCTTCCCGCGAGATACTCACATCTACAGCTCCGGGAATCTTTTCCATGATCGCTTTTATTTCTTTAGCTAAAGCATTAGTTTCTTCAAAAGAATTTCCAATAATCTCCAGTTGTACCGCTTTTCCACCTCCACCGGTAATCAAATTACCCAGAGGATTTCCCGTAGAAATATCTGTTCTTAATACCCCAGGAATAAGCTTGATTTTATTTCTTACCATTTGACCGACTTCTTTAACCCCGCGTTTTCTCTGATCTTTAGGAACAAGCTTGACTCCTGCGGAAATTACATTCGTGCCGCTGGCTCCACCCACCATCCTACCGACTCCTGAAACCTGCCCGCACCGGGCATAAAAATACTTTGCTTCCGGAACATTTTTTTCTAGAATATCTTCTATTCTTTTAGCTACCTTATCGGATTCCTCAATACGTGTCCCAATCGGTAAATGAATAGTGATACGCACATCTCCTGAATCCTCCTCCGGCATAAATTCATTACCCACAAACGGAATAAGCAGCATGCTCAAAATAAAAATAATCACAAATCCGATTAAAACTAATTTTTTATGGTTCAAGGAAAATCCCAGCGTCCGGCTGTAGAATTTTTCCCAGCTAGTAAACCATTTCTCCGAAAGCGCATAAAATTTAAGAGTAAACTTTGATTTTTTACCATCATGATTAAAACGCAGCCATTTGGAGCAAAGCATGGGAGTAAAAGTAACCGCAGTAAATAACGAAGCAGTTAAAGTTACAATAATAATCATGGCCAAACCGCCGAAAATTACCCCCACTACTCCTGGAATAAATAACATCGGGATAAATACCACTACCGTAGTTGCAGTTGATGCAGCTACGGAAAGATACATCTCTGAAGTTCCGAAAATCGCCGCTTCCGTTGGCCGGTTACCTCTCTCCAATCTTCTTAGAACATTATCAACAATTACAATCGCATTATCTACAACCATCCCGGAAGCAATCGCCAAAGAAGATAAACTAATGGTATTAATCGTTCCTTTACTTAAAAAGATATAAATAAAAGCGATTAGCAGAGAGAAAGGAATGGTTAAGGCAACAATCATACTTGGCGCAAATGACCTGAAGAAAAACCAGGCGACCATAACCACCAGGACTATTCCTATCCAAAGTGAAGATTTTAAAGAATCCAACGAATTAATTATATCTTTGGAGGTATCAAATATAGTATTGACCTTCACATCCGGAGGCAAAGTTTTAACCAACTCCGCCATTCTTTTCTTTACTTGACTGGCCACTTCTACAGAATTTGTCCCACTCTGTTTTTGGACCATGACCATAATCCCTGGATTCTTATTAATACGCACTAGACTGGTAACTTCTTTGAAACTATCTTCTATCCGGGCAACATCTTTTAAGTATACGGGATTCCCATTACGTTTACCCAAAATCAAAAGGTTAATCTCTTCCGGACGGGCAAATTCTCCGGGAACCCGGATCAGGTAATCCGTAAGCCCGGTTTTTAAACTCCCTACCGGCTGGGTAATATTTTCCTGCGCTAATTTGTTTTGGATGTCCAAAACAGAAAATCCGTAACTTTCTAAGCGCTGCCGGTCAATCCAAATATTGATTTGTCGTTCCAGTCCGCCGCCCTGGATTTGCACGGTACCTACTCCGGGCAGCTGCCTTAAAGCGTCTCCAATTCTTTTATCGACTAAATCATAGAGACCAGGATAGGTCTGCTGCGCCGTGATACCGAAATAGATTATCGGAATATTAGCAGTATTGAATTTAAAGATGAAGGGATTATCCATTTCATCTGGAATGTCCGGAAGAAAACGTTTGGCTAAATCAATCCGGTCGCGCACATCATTGGACGCCTCATCCAAATTTGTGCCCCAGACAAACTTCAAAGTAATCATGGAGCTGCCTTCCGAAGAAGTTGAAGTAATCTTCTCTATTCCCGGAGTAGTCACTAATTGATTCTCCAGCTCCTCAGTAACTCTTACCTCTACATCCTCGCTTCCGGCCCCGGGATAACTTGAGATTACCGATATTGAAGGCGGTTCAATCTCCGGCATCATATCAATACCTAAGCGGCTTATAGAATAAAGGGCAACAATAATAATGGCTAAAAAAATCATTAAGTTAGTAACCGGTTTCTTAACGCCGAATTCTGGCAGGCTCATTCTTTTTCTTCCTCCGGCTCAACCAACATCCCGTCAGCTAACAGTTGCTGGCCCATAATCACTACCAGATCATTTTCTTTTAAACCTTGGCGAACTTCAAAATAGGGCCCCTGACGGATACCTAACTTTATTTTCTTTAATACCGCTTTAGAACCTTCAACTACAAATACATAATTATCCGGATCATGGCCCATAATCGCTTCCTTTAAAATTACCGGGACATCTTTTTTGGCTTCAATCACTAATTGCACTTTAGCAAACATCCCGGATTTTAAACGGTATTCTTTATTCTCTATGGTAATCTCAACCGGAGCAGTACGTGTGGACAAATCCACAACCGGGCTAACCTTAGTTACATTGCCTGGGAATTGTTCATCTGGCCAGCTATCTACGGCAATCTTAGCCTGTTGTCCAAGCGCAATCTTAGGCAGATATTTCTCAGGAACGTCTAATTCAATCTTTACCTTATCAGCACTTACTACCAGAGCAATCGGCGTACTTATCGAAACATTCTCTCCGATATCAACATATACTCTACCCAAAATACCAGAAAGCGTGCTTTCTACCGGAGCTCTCTGAAATTTAAGGCCGACTTCATCCCGGTCAATATAACAGATCGCCTCTCCTTTATTAATTAAAGCGCCGTCCTCTTTTACTTTCTCAATAATCTTACCGCTAACTTTCGGATAAATCACCGCTTCATCTTGAGCTTTAATATCTCCGGAATAATCTAAAGTATCATAAAGCTCCTGCAATTTAATCTTATCAACTTTCACCGGAATAGCCTCCGGAAGCTGCTCTTTTGCCTTCTGCTCAGAGCAACCGCTTAACAAAAACGCACAACAAATCATTATTAATATTTTTTTATATCTCATTGAAGCCTCCCGTAGCCTTATCAAAGTTATATTTAGCAATTATATAATCATAAGTTGCCTGTTGCTGATTAAACATGGAAACTGCATATTTTAATTGTGCATCATTTCTATCTAAGGAACTAATTAATCCTTGAGCGTATTTTTCCTCTGCGGTAGAAAGGTTATTTTTATAAAATAGGATATCTGCCTGACTGGCTTTTATCTGGTCAACAGAGTTCTTCAATGACAAATATGCATTCTTTACCTCTAAGGCGATGTCCTGAATTAATTTCACTTTCCCTAATTCTGTTTGTTTTAAATCAATAATTGCCTGCTGAACCTTAGCTTTGGTTTGCCAGCCATCAAAAACAGGCCAGGAAACAGTCAGCCCAAAAACATTATAATCATTCCAATTTCTGGTATTTACGGTTGTAGTAACAGAATGTGAGCGGCCATAATAATCCCATGAAGCATAGATATCCGGCCGGTTCCCTGCACGCTGCACTTGAATTGCACTTTTATCCGCTTTAAGCTGTGATTCAAACTGTTTTATTTCCGGACGGGTTTGCATAGCTTTTAAGAAACCTTGGTCAAAAGCTATGTCTTTAGGCGTAAATTTAAATTCTGTAGAAGGCACGACTACCACATCCTTATCTAAAGACAATAAATTATTCAATAAAGCTTGCGCTGCCTCCTGCTGAGCACAGGAAGCCTCATAAGCTTGTTCCACACTAGACAAAGAGGCCTGTGCCTGCAAAATATCAGACTCAGAAGCTTCCCCGTTTTTATAGCGTGCATTAATGTAATCCAAATGCTGGCGGCTATTTTCTAGTATTGCCTTATTTAAATCCACATAGAAGCTGGAAAGCAATAATGTATAATAAGCCTGAGAAAAATCAAATATTATTTCTAATTTTGCTTTATCTAAAAGCAGCTGTGTTACCTCTAATTTATAACCATTATATTTTATATTGTTTATAACTTTCCCGCCTCTATAAATATACTGTTTTAAAGTAACCTGCGAAGCGCTTTGGCTGATATCTTTAGAATAAAGCCCGGCAGTATAAAACCAGCTGCCGGTATAAGTCAGTGAAGGCAATGCCGCGCCTTGCGCCTCGGCGATCCTAAGCTTAGCTTTTTCTACATCCTGCCCTTTTAGCTGTATATCCCGGTTATCCCTTAAGCCAATAGCCACTGCTTCGCTAAAAGTCAAGGTAATCTCTTGCGCATAAACATACCCTGATTTTCCTAAATCAGGAATGTAACCGCTACCCAAAACTAGACTTATGAAAATTATTAAATAAAAAACCCGTTTCATTATCTATTCACTTCCTTATCTAAAATATCTCTTACCTGCGTAAGTATGCGCAGGTATTCCCCGCGGTCATCTTCCGATATCTGATTAAAAATCTTAGTCACTAAATGCATGCGTTGTTGGTTGATCTTTTTTAAAAGTTCCGCCCCTTTAACACTAAGTTTAACCCTAATGATCCTGCGGTCATTCTGGTCATATTCCCTTTGCACATAACCCAAAAGCACCAGGCGCTGCACAATCCCGGTGGTAGCAGCCGTAGTAACCTTCATCAACTTAGCCAAATCAGTCATTTTAGAGGCCTCTTGGCTGCTTAATAGATCTAAAATGAGCAGCTGCGGAAGAGTAATCTTACCTTTATATATATCGTTATGCTGCATGCGCAAGAATCCCCGCATGATTTCCGGCATAATTTTTTCCATCTTTTGAGCAAAACCAGCAATCGAGATTCCAGTCATATTAATCTCCTTAATATTTAACATAGTTAAATATTAACTACATTAACAATATGCCATAAAAAAAACTCTTTGTCAAGAGTATTTAAAAATTATTATACCTGCGCTTTAAATTATACTATTTAGATAAATAAAGATAGCTTGTTTAGTTTTTTTTCACGCGTAAAAAGTACGTTTTTCATTAAATTACCCAGCCCCTTTAGATATCCATCCGGATTCGGGCTATGTTTACGCAGATAAATAGCTGCTTCTTCATACTTTTTCTCTAGCGCTTCCTTGGGATTTAAGCTTTGATTAATATAAGTAAGTTTGCCTTTAGCTAAGTCATCATCGTAATCGTAAAATTCATCCAGGCAGGCAAAAAATTCCGCAGTGACATCCAGAGCGCAAACCAACTCCTGCGGCAAGTCATTCATCATAATATACATGTCTAACAAAAAACCGTTCTTAATCTTATACGGAATAGTATCCCCAGCATCATCCTGAATAACCCTTGACCCTTGGGCATCATTGACTTTTTTAAGCAAAGCATAGTAATTTCCAAACTCTGCCGGTAAAGCCACCTCTCTAATCTTTTTTCTAAATTCTAAAAATAATCTATAATCAACATTATCCATTAATTTTTTATCCGGAGAATTATTAAATAAAACTTCATTATCCACGTGCTCATTATCCAACAAATCATCATAAACTCGTTTTAAAAATGCCAAAAGGATGCATCTTCTTTTTGCTTGAGCATCAGGAACAATGTTATATGCCAAGAATAAGCTGGTATGTTCATATAAAAGAATCGCGCCCATTTTAAAAAATCGATAATATAATTGTTCCGGCTTCAATTTAGATTGGACGATATACCAAGCCGGTATAAATTCCTTAAATCCGCTATCGCTTGCCTTAATACAAGCAAACCATCGCTCTTTATCCGCACTCATCGTGTCATTAATCGTTGCCAAAAGTTCCTGATAATGCGGTAAAGCGCGGGCATCATTTAACATTTTTACCAGTCGCCTAAACAGCCTTTTTCCATTGCTAGACAATGAAATATACAACCTGAGAATTTTTACTAGTTTTAGCATCACTTTAATTCTTAAAATAGCGAAGTACTTTTTTCATATGATTTTGGCTCATAATTTTTTTTAACTGCCCTTTTTCCCCTAATTCTTTTGCAATTTTACCAAAACACATCGGATCCTGGCCGAACACCCCTTGTCCACTGCTTTGATAAGTGTAGGCATTACCCCGGCAACCGTAACATAGATGAAATTTTCTGCTATAATCACAATCGGCACAAAAACCCTTCAGATTTTTATATGCTTGGCGGATCCGTTTAAGCAACAAATTGCTTCGCAGCTTACGTTTAATATTTTTATCTTTTATATTCCCTAAGTGCTTATCCACTCCGCAACAAACACTCAGATTACCATTTCTCTCTAAAAAAACTCCTTTAGCATAAGTTAGTTTATCGCATGGCGAGGGAAAAACACTGCCATAGGGCGGCTGCCAAAGATCAGAATCCCGGGTCTGTTTTTTACTTAGTCCATATAATAGTGATAGATTCAAAAGTGAAAGTTTATAAATATCCTCAACGAATTTCTGCGGGGTAATCTTTAATTGTTGATAATTCCTGACACAACTGCCCTTGATTATCGGAACTTCCACAAAAGGTAAAAATCCATTTTTCAAACAGCTCTTCCAAAACTCAGCAAGATCACCACGGTTAATCCCGGTATATAAAAATTCAGCCACCACCCGGACTTTCTTATAATCTTTGCTTAAATGTTTAACCATATCCCAACTTTTCCGGATTTTAGAATAAGCGCCTTTATTTTTTATCAGTTTCTCTACAGACTCCTTACTTCCCCAATCTTTCATAAACAACACACCTTGGTTATCAAATAGAACCTTTAAAACAGATTTCTCTAAAGAAATCCCGGAAGTGGCTAAACAAACCCTGACTTTTAAATCTTTACTTAACCAAGAAATAATATTTTTTAGGAATTTATTCGGCTCATCCGCTTCCCGGTCCCAAAGAGTAGGTTCCCGGCCATAGATAGTTACAAACTCCATCCCTATTTTTTTTAATTTTCTAAAAAAACTCTGAAAAAGTTTAAATTCGCGGATAAGATCAATTGAACTCTTGGATATCTTCTCATCTGGATACACCTGCAGGCTTGGACAAGTAATACAACCTGCCTGGCATCTACCGGTAATATTAAACTCAACATACTTAACTAAAGATTTATTGTCAGCATCCAGCGTATTACCAATAGTCCTGGATATTCCCCAGGGAATTGTTCGGCTAGGATACCGATAATTCTTCATTATATGCCCCGGTCAGATTTAATTTTTAGAAACAAACGGTAGTTGCTCGACATGACTTTGGCTAATTGCACAGTAATGGAATTTTCGCGGTTAAATGAAATAGTAGGCTTCCAACCTTCTTTTAGGAGCTGCTCTTTTAATCCTTCCTGGTCAGAATAAACCGGGCATTCACCGCAATATTTAACCCGGCACCAATCTAATGTAGTCTTCTTGATTAAACCATCAACGCTGCCTCGGGCAATATTATACTTATAATAATGAAAAAATGGACAGCATTTTATGTTGCCGTCTACATCAAAAAATACCAAACCCAGGCATTTTTTTTGGGCGGTCTCCTGCATATATATTTCATAATTTTCGATGATTTCCTGCTTTCTCTTTTCCATCAAATAATAAGTTTCTGCCGAAGGCACTAGTGTAGGCTTAGCTTGCATCCCTACCGGAATATATTCCAAATATCTAGCCAGAATTGCGCCTCTTTGCCTCATTCTTTTAACAAATTTTTTGCTGAGCACTTCGCGGGCATTAAGATTAGTAACCATGGACAAATATCCCCAGGGCATCCGGGCTGCATTTAATACTTGAATCGCCCGCATAACATTTTTCCAGCTGCCTTTTCCTTTAAAATAATCATGCCGCCTTTGCGAATTTCCATCAATACTTAAAATCGGTATTAAATTACCGATTGCAGAAAGCTTCCTGGCATAAGCCTGATCAATCGGGCCGCCATTGGTAAACATAAAAAACATAATATCCGGATTAGCCCGGGCAATAGATAAAACGCGTTTATCCAAAGTCGGCTCTCCTCCGGTAATAAAAATATGCTTGTAATGATCCCGCACCAATTTTATTATCTGCTTAATTGCCCCGGCCTTCATACTTTTATTACGCTGAGAGCGAGAATAACAATGCCGACATTGCTGATTGCAACGTTTAGTTATTTCCATGATCACTGACCCGTGGCGGCCATCTTTATTAATCTTATGGGCATAAATTCTTAGGTAGGCATGGAAAAATCCGGTTCTGATGCGCGGATTACTAATCATTGCCATAATCTTAGTCAACCGGGCTAAAAATTTCTGTTGCGCCAAAGGATCTTGAGCAAGCTTATTTAATTGGCTCTGATTAATCTTTGACCCAGACGGGAATTGATCCTTTATTAGCTCAGATAATTCCGGAAGTAATGTACTTGTAGACATCTTCATTAAACTTAATCCTGTTTATTAGAACAATTAATCCTGTAGAACATACCCATAAATCTAAAACGGCTACCCAATATATTAACCAAGATTAAAAAAGCTATTCTCAATATCTACACCTTGCCTCCTGGCCTCGATAATTTTAGATGTCAACGTTTCCATAAATTCAATCAATTTATCCGGGCTGGGAGCATTACGCAATATAGTTTGACGGCACTTTTCAAACTGTTCTTGCAGCGCTTTTTCGGGATCCTTAGCTAGAACCATATATGTTATACGGTTTATTTTTTTATCATGTTCTAAATCCGTCAATTCATCCAACATATATAACCATCTAGCAGCCGATTTGGACACTTCTTTTAATCCTTCCGGTATATTGGGAACCATAATATATAAAAATAACAGCGCAACAAACGGAGCCACTTGGTCTAAAATTATTTCCGCTTTCTCTGGAGTGTATTCAAATAGGCTACAGACTCCAAATCCCTGCATATGCTGATGATAAGTACTAAAACGCTCTACGGGAGCAAGCTTAACATCCATGGACTTGAGTTGTCTTAAAAAAATCAATTGCTGAGGTATTTGTGCCTGATAATCAAAAGCCGTAAACAATTGGCTAAAAGTATATCCCTGGTTATCAAAAAGGTCATTCCATTCCCGGTGCGTAAAAGCTACGAGAACGCAACGTTCTTTTGCTTGATTATTATAGGGTATATTAAAAGCATCCAATACCTTACCCCAAATTAATAAGCTAAACCAGCTATAAGGAATAAACCTGGTATACATAGCAGACTTACTCCTGCCTAAACTATCCGCTAATTGACTAGAAACTTGGCGATTAAATACCTTATCGCAAACTTTAAAATTCTGGATGAAATATAAAACCTTCCGGATGCCCAACGAAACTGGGTTCTTTGATATTTTATTATGCAGGCGGGATAACTTAATTGTTTTTTTTAAAAAACACTTTCCTTCCTTACTCAGCGTTAAATATAATAATGCGATTTGGAATACTGCTCTAATATTAAAGAATAATCCTTCAAAAGCTAAAATCGGTAAGTTTATCATTGTTTAATCTTATTGGATTACAAGTTAAAAATTATTAAATATAACTACAAAATCAATTCCAAATTATAGTTTCGATTAATTTTTTATCTAAGCTTCAATAAAAAAATCCTCCGGAAGCATATTCTTTTGCGGAGGATTAGAAAATCAACCTGACTAAAATTAACACTTTACAACAAAAACTATAAAACAAATAATTTTTTGGGAATATAATCAAATTTATATAAAAGAATTTTTTACCTAAATATACACAAAAGGCTGATATTATTAATATTCCGCGATAACTTCCTCCAAGGAATAAAACTGTTTTAAAAGCAAAAACACAACTACGGCATAAATAATACAGGCCAAGCCGATTAAAGTACGTTTTCTCAGACACCACTCATGAAAAGTGTAAATATTCTGTTCTATCTTTGGAAATATCCTCTTACGTAAACCAAATTCTCTACCAGCAATCACTTCAAGTTTATTATATTTATTATAAATCAATAGGATCAACCCCAACAGGAAAACTACTGGGCTAGTCCAAAAAACAATAACACGCATCCAATCGAAAAAGAGCCACTCTTCCATTTTTACTCCTCCTTTTATCCAGTATGCTTTTTAGAGATTGTAAATATTTAAATTAAAATAAGCCTACCAACCTCATCCAATATAATTTAAAACAAAGGATAAAGGACTATCCATTTATAAGATAATTATAACCAATAATTCAAACTAATGCAACCCTATTCGATACTCAATAAGCCCCGAAAATACCAATTATATTGGCTTTTAGGGCATCCCGAGGATAGATTAAGTAAACTACCTGCAGAGAATAAACTCACGCAATCAATAATCCATATCAATATTTAATGGGCTGCATAAATTATTCTTCAGCCACAAATTTTGAACTCCTCACTTGATAAAATAATGGTTTCTCTGTGTACTTTTTAAAAAACGGTTCTAATGAATCGGCTACAAATTCTGCGTAGAAAATATATGCCAACAACGCAATTAATGTAGCGATCATTAACCTTCTTGCCATTTAAAATCCATTCTTTGTTAAATAAAATACCTTTATTTTAATAAATCCTTATTTATTCAATACATCTTTAACAATTCTACATTACGCATCGGATACTACATACAGACTAATTTTATACATTTTCATCCAGTCAAAACAACATCAAGAATTATTCATTCACCTTGGATGTGATACCAGCAGACAAATGGCCATAAGCCTTCTGTATCTTAGGCTTAAGATTATTTGCTGCTAAAATAATTGCCCCAACCACAATCGCAAAAAGGATTATATACTCCATTGTACTTTGCCCTATTTTAACCTTTTTCATCATCCCTCCCATCATCATTAATGGAATTATTTATCTCTAATATTTTTTCTTATATTCTCAATGGCTTCAAACCATTCCTGCTTAATATTTTCTTCCCACGCTAAGTATTCTGCCTTTAGTTTTTCATCAATCTGCACATAACCTATGCCCCCGGCGGAAGAATTATCTGTTTTTTCAATAGGCTCTAAAAACTTCTCTATCTTGGCAAATACTGACTTAGTTTCCATATCCACGTCCTCTTTTAATATTGCCTCAATTTTTCTCAAAACATCCTGCTTAGTAGTCCTATTTTCTTTTTTAAGCATATTTCCCCTTTCTTTCCTTAAATATAAAATCTGGGTCTAGAACGCTCACAGAAATTTTCCAAGGCAGTCGGCAAAATTTTCTTTCATCATCCGATACATTTTTTCCCGGTCAGAATCACGGACTTTTAAAAAACTTATACCATAAATCTGTTTCCCATCGTTTTCTTTATGCCAAGTAACACAAATCTCAATATCAAAGAAATATTTTTCATTAAAATAAAGTTGTGCAGAAGTATTGTAATTGGTAATTTTTTCTGTTACCACCAGGCAAAAACCCCGCATATTCAAGTCCCTAACTTCACAGGGTAAATAATCACTGGAGCCCTGCCACCTTATTTTAGCAGGCGCCCCTATCTTCCATCTGGGTAAAAGTCTTTTTTCCACAAAAACCGGTTTAGCAGGAAAATCTTTTTCCTTCCGGAAAAAATTAAATAACCCCATCACCCGCCCCCCCCTTTTTCCAACTTTAAGTTTTTATGCTTTATTTAGTATTTTTAATTATTACTTTTTCTGGCTATTTTTACACAAATAAAATGATATCTTTCCTGCATAATAATAATCAACTACTTCAAATTTCGTAAAGAATTCATACATCTTGGCTAACTCTTCATTTGACAGAGAATATTGCGGATAACTAATTCTTAAAAAATCTCCGTAATAATTGGGGGCCTTTAAAAAACTTAAATCTGGTTTATCTATACGGCGTGCTTTATCATTAAGCACAATAATATAATCACAGTTTTCATAACCAGCACCCACAGAAAAAAACTTAGAAAATTCTACTTTTGTTTCGGTTTGAAAAATATACTCTAATCTCCCATGGTCTATATGGCTGTGTGGAGCAATAAATAATATTTTCCATTTATAATTCAGATCTTTACTCTCCTTGTTGATTAATTTCAAAAAGCGTGCCACAATCTTGCCTTCTTGATACTGGCCAGGAGAATAAGCCGTAAAACTATAATCGGGATGCCGGTATAGACTTTTTGGTAAAATACCTGAACCAAAAGACAGATCGTAAAACTGCACTAAAGACAATAAAACAACCAGCGAAATTAAAATTATTTTAATTTTTTTTGGCCTGATCTGAAATACGCCTATGGCAGTAATTAAAGCCAAGGCCGGAAAAACAGGAAAATAATAACGGCCCCATTTATTAATACACAACGTAAGAATAACATAGGGAACAGTTATCCACAACAAGATTGGGATTTTAGACTTAATTCTTTGCCGCAAAAACAGTAGAAACCCTGCACAAAATAATAAAAATAACGGCCGGGACAAACTATATATTGTTTCAAACAGATAGAAAAATATAGACTTTAGCTCAGCTGCATTATACGGGCAAACCCAATAAAAATGCCTTCTCTGGGTAAACATCGGGAAGTTAACTGAATATATGCATTTAAAGATATATTCAACCTGATTAGATCCCCAACCAAGATTCAAAAATAAAAAAGGAATTGCCATAAATAAGACTAACGCAAAAATCAATTGAAAAATGTATTTATTGATAAAGTTATTCTTCGGTCTGCTTTTAATACCTTCATAAATATGCTGACAAAATATATAAAACATTGGGCCGATAAGAAAATATGCTCCCGGGACTTTAATTAATAAGGTTATCCCCAACAATAAACCAAATAACAAAGCATATTTTATTTTTGTTATATCTTTGACAAGTAAAATATAAATACATATCGTTACCATAGTAACTAGCGGAAAATCGACTCCGTAGCTACGCGACATACCATAAATCCCCGGATAAAATGAAACAAGAAAAGCAGCAAAAAGGCCTTCTTTGGCTCCTACCAGTTCTTTTCCAATTAAAAATGTAAAAAATATAAGCAGCATAAAAAAAGGCAGGTTGGAAATTAAGGAAACGCCTATGCTATTACTAAATAACAGATTAAAACAAGCCGTATAAATATAGAAGATTACCCCCCAGCCACAACCAAGATCCGGCTTAATCATTTTAAAGACAGAAATAATTTTTCCTGCCAGCGGCTGATTACTGTGGGAGATACTCTCAAGAGAGAAAAATACCGTATTTTTATGTATTAGCTGATAATACTTTTCCGGGTACCAGGACAAAACATCATTCTTAATCCAAAAATAATTGTTAACAACATGAAATAAACAGATGCAAACAAGGACAAGCGCAATAACTACGCCTGTCCTTTTGTTGGCTTTACTCTCCTGGCTATCTATTTTACGATAAGCTAAATTTTCCATGCGCTACAACTATACCTCTCCTTTTGCATTCTTACAAAGCTTCATTTCATTCTTGCATGATACGGCTAAGAGCATTTAAACATTTCCTTGGCTCTCGTCGTTACAATACATTATAAAACTCCTACTTTTATTGTCAACGGATTATAGTTTGCCAAAGCATTACTTTTAATATTTTAATGGCATGTCAGTTAAATTCTGCCTAAAAGGTGAGCTAAAAATAAGTATCTGTATCTTATATCCTCCTAAGCAGTTCTTTGGCCACTTTTTCACCCGACAATAACATGCCGCCAAAAATAGGCCCCATGCGCGGAGCGCCAAAAACAGCATTAGCACACATCCCGCACACATAAAAACCTGAACACACCTCTTTAGAATTTTTTACAATTGTTTCTTCCCCTACCTGCGCCCACATTGATTGTTCACCCATAAACTTGCCTGATTTTGTCTTCAACCGGATACCTGATTTCTTCTCAATAATCCGCGCCACCTCGGCAGGGTGTCCGGTAGCATCCACGATAAATTTTGCCCGCATCGTAATAGGATCAACATGCAGATTAGCCATCTCAACTGCAGTCCAGTTTAACACCAAACCGCAAACCTTTTTTTGCCGCACCATTACATCTTCAGCACTCAAAAGATTAAAAATCTTAAGTCCTGCCTTTACCGCTTTGGAACAAATCGTCGAGACTGTTTCGATGGAATCTGAAAGATAATAGCCCCTTTCATATTGCCTAACCGCAACTCCGAACTCATCTAAAATCCTTTTCGCAGATTCCTGAACCACTATTTCGTTAAACATTATTCCTCCACCCCACATACCACCGCCAACTGAAAGCTTCCTCTCAAAAAGTACGACCCGCCTGCCGGCTCTAGCTAAATAATACCCGCAAACCATGCCCGCAGGCCCTGCTCCTACAATTGCTACATCAACATCCAGAGCTTTAACGAGTTTTTTGGTGTATGACTCGATGATCGCTCGAGAAATTTTTATTTCATCCAACTTCATATCCCCTCCTTTTTTTGTTAAACTACCAAATAAAAAACCCTTATGCCACATGCATAAGGGTCAAAACTAACTCATCGCTTCCCTCCGCTGGCATTATCCAGATCAGGTTATTAGGGTAATCCGCTTAAAACGCGCCCGCCACAAAGATTGGCGGGTCCGCCACGGTTTGTGGCGGAGAACTCTCAGGCCGTTTCAACGACCTCCCCTATATATTTTATCTTCCTCTAACTAAACCAAAACTTATTACAGTTTATTTTATCATAAACTGTAAAATTATAAACAATTTAATATCCTTAAAAACAACACAAATTATAAAACTTAAAACGAATATTTTATTATAAACTTAACTAATATGAACATTGCATTATCGACCCATCTTCCCTGTATCTTTTAGGTTTTCCCACTAATTTGCCATCTTCGCAATTACCTTCTTCTTGCAGCTTGCCGCTTTCATAGTAAACCTTATACGGCCCTTCTAGCTTGTCATCTCTATATGCACCTTCTTTTTGCAATTTCCCATTTTCATAATAATTCTTAAAGGGCCCTTCTAGCTTATCGCCTTTAGAAGTCGTTTCTTGTTTTGGTTGGCCATTTGCGTAATAAGTTTTAAATAAGCCTTCGGGCTTGCCATCCTTATAAGTAGTTTCTGATTCCAGCTGCCCGTTTTCCTTATACCTTTTATAAAACCCTTCTTCTTTATCTTCAACAAAATTCCTTTCTTCCCGCAGCTTGCCGCTTTCATAGTATAACTTAAAGACACCATCTAGTTTGCCTTCTTTATATATCCCTTCTTTTTGTGGATTACCGCTTTCGTAATAAATCTTAAAAGGCCCCTCTTCCTTACCATCACTAAAAGTAGTCTCTGATTCTAACTGCTCATTTTCATAATAAGTCTTAAATAAACCATCCGGCTTATCGTCTTTATATGTTTTATAAGAACCATCTTCCTTGCCTGCCTTAAAAGTAGTCTCTAATTCCAACTGGCCGTTTTTGTAATAAGTTTTAAATTTACCGTTCTTTACGCCATCTTTAAAAGTTGTTTCTGATTCTAACATCCCTTTTTCATTATATACTTTGCTGGGGCCATTTTTCTCACCGTCCCTAAAAGTAGTTTCTGATTCTAACTGCTCATTTTCATTATATCTTTTATAAACACCATCAAGTTTACCGTCCTGGTATATTCCTTCTTTTTGCAACTTCCCATTCTCATAATAAGCCTTAAACGAACCTTCCTCTTTGCCATCCCGAAAGGCAATCTCTGATTCTATCTGGCCGTTTTTAAAATAAGTTTTACAAAGTCCTTCCTCTTTGCCATCCCGAAAGCGCCTTTCCTCTTGCAATTGCCCA
>JAPLLZ010000026.1:0-31034 GCA_026387265.1 Candidatus Omnitrophota bacterium
CCTTCATTATGCTCACCGAAGCGTTTCCGTAAATTAACAGTTGTGCCGGTGTAACAGTTGCTGTCTTTTCTACTCCTAATTACGTAAGTATATACCATGAGCCGTAATCTCTAACGGGGTAAATAAAATAACGGATTCTGGGGCATCGCCCCTTTACGGATCTCAAAATGCAGGTAGTTGTTTTTGTCTCTTACACTGGAACCCACCCGGCCAACCAACGTGCCTCTTTGTATATTTTCCCCGGGTTGTACAAAAATCTCTGAAGCCCGGGCGTAAACACTACGCAGACCATCGCCATGATCGATGATTATTGTTTTACCATAATTACCAAAATTATTCGAACAAAAAACTACCCTGCCGCTGCGCGCCGCTAATATATTAGAGCCAGCGGAAGCCTGAATATTAATTCCTTTATTAATTAAATTATGGTAAGTAACACCAAATCCGGAAATTACTCTCCCCTTTAACGGCCAAATAAAATCATCTCCACTAGATTTTACAGGAATGTTTTGCCCGCTTACCCGATTAGGAATTAAAAGAACCTGTCCTATTTCAACAGTGGCATCCTCAGAAATATGATTCAACCGAATAATATCATCAATATCTACGTCATAAATCCTGGATATCCGCCAAAGTGTCTGACCAGCTTCTACGCGATGATGCACTCCTGGGACCCCTTGAGCCAAAGGAGGTAAGATAGGAGCATTTGGCGAAGAAACAGATGCGCAGCCAGCGATAATTAAAATTACCAGTATAAAAATACTTATTCTCATAATTCTACCGAGCTTAGAAATTTATAAGCGGGTGAGCGGAATCGAACCGCCATGTGCAGCTTGGGAAGCTGCCATTCTACCACTGAATTACACCCGCGCTACCTAGCGCGCACTGACGCAATACCTATTAGCGTCAGGTGCGCGAATTATCCCTTCTTACAATCTTCCATTAATTTTATAGAACAGTACTTCCCGCACATCGTACAAACACTAGAAAGTTTTGGCTTACTGCTTAATCTATACGCCCTGGCTTTATCGGGATCAATAGATAATTCAATCTGTCCCTTCCAATTACGTGCCTTCCGCGCAATCGAAATATTTCTATCCCAGACAATCGCCAATTTTCTCCGCTTAACTAAATCTCCGGCATGAGCCGCAATCCGACAGGCAATCACTCCTTCCCGCACATCGCTAGCGGTCGGATGACGCAAATGCTCCGCAGGAGTTACATAGCACAGAAAATCTGCCCCAACTCCGGCAGCAATTGCCCCTCCAATAGCTGAAGTAATATGATCGTAGCCGGCAGCAACATCAGTAACTAACGGCCCTAAAACATAAAAAGGTGCACCCGAACAATATTTCTTCTCTAAAATAATGTTTTTTTCTATCTGATCCAGCGGAACATGGCCCGGACCTTCAATCATTACTTGAACACCTCTACTTCTGGCGCGCTTAGCTAATTCTCCTAAAATCTTCAACTCCGCAATCTGAGCTTTATCAGTAGCGTCTAAAATTGAACCAGGCCTTAGCCCATCACCCAAACTCAGAGTTACATCATATTTATTAGCAATCTCTAAAATCTGCGGGAAATGCGAATAAAAAGGATTCTCTTTTTTATGATATTTCATCCAGCTGGCAATAATCGCTCCACCCCTTGAAACCACCCCCATTAAACGCTTATGTTTTCCTAATACCCTCAAGCTATTTTGAGTTACTCCACTATGGATGGTAAAAAAATCTACGCCCTGCTGAGCCTGATCATTTAAAACTTCTAAAATATCTTGAACGTCGAATTTTAGAAAATTTTTATATCTCTGCTCTGCTCTTACTGCCACTTCATAGATCGGAACAGTACCAACGGGAACTGTTGAATATTTAAGAACCTCTTTCCTGACTTTAGGAAGATCACCCCCGACACTTAAATCCATTAACGCATCCGCGCCATATTTTATGGCAATATTAAGCTTCTGGATTTCTTCAGCAATTCTGGATTCATCGGTAGAAGTACCGATATTGGCGTTAACTTTAGTAGACAAACCTTTACCGACAGCAAATGGTTTTTTAATCTTATGTTTTATATTGGAAGGTATAACTACCTGCCCTAAGCGAATAAGGCGAATAAGCTCTTTAGGAGAGATTCTTTCTAAATGCGCTACCTTACGCATTAATGGAGTAATAATATTTTTCTTGGCGTATTCAAGTTGTGTCATATTTTTTTAATTTCTTATAAAGACCTTTAACTGACAGATTAGGATTTTTGGCTTCTAAAATCGCCCGGCAAACTGCAACTCGCCTAATACCTGCGGCAGAAACTTTTTCAATATTGCCTTCGTGAATATTGCCAATGGCAAAATAAGGTATTTTTATCTTAGTTTTTAGCTCTGCAGCCGCTTTTAAACCAATTGCCTTATAACCAGGTTTGGTAGCAGTGGCATATATCGGACCAATACCGATATAATCTGCTCCTTCTTCTTGCGCTTTCAATGCCTGAGATAAATTATGGCAGGAAATGCCGATAATTTTATTTTTGCCCAATATCTTTCTGGCTTTTATTAAAGAAAGATCTCCTTGGCCCAGATGCACTCCGTCAGCTTTAGCCGCAAATGCAATATCCACATAATCATTAATTATAAAGAGCGTTTTAGTAGAAGCCACTTCTTTAGCCAGTCTAATCGCAAACTTTAATACATCCGACTTAGAACCATATTTATCCCTAAGTTGGATTAAACCCACTTTTTTACCCGCGACTAAACTCCTAATTTTTTTTAAAGAGAAGCGATAAAATTTAGGCTTATCCAGAATCAGGTAAACCCCGTTAGAAGTAGCTAGGCGTTCTCTTGGACTTTTAGCTAGGTAACCTCTCCTAGAAGTAGTGGCTCGCAGCACGGGACTTCTAACGGGGTAAAGCCGAGATTTTTTTAAAAGACTCCTTCTCAATTTCATAAGTCTTATACCTAAGCTGTTTCAAACCCAAGGCCGCCCGGGCATTAATCAGCTTGCTAAATTCTTCCAGCACACGTAAAGATTCTTTAATCCTCTGAATATTCGCCCAAAAGATATCTTTACAATTACCGCGTTTAGCCAAATTATCTATTTTATGCCTAGCTGCCTTAAACTGCGCCGTAAATTTATAATCATCCAGAATAAACCGGGCAACCTCTTCGCAAACACGCAATCCTTCTTTTGCCCGGTTTAAATTGGCGTCAATAACCCGGCCAACGTTATTATTTTGAGAAGTCTCTGATAATTTTTTCAATGATTGCACTAGTTGAGCGGCCTTTTACTAAATTAACAGTAAGTACTTTTCCACCATAGCTCTCTACAAAATCTGCGCCAATTATCTTTTTTTTGCTCCAATCCGCACCTTTAATTAAAACATCCGGTTTAAGCGCTTTAATTAAACGTAAAGGATTATTTTCATTAAATAAAACAACAAAATCTACACTGGCCAACGCGGCCACCGTTTTTAAACGATCACTTTGCCCGATCACCGGACGATTTTTAGCTTTTATTTTTTTGATAGAGGAATCACTGTTTACTGCTACTACCAGACAATCCCCTTTACTGCGGGCATCCTGGAGATATTTAACATGGCCATAATGCAAAATATCAAAACAGCCATTAGTAAAAACTATCCGCCTACCTACCTGTTTAAGGCGCATAATTTTATGTTTAAGATCAGAAAGCGAAATTACTTTTGCTCCTGACAAAGTTCCTGCTCGATCATTTCGCATATTATGTGGGCAATGGTAATGTGTGCTTCTTGAATTCTGGCCGTAATTTTAGAAGGAACAACTAAGGAGACGTCGGCTAATTTCACAATATCCCCTCCGTCACCGCCGCTCAAAGCTACGGTTTTAATCCCCATCTTTTTAGCCTGCTTAATTCCCAAGGCTACGTTTTTTGCTTTTCCACTGGTAGATATTCCTAAAACTACATCGTTCCTCTTTCCCAATGCTTCCACCTGGCGGGAAAAAACTACATCATAACCGTAATCATTAGCCAAAGAAGTAAGTATTGAGGTATTCGTAGTCAAAGCAATACCTGCTAAAGCCGAACGATCCTTTTTAAAACGCCCTACCAACTCAGCAGCAATATGCTGGCTGTCGCTGGCTGAACCACCGTTTCCAAAAACTATTACTTTTCCATCTTTTTTCAAACAATCAATCATCAGTTGTGCAATCCCGGCGATATCTCCAATCTGATTACGAAGAATTTCTTCCTTAACCTGAATACTTTCCAAAAGTATATCTTTTATTCTTTCCTGCATTTTTTCCTCCACAAGGAATGCACCTGACGCTTATTAACCAAAAAACACCTTGGCTATACTATAAAGATCATCATCCACTGTTTTTAAAGCTTTCACTGCTTCAGATAAAGGTACATCAATAATTTTGTTTCCAGAAAGAGCAACCATCTGACCGAATTTTTTACCAATAATAAGCTCAACTGCTTTTACTCCAAAACGCGTTCCTAACACCCGGTCAAAAGCAGTAGGCGAACCGCCTCTTTGAATATGGCCCAGAACACTAACCCTGGTTTCAAAACCTGTTCTTTTTTCAATCAATCCAGCCAGATTCTCACCGATTCCGCCTAATCTTACATGACCAAAAGCATCTAATTTCTGCTCTTGGGTAACCATATCACCATCCTTAAACTGAGCACCTTCTGCCACTACAACAATACTAAAAGTCTTACCGCGCTCATGCCTTTGTTTAATAATTTTGCAGACTTCATCCATATCAATAGGAATCTCCGGAATTAAAATTACATCTGCTCCTCCGGCAATACCAGCCTCAATCGCGATCCAACCTGCATGTCTGCCCATAACTTCAGCGACAATAATCCGATGGTGGCTTTCCGCTGTGGTATGTAAACGATCAATACATTCCATCGCCACATTTAAAGCAGTATCAAAACCAAAGGTATAATCTGTTGCAGAAAGATCATTGTCAATGGTTTTAGGAACACCCACAACCGGCAGGCCGTCTTTAAACAACTTGGAAGCAACTCCCAAAGTATCCTCTCCTCCCACAGCGACTAAAGCATTCAAGCCCATTTTTTTAAAATTATCTTTTACTTTTTGCAAATCACCTTCCTGCTTATATGGATTGGTCCGGCTTGTCCCCAGAATTGTACCACCCTTAGGCAGAATTCCTGAAACGGTATCAATATTTAAAAGCATTGTGTCATTCTGCACTAACCCCTTCCAACCATTCTTTATACCTACAATTTCATAACCTGCCAATAAAGCTTTACGTACCACTGCCCGGATAACCGGATTTAAACCTGGACAATCACCCCCACCTGTAAGAATACCAATCCTTGCCATTTCTTTATTTCCTCCTTATGCACATACTTAACTTACTTTTTAAACTCTACCATACCCGCTAAAGGGTATTGCTGAAGAACGATCCTCTTTTTCAAAATCTTTTTTCCTGCGATTATCTTTTTCATCATGAGCAATCTTAGCAACATGGATCCTAATAATAATCTGCTCATCCACACCCAGGACTTCCTGGATTTTGGTTTTTGTTATATCTTGAAGACGGCCGGTCAACTCAGGGATATTTGCCTCAGAACGTAAAACTACACGCATTTCCACAATAATACCCTTTTTATTCGCCACTACATTCGGCCTTAGTTCCTTAACTTCAGGAATTATACCGGCTAACCTGCGGATTAAATCTTCTACGGCGGAAAGAGAAATAGTTACCTGACCGCTAGATGTGGTAAATGCGATAGTTCTTTCCCTTTGAAATTTACCCAGGATAATTTGAGCAAAAGAAAAACTGATTAAGATTAAAAGCGCTCCGGAAAGCCCAATCACTATTCTTGAATTATTACTGCTCTGAGCAAAAATGAGTAGATTATTTATATCCGCAGGCATTAATAAATCTAATGCAAATACGATCAACGCTAAACCAATTACCATAATCATCACAGCGTAAAAAACGATCCCTAATACGGTAAAGAATCTCATATTTTAACCCCTTTCTATACCCTGCACATTTACATTAATTTCTTTAATAGAAAGATTGCTCATTTTTTCTAATGCTAACCGTACATTTTCTTGAACCCGGCTGGCAATTTCCGGAATATTATAACCATACTTAATAATTAAAGGTATTTCTACTTTAACCTCTTCACTCTTAGAAATATCCACCTTGATCGCCGAAGATAAATTCTTACCCAATAATTCCAACAAACCACTTTTTAAATCCCTGCCCACTCTTTTAACCCCTTCAATTTCTGTGGCGGCAATCGAAGATATGGATGAAATTACATTCTTATGTATTTTTAAAACCCCCAATTCATTCCGAGATTCATCACGATTCATCGCGCACCTTCTTTCTTATTTAATTCCTTAAGCCATACAATTTTAATACTTGAATATTTAGAAGGTGCGTGATTCATTTATTCCCCCTTACCTTCATTAGCCAGCAGATCCTGCACAAAATGCGTGGAGATATCCCCCTTTTTGAATAAAGGATTATCCATTAATTTAAGATGAAAAGGTATCGTGGTTTTAATCGGCGCAATATAAAATTCACTTAATGCCCGACGCATAGTTTTAATTGCCTCCTGGCGATTATTCCCATGCACAATCAGTTTAGCGACCAATGAATCATAATAAGGAGGCACCTCGTAACCGGCATAAATATGTGTATCTACACGTACATTCGGCCCTCCAGGAAGAATTAAAGACTCTATCTTTCCTGGAGAAGGCATAAAATTGTTCTCTGCATCTTCAGCATTAATCCGGCATTCAATCGCCGCTCCGCGCAGTTGTATATCATCCTGTCCAAATTTAAGTTTCTCGCCGGCGGCCACGCGAATCTGCTCTTTAATTAAATCAATACCGCAAACCATCTCAGTAACCGGATGCTCAACCTGTATTCGCGTATTCATCTCCATAAAATAAAAATTTCCGGATTTTTCATCTAACAAAAACTCAATCGTACCGCAACTAAGATAATTAATAGACTTCATCCCTTTTAACACCATTTCTCCTAACTTACGGCGCATTTTACTATCCACTGCCGGAGAAGGTGATTCTTCCAGTAATTTTTGGTGCCTCCTCTGAATACTGCAATCCCGCTCACCAAGCTGTATAACATGACCGGAGCGATCCGCAATAATCTGAACCTCAATATGACGCGGCCTTTCAATATATTTTTCGATATAAACACTTGAATTTCCAAAGTTAGCTTCAGCTTCAGTCTGAGCAGTTAGCAGGCTAGAGACAAGCGTTAAATCATTATGACAAATACGCATCCCTTTGCCACCGCCACCGGCAGCGGCTTTAATAATTACCGGATAACCGATTAATTTAGCAGTTTTAAGCGCTTCTTCTTTATTCTTAATAACGGCCCGGCTGCCAGGGACAATAGGCAAGCCAGCTTTTTGCATCGTGGTTCGCGCGGCCATTTTATCACCCATCAAACGCATGTTTTCAGGAGTTGGCCCAATAAAAATAATCTTACATGATGCGCATATTTCAGCAAAATGCGCATTTTCAGCTAAGAATCCATAACCTGGGTGGATAGCTTCAACATCAGTAATTTCGGCGGCGCTAATAATAGCGGGAATATTTAAATAACTATTGGAAGAGGAAGCCTGGCCAATGCATATTGCTTCATCAGCAAAACGCACATGCAAACTATTGCGGTCGGCTTGAGAATAGACAGCCACAGTACGGATGCCCATTTCATGACAAGCGCGGATTATTCTTAAGGCGATTTCGCCACGATTAGCAATGAGGATTTTAGAAAACATCTTTTATGAGCGCAGAAATTTTGCGCGAATCAAGCACCTTTTAGTTTTATTCAGCGCAGCCCCTGTGAGTACTAGCAAACAGGGATCAACACCTTCATTTAAAGTGGATCTATAAGAAAAAGTGACTGGCCAAATTCTACCGGTTCAGCATTATCAACTAATATCTCTAAAATCTTTCCTTTAATCTCTGATTTTATTTCATTCATTAATTTCATCGCTTCAATAATACAAATAACTTGCCCGGGTTCAATTACCTGGCCGACTTCAACATACGGCGGAGCTTCCGGATTTGGCGCGCGGTAAAACGTGCCGACCATTGGAGACTTGATTTCTACTGTTTTAACTGTATTTTTTTCTTCTGCCTCCTGCATATTTTGCACCTTAGCTCCTGCTGCAGCACCTTGCGCCGGATAAACTATTGGCGTTTCAAAACTCTCTATACCAGTAGCTGTCTTTTTAAGCCGGATACGCATATCATCCTTTTCGACCTCTAATTCAGCAAGACCGTTTTCGTTCATCAAATTAATCATTTCTTTAATTTCTTTGATATTCATAATGTCCTTCCTTTTTATTGCAGGACTCCCTGCTTACCGGCAGCAGGCAGATTTTTAGTTAATCCTCTCAACATAAGTACCGCCGGTACGCGTATCTACTTTAATTTTATCCCCTATATTAATAAACAAGGGAACCTGGATAACTGCTCCAGTATCCACGGTAGCCGGCTTATTTCCACTCTTAGATGAATCGCCCTTAAACCCTGGTTCGGTTTCTGTGATTGTAAATTCAATAAAATTAGGCAAATTAACATATAAAGTTTCACCTTTATAAAAATACCCCATAATCTCCAGGTTATCTTTCAGGAGCTTAGCTTTGTCTGCGATAATATTTTCCGCTATAGCGATCTCTTCAAAATTTTCTGAATCCATAAAATGGTACATGCCGCCGCTAGAATATTGATATTGCAGATTACGTTCCTCAATATAAGCTTCATCTATTTTTTCCTCACCACGAAAGGTCTTTTCCTGGATATTATCATTCCTTAGGTTGCGTAACCTGGCCCGCACAAAAGCCGCACCCTTCCCAGGCTTGACATGCTGAGCATCAATACACATATAAACTTCACCTTCAACTAATATCGTTACCCCTGATTTGATTTCATTTATGCCTAGTGCCACTTAATCACCTCACAGCCTTTAGTTGTTATTAAAACCATATCCTCGATTCTTATGCCAAATTTACCAGGCAGATATATCCCCGGTTCCACCGTAAAAGTCATTCCCGGCTTGATTGCGCTGGCTTCCCGGCCGGATATATGCGGAGCTTCATGAATCTCTAAACCAAAACCATGGCCCAGGTTATGCGTAAAACACGCTCCGTAGCCTTGAGCAACGATGTAATCCCGCGCAACTCTATCAATTTCAGCCATTTCAGCGCCAGGACGGATCCTTTTAATTGCTAATTCTTGAGCTTTAAGAACAATGTCATAAACCTTCTGCTCAAGAATATTTATTTTACCCAAAAACAAAACCCTTGTCAAGTCAGATTTATATCCCTGGTAGTTAACCCCCAAATCAATCAACACGGGTTCATTATCCTTTAGCTTTCTTGCACCGGAAAGATGGTGCGGTTGGCTAGAATTGGGCCCGGAAGCTACAATAATATCAAAAGCTGACCCCTGCGCCCCCTGGTACCTTATAAAACGCTCAAGTTCCGCCACAATTTCTATTTCTTTTACCCCAGGAATCAAAAACTTTTTAATATGCTCTAAAGCCATGAAAGTAATCCGGGCGGCTTTTTTCAGCTTAGCAATTTCCTGTTCATCTTTTATTTGCCTTCTATCTTCAATTATACTATGCGTCGGTATTAAATTGAGCTTGCCTTTAACGCACTCCTTAATTTTAGCGAACTCCGCAAACGGCAGATATCTTTCCTCAAAACCAACCTTTTCAAGCCCCAAATTAAGCGCAGCTTCAGCAATATGCTTAAATACAAACCCGTTACACTCTCTAAGCAAAGCGTTATCTTTTAAAAAAGCTTTGGCTTCTTCTGTATAGCGGGAATCAGTAAAATAGATATTTTCTTTCAGAGAAACCAACAGATAAGCATCTCGGCTTAATGATTCTGTCAGATAGGAAACATTGGCTGGTAAGCTAACCAAAAGGCCGTCTAAGCCTCTCTGTTTTAATACGGAATGTATACTTTTTAATCGAGGATTCACCCCGCACCTTCTTTCTTATTTAATTCATCAAACCATATGACTTTAATAGTTGAATATTTAGAAGATGCGCGGTTCATTTTACTGGGATCAAATCCAGGAGAGCAGCTAATCCTAGAGTATAGCTTTTAGCCCCAAATCCTAACACCGTACCGTTTGCAACCGGGCTAATCAGTGACTTATGCCTAAACTCATTAGAAAGGTGAACCTCAACAACGCTTAGCCCGCATGCAGCTATAGCATCACGCACCGCTACGCTAGTATGAGTATAGGCTGCCGGATTAATCAATATGCCTTGAAATTTATTCTTTTTAGCCCAACCAATCAAATCCACAATTTCACCTTCATGGTTAGATTGCTTAATCACTAAGCTGGACTTATGTTTTTTAGCATCAGATTTAAGCATCTGATTAATCTTGGCTAAAGTTAAATGGCCATAAATTCCGGGTTCACGGGTACCTAAAAGATTTAAGTTGGGACCATGAATGACTAAAATTTTCTTCATCATAATAACTTTATTCTGCTTCATCAATAAGCATGACCGGGATTCCCTGGCGAATAGGATATTTCTTCCCGCATTTTTTACAAACAATCTTATTATCCATCAACTCTACATCCGCCTTACACGCCGGGCAAGCCAGAATATCTAAAAGTTCTTTATCAATCATTTTGATTGATCCTCCTTTGTAGCCAAATACGCTACTCTTAATTCATAAAGTAAATTTTCCAAGAGATCCGCTTCTTCTTGAGTAAGATTACCTTTAGTTTTTTCCTGGAGCATCCCTAAAGTATCAATCAAAAATTTTGCCTGGACAGGGTCTGGCTCTGTTTTACCGGTAGATGGATTGGCCATATGCCCCAAAGCAATGGACGCCTGTAAAGTAAGTGTAGTAATAAAAAATTTAAAATCCGGCTCAGGAGGAATAAGCTCACCTGGCTCTTTAGGAGCGTTCTTCTCTTTTTCTACGCTCTGTTTCCAGTTTTCATCGACCTTCTTTCGGCTTTGGCTACTGGAAGCCAAACCGTCGCCCTCTACCTTATTAATCTCGTCCATATTTTAGGAGATTGTGATTCCGGCGTAGCCCACGACGCTGCTTCTATCGCCGCTAACATCGCCGCTGGTTTGATATTTAATTAATTCGCCTTTTTTTGCCCCAAGCAATTTAGCTACCTTGATCAAAATTGCAATGGGAGCAAAACCGCACATTGAAATATTTAGTTTATTCATCCGCTCTTTTAGCTTGTGCTCATCTAAATCAATAATCGCTTCAATCGCGGACATATCTTTAACTTTGGCCGCTTCCTGGCTTTCATAATGAGTCAAATCAGAACTAGCCACAAACATTACTGAGCTAATTAAATTATTTTCCATTACTACTGAAGCTAAATCTTGGGCAACCTGATTAAGCGCCGACAAATCATCAGTTTTAACTGCGATAGGAATAATTTTAAAATCTTTTTCACAGTATTGCAGTATAGGCAGCTCTACTTCTAATGAATGCTCCTCTAAATGCGCTAAGTTATCCGCTTCTAAATGCCTGGATTTATTTAAGAATAAACCGGCCAACTTGCTGTCAATCTCTATATTTCCTAAAGGAGTCTGCCAGATTCCTTGCGGCATAATACTAAAAGTAGCTCCCATTCCTGTATGGTTAGGCCCTAGAAGAACCACCGTACTCTTAATCTTTATTCCTGAAATAGTATAAGCAGCAACTTTTCCAGAATAAACATATCCTGCATGCGGCAAAACACACCCTAAAACATCTTTTTTTTGCGCTTGCTTATCCACAAATGAAGAAATCAATGCTTTAAGTTCTTTGACATCTGACGGATAAAATTGCCCGGCGACAACCGGCTTACGTAAATTAATTAAGCTCATCATAAATCTTAGATATAAATACCCGGCTTTTTATTAAATCTTCCGCGGTTGCCGGAAAATGAGCTTCAATAACCTTTATTGTGTTTGGCTTTAAATACGGCTTAAGCAAATTAAAATCCAAATCACCTTTTAATGGTGCCAAGTGATCCTGACAACCTAAAATATCATGTAAATGCACCCCAATTAGGCGATCACCATAAAGCTCTAGAAAATCTTTATGTCTAGTGAAACCTAAATTTTCCATCAACTGAGCATGCCCGGTATCATGCCAGTAGTAAATCTGGGAATTACAAAATTTTTCAAGGATAATACCAATTTCAGAAATATCCGGGATTTCACAATGATAAAAACGCGTTTCAACACCAAGAAACACACCTTTTATTTTTGCGTAGGCATTTAGTTCATCCAGGCTATTTAAGGCTTGCTCAAAGAAATCCGCAGCCAACCTTTTTCTTTGCCGGATCATTTCTTCTTTGAGCTTAGTAAAATCTGCCTGATCCTTAAATCCCTGATTGTAAAGATTAATCAACTGACGGGTAAAATCCGGAGCCTGAACTCTGCCACAATGTAAAACAACTACCCGGGCCCCCAGTCTGCTAGCTGTGTCAATGGTAGATTTCGTATACTTTACCGCCAAAGATCTTTCACGACTATCCAAAGCAGCTAATGAATAACAATCGGGTAAAGCTTGTTTAGGAGTAAGGCCATCGGGAATAGGACAATAATTATGCAAACTTTGAATACTGATGCCTAGCCTGTGTGCCTCTTTAGCCACACTATCAACTAAATTAGCAGTAAGGTTAAAACTTAATTCAATAGCCTTAAACCCGAGCTGATTTATTTCAAAGAGCAGTTTAGCTCCATCAGCAAACCGATAAGCATTCCAAGAAGTAGAAATTGCCAGCCTAGCGCCTGAAGTCATACTTATTTTCTGCTAGTTTTAGCTTTCTTTCGTTTGCGCTCGCTAGGCTTCTCATAATGTTTACGATCGCGCACTTCACGCAAAATACCTTCCTGTTCAATCTTTTTCTTAAAACGACGTAAAGCAGATTCAAAAGATTCATCTTTTTTAACTTCAACCTGTGTCAATATAATCATCTCCTTTCGAGTATAATTTTAAGCTATTTAATATAGCATTCTTTTAAAAAAGTGTCAATAATTAGCCCTTTAATGACGCCTTTTAATAATTATGTAGAGACGCAAGATTTTGCGTCTCTACATCATATTTAGCACACAAATTATTCTATTTCAAAAGAGATTATAATATTAAAGGACAACTGCGGATAATCAAGCTCTTTGGGAAAATTAGGAAAAGGAGACGCATCTCTAATGCTTCTTAAGGCAATATTTTTCAGGTAATCGTTAACCGTAGTTTTTTCTTCAACAAAACGCACATCTTTAACTACCCCGTCGTTAGAAATAATAAAAGACACGTAGACCTCTCCGGTTACACTATGTGTATAATTTTGGTAAGCACTACGGCGAATCTTTTCTCTAACAATCTGATAATAACTGATATAACTAGGATTATTAATCTTGGACATTTCTATTGCCGGCAATGTAATCTTCTTTTTTATCGCCATTACTTCAGAATTTATAAAGGCGGGCTTAGAAAACCCAGCTGGCTTTTGGTTCTGTTTATCTAAAACTAAAGCGCGATTCTCCAGTTTGCGGCTTCCCGAGACATTACTTCCGGAGGCACTTGCCGGCTCTTTTGCTACTTCAGAAGAATCTTCCTGTTCAATATAAGGTAAAGGTGCCCTTCTGGAGGTAGCAATAACTTTAGAATCAAGCTTAAGAAAAGGCTCGGATTCCGGCATTAATCTCTGTTTCCCCGGATCAGATAAATTTTTAGGTAAAAGTTTAGCCTGCTGGTTTTCTTTGACATAGCGTACTGCTATCTCCTGAACTTTTGGCGCAGGCGTAAAAGGATTAAAGTTGTGGCTCTGTAAAATAATGGCTCCATGGATACAGCAAGAAACAACTAGAGTAAGTCGTAAAAGTCGGTCGGAAATCATAGTTTATTTTATCACGATAAGAAGAATCTAGCAAGAAATTGAGCATACATAAAAAATAAAGCGAAATCCCTGTTGCCGAAGGCAGCAGGGAAACAAGGGGACGGTTCTCTTATCTTAAAACTAGCTCAAGAGAACCGTCCCCTTGTTTTTATCGGATTATTAAAATCGTAAAACTAACTAACACCAAAACTATAATAATAACAATAATTATTTTAGGTGTAGGATATTTTAACTTACCCATAAAACCTACCGACCGGTTGAGGCTTTTACCACAATACAAACACAATAAAGCCTCATCGTCATTAATCGGCTGTTTACAATGCGGACAAATATATTCTGGCATAGCTAATTCCCCTCAATTCTTAAGCTAAAAAGAGTAGTTAACTTTTAAGCTAAAATTTCTTCCCGGACTTGGAAAATAACATTTATCATACACAAAACCATTACTGCTATCAGTACCATATACTCCGTATTCCGAATATTGTTTATCGAAAAGATTGTTAATGCCAAAAACCACCGCCAAGTCCTTATAGCGCCATGATAAATTTGTATCAGCAACCATATACCCATTAAGCTCAGATACAGCATTTGCCTGATCATTAATAAAATATCTTTTCCCTACAAAATTTCCGGAGATATTAAAAACAAGGTTTTTAGGTAAAATAAATTTCAGGCCCAACATTGCTTTATGCCGGGGAACCATTGGTATATAATTTTTATTATAGACTCCTCCTTCAAAATAAGCTTTAGTAAAACTGTAATTTCCGAAAAAAGTGACCCAGTCCTTAGGACTTACTTCTAAAGAAGTCTCAATCCCTTCATGCACGGTTTTATCATAATTTTCATTTTCTCCAAATCCCCATTCCCCTCCCGTTGGATTATAATAGATATAATCATTGACGTCCATTCTAAATAGGGAACAACTCCCTTTAATTTTATTGTTAAATTTGTGCCGCACTCCTACCTGGTAATTCATCGCGGATTGGGCTTTTAAATTTGTGTTAAGAAATTGATGAAAATTAATATCGTAATTACCGGTAAATTCGTCAACTTCGGGAAAACGAAAACTCTTTGCAGCATTAAAAAACAAACTTGAGTCATCCATATAGGTATAGGCAACGCCAGCATCAAAGGCCTGCATATCGGGACGTAATTTGGCGTCACGATCAGGATTGGCTCCAGTAAAATCATGATAACCAAAAGCGTAGCGCGCTAACTCATAGCGATAGCCCCCAACCAAAACTAATTTACTAAAGATAGAAAATTCGTCATGCAGATAACCGGAAACTGAGTCTTTATTAATATTTGTATAACTCTTAAGATCACCACCTATATAGGGATAATTCCTTGAGTTATAAAAAACTCGGCATAAATCAAGTCCGGCAATAAACTTATTGTCGTGCCCGAATATATTATTATTCAAAGCATACTTAGGAGTCACTCCATAGGTTTCAATTTCATTCTTCCGAGTATCATTATGCGAAGTTAAAAAATACGAATCAGTGGCTTTTTGGCGATATGAAAAATCAATATTCAGGCTCCCTGAATCATCTGAACCAAGCTTGCTCCCGATAACAAAATAGTAATCCTTATTATTAGCGTGATCCTCTCCATACCTGGCCCATCTTCTGCCATGCTCATTTATGTGATGCTGAAAAAGCCCGCTAGGCATCCCATAAGTTGAAGCATGAAATCCTGAATCAAAATGTACAGAAATTAAGTCACTGAACTCATAACCAAGCTTGGAAGCAAAATCTTTATCTTTGACAAATGTATTTTTGCGATACCCATGAGTAGATTGCCTGCCAATATTAAACAAATAAGAAAATTTATTATTAATCCCACCCTCTAAAGATAACTTCTGCTTATTCATATCATAACTACCATATTCTGCCTGCAGATTTATCTTAGGTTTACCTTCCCCTTTTTTAGTAATAATATTAATTACGCCACTTGAAGCATTATCCCCGTATAAAACTGCGCCGGAACCGCCGCGGATAACTTCAATACGCTCTACCCTATCCAGAGGTATTTGCTTCCAGTCAACACCGCTTAAATCAGCATCATTTATACGCCTTCCATCAACTAACACTAAAACATTCAATGCTGCTTGCTCACCAAACCCTCCCATATCCACCGATGCAGTAGTACCATTACCATAATAATCCCGCACAACCACTCCTGCAACCGGCCTAAGAACATCTACCATTTCTTCAGCATTTGAGTTCTCGATATCTTCCGCAGTAACCACGGTAACGCTAGAGGCTGTTTTCTCCAATGTTTCACCATAACCATAGGGCGTTACTACAATCCTATCTAAATCCACATCAGCTGCGTAAGAAAAAACTACGGTTCCTAAAACAACTCCCAGTAAAACTAAAAACTTTTCCACTAACTTGTCACGAAACATCTTTTCTCCATTTTCTCGGACCTGCAAAAAACAAAAAACCCTTAACGCTTTCACTAAAAGCATTAAGGGTTATCCCTGGTTTCTAACCCTCTTAAACCTGTCCGCGGGTTTAAAAGTAATTGTTGGACATATGTTCCTGATCAGGTCTTCTGACTCAAGAGTTTAACTTACTCTTCTCCTGCCTTCCCGGCTTGGTTAAGCCAGTGGCAAACACTAGAGAATTTCAACCTCTTTTACAGCAGCGGGAACTGCGACCGATTTACACGGCCTTCCCTAAACCAGAAACGTTAACTTTACAACCTTATGGCTTTGCCTATGGAAGGCAAACCATAAATCTTGTGATTTATAAAAGAACTTTTGCTAACTTTGTATCCTGCACTCTGCGTGCGATAAATTCATAAGCACCAAAAAACACTATCGTATATATAAGCGTAGCTACTCCGAAATTACGTAAAAATGGCAGGCCTAAAATATAACAATCCAACAGGCCTTTGGCGGTCTGCGGATACCAGCCCATCGCCCAAACCCCAAAATTAGTAATTACATAGAATAAAACTGATGAAACTACAGATGTAGAAATAATACCTCTGGCGGTTTTATGATTTTTTGCCCAGGTACCTAAAAGCGTAACCAAAACAAAACTTCCCCAGGTAAAAATAACCACATTATGCATGCCCAGAAATAAATCGCTTAATACCATAAGCAAAAGCGGTACAATTAAAGCCTGCTTTTTATTTAAATATACTCCGGCAAAAATAGCAATCGCAGCCACCGGCGTAAAATTTGCGGTATGGGGGATAAACCTTAATAAGATTCCAATAATAATTAAACTGATCGCCAACATGTAAACCTCCTTTTATTATAAGTAATGTTAATTCAAATTATCTTTTATGTCAAGCTAAAATTTTTAAGCTATCCTTGATGCGCCGGGATAAGGTCGCAATAATAGAAACGTTTATTCCTTAATACGATGTCACCTTCTTCATAAAGTATTTTTTTCTGAAATATCGGACCATCAAACACAAAAGAATGGAATTCCCCGTTCTCACCGCAGGGATCAACGTTATTCGGTAATTCCGACAAAAATTGTTTATCAAATACCCTGCCGGCAAAAGATTTGTCTAAGAATTCCGAGTCAACGCAGGAGATTACCGCCTTAAAACCAAGCTCAATAAACTTAAGCGCAAGATCTTCGGTATCACGTTTCCATAACGGAAACAACCCATTTAAGCCTATTTTTGTCAATTGACCTTCCCTGTACTTACGCAGGTCTTCTAAAAAGATATCTCCGAAAGCAACGGCGCAAACCCCTTTTTCCCGATAAAGTTTCAACGTATCGCTGATTTTTGCCTCATATTCTTCATTCGACGCATCTTTACTGATCTGAATCTTTTCAAGGTGGAATCCTAAAGATTCAACCTGTTGCTCAAGCAATATATTCCTTACCCCGTGCATACTAATTCTGTCATAATCAGTAGTTACAGTGGTCAGTAAAGTTACTATCTCATATTGCCGGGATTTCTGCATTTCAAACAACGCCAAAGCACTGTCTTTGCCTCCGCTCCAGGTAAAAAGTATTTTTTCCATAGTTAAAATTCAATACCTCTTCTAGCTTTAATACCTTTAGTATAATAATGTTTCTTCTCTTTGACCTCACTAACCAAATCCGCTAATTTAATTATTTGCGGATGGGCATAGCGGCCAGTAAACACCAATTCTATATTCTTAGGCGTATCTTTAATTAGTTTAAGTAAATCTCCCAAGGGTATTAAATTTAATTTAACAGCAATATTAATTTCATCCAAGATAATCATTTGATACCTCTTCTTGCCGATAATTTCATTTAATCTTTTAAGCCCGGCAAGCGCCATTTGCTGATCAATTTTTTTCGGTGATTTTTTTATGAAACAGCTACGGCCAAACTGTTCTATCTTAATTTTATTAATTTTTTTGAGGGCTTTAATTTCATGATAACAACGGCCTTTGGCAAATTGGCCAATATAAACATTTAACCCTGCTCCGGCCGCTCTTAAAGCTAGGCCAAAAGCAGCAGTAGTTTTGCCCTTGCCGTTTCCCGTATATACCTGGATCATCCTGCCACCGCCTTCCAGCTCAACATGCCTAACGCGCATAATGCCCCAACAATCAGGCCGGCACAAATAACTCCGGCAACAATTGCAATAAACGCATAACGAAAGCGAATTTTAAATAATGAAGCCGCAATCACCCCGCTCCAGGCACCAGTCATCGGCAGAGGTATTGCCACAAAAATCGCCAAGCCCAAAGCTTCATATTTTTGAATCGCGTCTGAATTTTTCTTAGTACGTTCAAAAACCCAATCAAAAAACCGCGCCCAAATCTTAAATTTCCTTAGAACCTTCGTTACCGGTTCAAACAAAAAAAGCGCCGGCGCCACAATTATGCAGTTACCCAACACAGAAAGCCAAAAAGCCTTAACTAAAGGCATCCCGAAGGATAACGCTAACGGTATTGCCCCCCTTAATTCTGAAATAGGTAAAGCACCAACAATCATCACAATGAGTTCTTTAGGTAGTTGATTTAAATATTGCAGGATAAAATTAAGCATGTTTAGGAGGCCTGACAAATTCCAGGAACATAAAACGCAAAAATCTTAAGGTATCAACTAAAGGATTAATCTGACTCTTTTGCCCAGAATAAATCGTTTTAACCGGTATAGATTCTATTTTAAAACCTAAATGCGCTGCCTTAATTAAAACTTCTGATTCAGTCTCATATTTTGAAGTCGAAAGATTTATCTTGTTTAATACTTCTTTTTTTATAAGCCGAAAACCGCATTGCGTATCAGGAATCTGTTGCTTAACAATATACGAAATGAATTTTGACATCAGAAAATTGGTCATCACGCGTAAAGCAGGCATCCCCTTAGCCATCCCCATACGGTTACCCACAATTAATGCACTTTGGGAAATCTCAGCCTTACTGATGAAAGCAGGAAGATCACTGCAGGAATGTTGTCCGTCACCATCCATACTAATCACTGCATCAAATCCCTGCTCAAGCGCATAATTATACCCTTTGATTAAAGATGCGCCCTTGCCCATATTTTTCAGATTAGTCAAAACTTTAGCTTTGCAAGCAGTAGCAATCTTGACTGTATCGTCGGATGAACCATCATCAACTATGATTAACTCTAAACCTAACCTATTAATCTGCCCGATTAAATCACCGATTGCGCAAGATTCATTATAGGTAGGAATTACTACACAAATATGCACCCGGTTATCCTTTTTTTATCTATCCCTTGCTTAAAGACGGACTAGGCTCTACCCAAAACCTGCGAAAAATATACCATTGTTCAGGGTATTTACGGATATAATCCTGAAAAATATTTCTATATACACCGATTAAATTCACTAGATCTTTTGCTTTGTCACCGGTAGGCAAAAAGTCTATAGGTTTCTCTATCCTTAAAGTAAAACTATTATCCGGATTCCTAAGCATAAATCCCGGAACAATACTAGCACCAGTCATTAAACTTAAAGCTGCCGGCCCTTCCGGAAAATGCATCGGCTTACCAAAAAAATCTATTATGACCCCTTTTCCGGTGAAATCACGGTCACCCACTAAAGCAACCATATGGTTTTTCCTAATTTCGGAAATACAGCTGCGAATCGCCTTACCCATAGCTACAACTTTAACCCCTTTACCGTTTCTTTGGGCATCAAAGAAATCATTAACTTTTTTATTCTTATGCGGCAGAGCTACCGCCCAAAAAGGATAACCTAATTGCGCAATCACCACCCCGCCTAATTCCCAATTACCTAAATGTGCGGTTAAAACTACCACACCCTTGCCCTTAGCTAAAGCTTCATCAAAATAATGCAGGTTTTCTAATTTAATGTTTTTATCGATATACTGACGGTCTAATTTTTCAAAACGAAAAAAATCTGCCAGGTATTTAGCAAAATTCTGGAATACCATTTTACTGATTTTTTGTAATTGAATATCTGTCTTCTCAGGAAAAATAATGCGTAGATTAGCGATTACGGCATGGCGGTCAACGCAAGCCAGAAAATAAAACAATTGCGCTAAAATAGACGCTAAAAAATAAACTAACTTTAACGGTAAGGATAAAGCCAGAAATTGACCAAAACGGTAGATGTAATAATTAAACACGATTTATAAGCTCAAAAGAAGCTTGGCAATATCCATGCTTGCGCCAGGCTTAGCAATCTTTAATCCGGCAGCCCTGAGCCGGTCAAGTTTTGCCTTATTTTTTAACAAATCATCGATAACCATACAAACTTCTTTGGGATCATCTATCTTGACAGCCGCTTGTTTTTGAGTTAGGAAATTAGTGTTATTTATTTCCTGTCCGGGTATCGGCTTAACAATCACCATCGGCAGTCCTATACTTAAAACTTCAGCGGTAGTAACCCCTCCAGGCTTAGATATAATTACCTGAGAAATATACATTAGCTCATGGATATTTTGAATAAAACCAAACAAATGAATATTTTTTTTGTAATGTTTAATTTTTCGTTTTAAGGAACGGAACAATTTTTTATTGGTTCCCGTAACAATCAATTCTTGTAGGTCATGCTCGCTTTTTTCCAGAGACTTGACAATCGTCTTAATCGGCCCCAACCCTTGCCCTCCGCCCATAATTAATATTGTTGGCTTATCCGGATTAAGCTTTAATTTAGCAAAAATTTCTGTGCGGTTTAATTCCTGATTAAACTTAACATCAAACGGAATCCCATATGACTTAATTTTAGCAGGTTTAACTCCTTTTTTCTCAAGGCGCACAGATACCTCTTCCGAAGGAGTAATATAATAATCCACCGCATCATAAACCCAATAAGAATGGGGAATATAATCTGTAAGCACCGCAACTAGCGGCAGATTCACCCCATAAGTCTTTTTATAATCTGCAACCATACCACAAGGAAATGCCTGCGTACAAACCACTAAATCCGGATTAAAATTATCAAAAAGCTTTTTTAGTTTAGGTGAATTGGATTTATGAATATGCTGCTTGATATTTTCCAGCCCCTTAACCACACTAGGATTATCATATAAATAATCCCAGATTTTTGGAGTACGCTTAATCACCTCCATATAAATCCGGTTAATCACCTTTTCTGAGATAGGATTAGTATAATTAAAGGCGTTAATATTTAAAATCTCAGCATCTGGATGCAATTGCTTAATTGCTTTTTCAATAGCCAGCGTAGCACTACGATGCCCGGAAACTTCAGAAATGTACATTAAAATTATACGCTTAGGATGCATAATGGAACTCCACACCTTTACAGGACTATTACTTTATCCGATTTCAATAATATCTAGTGACATCCGCCGAAGTACAAAGTACGAAGGCGGATAAAAATTAAATTTTCCCTTCCCGGCAAAGCTCAAGAAACGTATCCGCAACTTCCGGAGAAAATTGCTGGCCGCTTAATTTTTTAATTTCATTAATCGCGTCAACTTTATCCATCGCTACACGATAAGGCCGGTCAGTACTCATCGCATCAAAAGAATCCGCTACAGTAATCACCGAAGCAATTAAGGGAATCTGATCTCCTTTTAAGCCTTCAGGATACCCTTTGCCATCAAAACGTTCATGATGATATCTGACTCCTGAAACTGCGCCTTCTAGTTCTTTAATCGACTTTAAGATATTTACTCCAATCATCGGATGCTCTTTAATACGATTATGTTCACCAATAGTCAAACTGCCTCTTTTATTTAAGATATTCTCCGGAATACCAATTTTACCGATATCATGCAGTAAGCTGGAAATATGCAAGTCCTCTAAAAATTTGCTACTAAAATTTTTCTTTGCCCTTTCCCCCATTCTTTGTGCAATTTCCATACTTAAATTTGTTACCCGGCTGGTATGCCCATGTGTATAATGATCCTTGGCTTCAATCGCCGCAGCCAACGCTATAGTCGTACGGGTAAACAGTTGGTGCTTGCGGTCTAATTCCAACTCTAATTCCTTAAATAACTGCGCATTTCTAATCGCCATAGCCACGCTGGAATTAAGCGCAACAAAGAAATCCAATTCCTCATCAATAAATTTTCTCCCGCTCTCTTTCTTGCCTAACAATAAAAGCCCAAGCAATTCATCGCGAAAGTAGCTGGGAATACAAGCCACAGTTTCTAAAAGTTCCATCTGATAAAGAACCTGGGCCAGCTGTTGTTTAGCTTGCGGCTTTATTTCGTTAGCCTCTAACGCTGACTTTGCTTCACTAAATAGTAATGCCTCTCTTCCAAAGATAAAACTACTCTTGTGCTCCCTAAAAAAACGGATCAGCACATCATCTTTATCAATACAAACTAAATCTAAAGGAATCTTTTTGTATAAAGATCCTTGCGAAACTGTTAATAGATAACCTTGTTTTTCTTTATTGTGCAAAAAGAAACTGGCGTGGGTAATCTTGGCTTTATCGACCATCATCCGCACGATCATCTTAATCAAAAGATCCGGATCATGAACAAAGATCATGTTTCTTGCTATGCTTTCTAACTCTTTTTTATAATCAATCGCCATTTATTTAAATTTTCCCGATAAGACGGTTACTTCTGCTTGCACCAGAAATTAATTTCTGGTGAATCCATTTCTCAAGATATTTCCTGTGAAAACGCCAATCAGTACCAATTTTAAATGCCGGAATTTTACCTGCCCTAGCATATTTATGCACAGTAAGCGGATGGATACTTAAATACTGGGCCACTTCTTTTGCCGTCATAATTTCTTTAATAATAACCATGGCTTCCTTTTTTAGCATATTTAGACTAATCTTATATATACTAGAGAAGCTAGTTATTGTCAATACATTCGTCTATATTTGATTAGTTATATCTGGATTATTTGTAAAATTATCTATAGAATTAGTGGCTTTACAAGTAGGGCAGAATGGCTAACTTTCGTTAATTACCGCCAGTATTTGGCCAACTTCCACAATGCTTCCTTCGCTATACATGATCTCAGAGATTACGCCTTTACAGGGGCTAGGCAAATTAAAAGTGGATTTATCTGTAGTTAGCTCCACTAAATCATCATTCTCATTTACCATCTCGCCATCTTTAAAAAACCAATATGAAACAGTGGCCCGCTTAATCCCCTCTCCTAATTCCGGCAAAACGACTTTAATCATCGTATCTCCCTTTAAGTTAAAAAGCTTTAAGCTATAAACTATAAGTTGTAAAATTACCGCTTAACGCTTACGGCTTATTTAAAGCATTGAGTAAACTTTCCGAAAAAGTAGGATGCGCAAAAATAATTGCCTTAACTTCACTAACGCTAAGACCAGCAGATATTGCTACGGCTAAAGGAGCAATTAATTCTGTAGCCAGCGGGCCAATTATCGCGGCTCCGATGATCAAACCAGTCTCTTGGTTAACCATAACCTTAACAAACCCTTCCGTCTCATCAATAATCTGCGCCATAGCATTACCACGAAAATCAAATTTATAAACCTTAATCCGCAAGCCGCAAGCAAGTGCTTGGCTCTCCTTTATCCCTACGCTGGCAATCTGCGGTTCGGTAAATATACAAACAGGCACGGTTAAATTATCAGCTTTTTTCCGGCTATCTGAAAACATATTCTCAACTGCGGTTACACCTTGATAAGCTGCATAGTGAGCCAGCATTATCTTGGCGGTACAATCTCCGGCAGCATAAATATTATTCAGATTACATTTAAGATAATCATCAACTGCTATTCGATTATTTTTGATTTCTATGCCTAATTTTTCTAAACCTAACCCATGAATATTGGCACTGCGTCCAACACAAACCAACACTTTAGTATAATTATCTAAATTAAAAGCCGAAATCTCTGCGTTAGTAACCACTTCCATTCCTTTTTTCTTAAAAATAACTTCTATCTTCCTGGCAATATCCCTATCCTCAGACGGTAAAAGTTGAGGCATCTTTTCAGCAATAGTAACCGCAGACCCTAAAGCAGAAAACAAACCGGCAAACTCACATCCGATGACCCCTCCGCCGATAACTAATAAAGACCGGGGAATCTCAGATAAGGCTAGGGCTTCATCACTAGAGATTATTTTTTTTCTATCGAATTTTAACTCTGGCAGGCAAAAAGGTTGGCTTCCGGTAGCAATAAGTATAAACTTAGCCTTAACTGTACGGTCATTGATCTTTACTTCTTGAGCCGAAATAATTTCTGCTGGGGAATTAATAAATTCAATACCAGTAAGCTCACTCTGCATCCCTTGCTTTAGGCGCAGGACAACTTGGTTCTTTTTTTCTTGAATAGCGGATAAATTTACCCTTAAATTATCCAGTTCGATACCAAAATTAGATGATTTTTTAGCAAGTGAAAATAACTTTGCGCAGGCAATTAATGTTTTGGTGGGGATACAACCATGATTCAGACAGGTTCCGCCTATCTGATTGGACTCAATAAGGCAGACTTTCAGACCTAACTCTTTTGCCTTTTGGGCAGCATTAAATCCTGCCCAACCTGCTCCGATGATTACTAAATCATACATAGATATATTCTAAGCGAATATTTGTGCTGTTGCCTGAGCCACAGCCATAGCGGATTTAGTCAACTGGGCCAGCTCATCTGGAGAAAGATTTAATTCAACAATCTGTTCAATACCATTCTTGCCTAAACGACAAGGAACGCCAATACAGGCATCTTTAATGCCATACTGCCCGTTAAGATAACTACATAAACCGATAGTGCGCTTTTCATCTTTGATGATCGTTTTTACAATTGCCGCGATTGCTGCTGAAGGAGCAAAAAAAGCACTCCCTGTACCAAGATTAGCCACAATCTGCGCCCCTCTATTCACAGTGTTATTGATTAAAGATTTTATTTTATCATCACTGATAAACTCATCTAAACTTACGCCTTTTACTTTTGTAAAACCAGGCAAAGGAAGCATACCTTCACCATGGGCCCCCATCACTAATGCCTCAATATCAGTAGCTGGCAAATGCAATTCTTGCGAAATTAAATTAATGAACCTGGCAGTATCCAAACTAATCCCCATGCCAAAAAGCTTATTCGGTTTAAAACCGGTAATTTTCAAAGCATAAAAAGTCATAATATCTAATGGATTAGTGACAACCACAACAATTGCATTATGCGCAAATTCTTTGATCTTTAAACAAACATCTTTTAAAATCTGGGCATTTTTTAGTACTAATTCCTCCCGGGTCATCCCGGGTTTACGCGCCAGCCCAGCGGTAACTACAACAATATCTGAATCTTTAACTTGCGTAATATCGTCACTACCTTTAATGCTATAATTATTCTTAAGCAGTGGGCGTGCATCCTCTAGATCTAAAGCTTTACCCAAAGCTAAACCTTTAACTATATCAATTAATAAAACATCGCCCAATCCATCTGCGGCAATGCGCATCGCAGCTAAACTACCTACATTTCCTGCACCGATAATTGATATTTTCACTCCGAATTACCTTTCTTATAAAACCCTAAATTCTAAACTCGAAACTCTAAACAAATCCTAAACTAGAAATCCTAAGTAAATCCCAAATTTGAAATCTAAAAACTAAAACTCTTAATTTTGTATTTTGAATTTATAGTTTCGAGTTTGTTTAGAGTTCAGTGTTTCGGATTTAGGATTTACCCCTCATCTTCTCAATAACCGCATCCGCCATCTGCGCTGTACTAACAGCAGAAGGATCCAAAGGATCAGGCTTTAAATCATAAGTTACACATTTACCTTCGGCGATTACCTGGCTGATTGCTTCTTCTAATCGATCAGCCGCATTATTTTCTTTAATATAACGCAGCATTAAAACGCCTGATAAAATCATCGCTGTAGGATTAGCTTTATTCTTTCCTTTATATTTAGGAGCAGAACCATGTACCGCTTCAAAAACAGCCATTTCCTTACCAATATTAGCACCCGGTGCTATGCCTAAACCGCCGATCAGGCCGGCGCAAAGATCAGAAATAATATCCCCGTAAAGATTAGGTAATACTAAAACATCGTAATTATGCGGTTTTTGCACCAGCTGCATACACATATTATCGACAATTGCCTCTTCAAAAGCTATTTTGCCGGAAAATTCTTGGGCAACCTGGCGGGCAATCTGTAAAAACAAACCATCAGTAAATTTCATTATATTTGCCTTATGCACACAGGTAACTTTTTTGCGTTTATTTTCTAAAGCATATTCAAAAGCAAACCGGACAATTCTTTCTGAAGCAAATTTAGATATCGGCTTAATGCTTATTCCGGAATCATGGCGTATGATCTTATTTGTACTCTTTTCAATCTGCTTGATTAAATTTTCAGTTTCGGGTTTACCTTCTTGAAACTCTATGCCAGAATAAAGATCCTCGCTATTTTCCCGGACAATAACCAGGTTGATATCCTTAAAACGGCTTTTTACTCCCGGATAGCTTTTTGCCGGTCGGACACAAGCAAAAAGCTCCAAAGCCTGTCTGATCGCTACATTTACAGAACGAAATCCAGTACCAATGGGCGTAGTAATCGGACCCTTAAGCGCAACTTTATTTTTCTTAATTGAATCCAGCGCGCTTTGCGGCAGAAGTTCGCCAGTTTTCTCCAGCGCATCCTGACCAGCTAACACATTATCCCACTGAATATCAACGCCGCAAGCCTCAATGCATCTAACCGCTGCTTGCGATACTTCATAACCAATACCATCACCAGGAATCAATGTTATTCTATGTTTCATTTATACTTTTAATTCTCCATGTTTCTTATAATAATTAATTATACCGCCTTGCGTCAAAAGATCCTGCATAAATTTAGGTAAAGGCTTAATTTTTAAATCTATACCCTTAGTTAGATTTTTAACTACCCCCTCATCTAAATCAATCTGCAGTTGATCACCTTCTTCAATTTTACTAGTATCAGTCTCAATCAGCGGCAGACCGATATTAAAACTATTGCGGAAAAATATACGGGCAAATTGCGGTGATAAAACCGCCCTAATCCCGGCTTCCTTAATTACCAAGGGAGCCTGTTCACGACTAGACCCCATCCCAAAGTTATTTCCAGCAACAATAATCGACTCTCCCGGCACAATCTTTTGCGCAAAGTTCGGGTCGATATCCTCCATAATATGTTTAGCCAACTCCTTCATGTCGGTAATTGCAAATTTATACCTGCCGGAAATAATAAAATCCGTATTAATATTGTCACCGAGTTTTATACTTTTACCTAAGATACTCATAGTTGCTTAAACTCTTCCTTATTTTTTATTTTTGACATCGCCACATCTAAAGTAATTAATTCTCTCTGCATTAAAGTTTTAAGGCAACTGTCCATAGTATTCATGCCATATTGCATACCTGTTTGCATTGCTGTAGGAATCTGCTCAATCTGCTGTTCACGGATAAGATTGCGGATACTCGGGGTAGCCACCATAATCTCAGTAGCCAACACCCGCCCCTTTCCCGAAGCATGCGGAAGTAAAAGCTGAGAAACCACACCCTGCAAACAGTCAGAGAGTTGCAATTTAACCTGCTGCTGCTGATGCGGCGGAAAAACATCAATAATCCTGGAAACTGTCTGCGGAGCATCCGGAGTATGCAGGGTAGCTAAAACCAAGTGCCCGGTTTCCGCAGCAGTTAATGCCGTAGCAATCGTTTCTAAATCTCGCATTTCACCCACAACTATAACATTGGGATCCTGGCGCAAAGCATGACGCAACGCCTGAGCAAAAGAATGCGTATCCGCATAAACTTCACGTTGTTTAATAATACTCTTCTTATTGGTATAAATAAACTCTATCGGATCTTCAATGCAGGTAACTAAACATTCACGCTCTCTATTAATCAAATCAATCATTGCCGCCAAGGTAGTGGTCTTACCCATACCTGTAGGCCCGGTCACCAAAACTAAACCGTTGGGTTTACGAGATAAATCCGCAATAATTTGAGGTAATCCTAATTTTTCAACCGTAGGGATTTCAATCGGGATACGCCGGAAAGCTCCTTCAACATTACTTTTTTGTAAATGAAAATTTACCCGAAATCGATCCAGGCCAGGTAAAGCCAATGAGAAATCCAGCTCTAAATCCCGCTCGAAGATTTCTTTCTGGGCATTAGAAAGAACGCTATATAGCATTTTTTTCAGGTCCTGCTTTAGCAATACCGCTAAATTAGTACGTAATAACCGGCCATCAACACGTAAAATCGGCGGCTCATTTTCCGTAAGGTGTAAATCTGAAGCATTTTTTTCAATGCACATCAGAAGCAAATCACGAATTTCCATAACATTCCTCCTTACTTAGAGAAATATCCTCTAGGATCGCTAATATAACCCTTAATTGCCGAAGCAGCCACGGTTGCCGGCGAAGCCAAATAAATAAAGGCCGCAGGATTACCCATTCTGCCCTTAAAGTTACGATTGGCAGTAGAAATCACCACCTCACCGTCGCTGGGTATACCATTATGCGTGCCCACGCAGGGGCCGCATCCGGGAGCGACAATAACCGCACCGGCATTAATAAATATTTCTACTAACCCTAGCCGCAAAGCCTCCAAATAAACCTGGCGCGAACTAGGAGCAATAATTAATCTTACTTCCGGATTAACTTTACGTTTATGTAAAACTTTTGCCGCAGCCTTAAAATCATCTATGCGCCCGTTTGTACAAGTACCTAAAAATGCTTCATTAATCTTAACCTTACTTAGTGACGAAGCTTCGGCTACATTATCCACACTATGCGGCATAGAAATCATCGGCTTAAGCTTAGAAATGTCAAATTCATAAACACTCTCGTAAGCTGCTCCTTTATCTGCAAAAATATCTTTGATTTTTTTATTTTTTACCCCTCTTAATTTCAGCCAATCTACTGTTTTTTTATCCACCGGCATAAAACCGGCTTTAGCCCCCATCTCTACCAGCATATTAGCGATCGTAAAACGGCCATCCATTCCCATATTATCAATCACCGGACCGGAAAACTCTACAGCCTTATAGGTAGCCCCATCACTTTTTAATTTACCAATAATATACAGAATAATATCTTTGGCATAAACGCCTTTGGCAAGTTTCCCTTTTACAATAATCTTTATCGTCGAGGGGACTTTAAACCAATTTTTCCCAGTAGCCAGGGCAATAGCTAGATCCGTTGAGCCGACTCCAGTAGAAAATGCCCCGATTGCACCATAAGTACAAGTATGCGAATCTGCTCCTAAAACCAAATCTCCAGGGAGAATATTTCCGGATTCCGGAATCACCTGATGGCAAACACCACAACCTATATCAAAAATTTCTGTGTTAAATTTTTTTGAAAAATCGCGCATCTTTTTATGCACCCTAGACACACCTTCGCTAGGGCTGGGAGCACTATGATCAATAACCATACAAAAAGCGGTTTTTAACTTAGCCACCCCTAATTCTTTAATCCGGTCAACAATTATTGACGACGTTCCATCTTGTCCAAAAGTAAAATCTACTTTACAAACCGCAAAATCACCGGCGCATAATGTCTTATGTGCATGCCGGCTTAATATCTTTTCCACTATTGTCTGAGCATTCATAATGCAGCTACCCACTTTTCTATCCGATCCATACCTTTTTGTAATTCTTCAATACTTGTGGCAAAACTTATTCTAATATGATCATCTAAACCAAAAGCGCCACCCGGAATAAGGCTAACGTACTCTTCATCCAACAGGCGTTTGGCAAAAGTCATTGAATCTAAGCCGGTTTTAGAAATATTGCAAAACATATAAAACGCTCCCTGCGGCAGGCAAAAATCCAGGCCCTTAATTTTTCTAAGCCGGGAGGCTAGATAATCTCTGCGCTTAGAAAATTCCTGGCGTAATTTATTAGAGAAATCATCCGGGGCATTTAAAGCAGCTTCAGCTGCTTTCTGGGCGATAGAATTAGGATTAGAGGTTGAATGATCCTGCAGGTTTGAAATAGCCGATGCGACATCACTAGGGGCACCTAGATAACCAATACGCCAACCAGTCATAGAGTGGCTTTTGGATAAACCATTAACCGTAATCGTCAAATCATAAATATCTTTATTAAAACTGGCGATAGATTCATGTTTTAAACCGTCAAAAGTTATCTTTTCATAAATTTCGTCACTAATCACAAAGATATTCTTATCTACGCAGATTTTAGCAATCTCGGATAATTCTTCCTTATTATAGACTGATCCGGTAGGATTCGACGGGCTATTTAGAATCAAAACTTTAGTTTTGGCAGTAATATGCTTGGCTAAGTCTTTACTGGAAATTTTAAAATTATTTGCTGCAGTTGTTTTAATGAAACGTGGAGTTGCTTCACAAAGGTTAACCATCTCCGGATAGCTCACCCAATAAGGCAAAGGAATGAGCACCTCATCAGAACGATTCAGGAGCACCATTAGCACATTGTATATGCTGTGCTTTGCGCCGTTTGAAACAATAATTTGATCGGGCGCATATTCCAAAGAATTATCTTTTTTAAATTTTTGGCAGATAAGCTTCTTTAATTCCGCGGTACCCGTGGTGGGAGTATATTTAGTAAAGCCGGATTTTATTGCTTGGATGGCCGCCTCTTTAATAAAATCAGGAGTATCAAAATCCGGTTCACCGGCAGCAAAATTAACAATATTCTTACCTAAGCTTTTAAGTTTTTTAGCTTTGGAGGTAATTGCTAATGTTGAAGATGGATTTATTTTTTTTAAGCGTTCCGCAAGCCTTGTATCTATTTTCATAAAAGCCCGCTCAGGTTCTTTACCCCCTCACCAATTGTTTATTTTAACATA
>JAPLLZ010000026.1:31075-34689 GCA_026387265.1 Candidatus Omnitrophota bacterium
AATACATCAATTGGTGCGGGGGAGAATTTACAAAGAATCACTTTTCTTCTTAAATATTGTCCTTAGGCCACCCATAAATTTTTTCTGCGGCTTTTTTGAATCAACCGGCTTATCTTTAATTGCTACTTTAGGTTCTTTCTTAGATTCCGGTATCGTTTCAGTCTCGACAATCTCAACGTATTCTGGAGCTGCCTGCGGCTTAACTTCTTTAGCCACTTTCGGTTTCTTAATTTCTTTTTTCTTTAATTCCGTAAGCTCGAAAATAACCATTTCCGCATTATCACCGCGGCGCTTACCTAATCCAATAATCCTGGTAAAACCGCTATTGCGCTTGGCAAAACGCGGCGCAATTTCATCAAAAAGAAGATTAACTAGTTTATGCTCACCTAAAACTTTTTGCGCCTGCCTACGGGCAAAAAGCGTATTTTTCTTACCTAGGGTTATGAGCTTTTCGATTAGCTGCTTACTGGATTTAGCCCTGGTCAAAGTAGTTTTAATACTTTGGCAAATAACCATATTCCTAGCCAAGCTTCTAATCGTTGCATCATGCCAACTAGTAAAACGACTTAATTGCAGCCTTTTCTTAGCGTGTCTCATTTTATTTTAGCCCTTCTTTATTTTCTTAGGATCAACCTGCATACCTAAAGTAACTCCCATACCCACCAGGAGCTCCTGAATCTCAGTAAGAGACTTTTTGCCAAAATTCTTAAAATTCAGCATTTCCTCTTCGCTTCTCTTTACCAAGTCAGCAATAGTTTTAATTCCCGCTTCTCTTAAACAATTAGAACTTCTCACTGAAAGTTCCAGTTCTGAAATCGGTAACCTTAATTTTTCATATAAGGCCACATCTTCTTTAGTCATCTCCGGCTCTTCTTCGGCGATATCTTCAGGCAACTGACCGAAGCTTACAAAAATGTCTAAGTGTCTTTGCAGGATATTGGAAGCATAAAGAAGCGCATCTTTAGGATTAATGCTACCGTTAGTCCAAATCTCAAGAATCAACTTATCATAATCTGTACGCTGGCCTACACGAGTATTCTCCACAAAATAATTAATCTTTTTGACCGGAGTAAATATAGAGTCGATGGCAATAAACCCTACAGTTTTATCTTCTCTCTTATTCAGCTCTGCCGGAACATAACCGCGGCCTCGTGATACTTCCATTTCAATATTCAATTTGGTATCTTTAGTAAGCGTAGCAATATGCAGCTCAGGATTAATGATTTCAATTGTCTCATCAGCCTCGATATCCTTAGCTTTAACTACGCCTTTTTTATCCGCTTTTAAATAGATAGTTTTAGGAATTTTGGAATGGGAATTTATAATTAAACTTTTAATGTTTAGGATAATTTCCGGGATATCTTCCAGAACTCCGGGGATAGTCGAAAACTCATGAGCAACTCCAGCAATTTTAATCGCCGTAACCGCACTACCTTCAATAGATGAAAGCAGAACCCTTCTTAAAGAATTACCTAAAGTTACGCCATACCCTCTTTCGAAAGGAGCCGCCTGGAATTTTCCATAAGTATCGCTATAGGTTGACTCATCACATTCAAGCTTTTTAGGAAACTGAAAATCTCTCCATTTTATTCCCATATTACCCCCCTGATTATATTTAATAAACTACTTAATTAATTCCCTGGTTACTTAGAATACAACTCGACAATCAACTGTTCCTGTATCGGTTGTTGAATATCATTTTTCTCTGGAAGCCTAATGACCTTGCCTTTCATCTGTGCGCCATTAAATTCTAACCAGCTAGGAACCGTTCTATCTTTAGAAAGTTCCAGATTATCTTTAATTTTAATTTTGGCTTTATCTTTAGCCTTAATTTCAATCACATCATCTTTATCCACTAAAAAAGATGGAATATTAACTCTGCGGGAATTCACCGCAATTAAGTTATGCCTGACAATTTGACGGGCCTGCGCACGTGAAATACCTAAACCCAGACGAAAAACCACATTATCCAGCCTGCGCTCTAATAACTGTAAAAGAACCTTACCGGTTACACCTTTAGTCTTAGAAGCGACTTCAAAATATTTACGGAATTGTCTTTCCAGTACCCCGTAAATCCTTTTAACTTTTTGCTTTTCTTTTAACTGTGTTCCATAGTTAGAAAGCTTCTGCCTGCGGCCTTGTCCGTGCTGGCCCGGAGGATAAGCTCTTTTACTCGCTGCACATTTCTCAGTCTGACACTTCGTCCCTTTTAAAAACAGTTTCTCGCCCTGTCTACGGCATAATCTGCAAACTGCACCAATATAACGAGCCATAAATTAAACTCTCCTTTTCTTCTTAGGACGACAGCCATTATGCGGAATCGGCGTTACATCCTTAATCAAAGTTATCACCAAACCCGCTGCCTGAAGCGCCCGAATTGCTGATTCCCTGCCAAAACCCGGGCCCTTCACATAAACTTCCAATTCTTTAACCCCTACTTCTTTAGCCTTGCGTGCAGCATCAGTAGCTGCCACCTGAGCGGCAAAAGGGGTGGATTTCTTAGAACCACTGTAACCAACTGAACCCGGAGCGCTCCAAGCTAATACATTGCCCTGCTTATCAGTTATTGAAATAATCGTTTTATTAAAACTTGCCTGAATATGCGCAATTCCACTAGTTACTCCGCGTGCGATCTTTTTCTTTTTTGCTTTGTCTTTTGTTGCCATTTATTTTTATCTCCTTATCTACTTAGATAACACCGACGCAATTTTGCGCTACCTAGCGCACACCGACGCAATACCTATTGGCGTCGGGTGCCTTAGCGCCGGGTGTCTTATTTACCTGCCGGTTTGGCAGCCTTGGGCGCTTCTTTTTTAATAACTGGCGGTTGATTTGATCTTTTCTTACCTTTTCTGGTACGCGCATTTGTTCTTGTACGCTGGCCCCTGACCGGAAGACCTTTTTTATGCCGCATCCCTCTCCAGGAACCAATATCCATGAGCCGTTTGATATTTTGTGAAATATCGCGGCGTAAATCACCCTCAATCCTCAAAGATCCTTTTTGTAAAATCTGAGTGATTCGTGAAACCTCTTCCTCGCTTAAGTCTTTGGCCCGCTTATCTGGACTAATGCCGGCTTCTTTAAGCACCACATTAGACATAGCCCGGCCGATTCCATATAAATAAGTAAGGGCTATCTCGACTCTTTTTTCTTTAGGTATATCAATACCGATAATTCTTGGCATATTCGCTCCTTGCCCAAAAGGGCACACCCGCGCAATACTAATTAGCGCGGGGTGTCTCTCTAACCTTGTCTTTGTTTATGTTTAGCGGTAACACAAATAACCCGTACCACCCCTCTTCTTTTGATTATCTTACACTTATCACAAATTTTACGAATCGAAGCTTTTACTTTCATTTTACCTCACCCGAAAAGTAATTCTCCCCCGGCTTAAATCATAAGGAGAAAGTTCTAATTTAACTTTATCACCCGGAATAATCCTGATAAAATTCATGCGCATATTACCTGAAACATGTGCCAATACTACATGCCCATTTTCAAGCTCAACCTTAAACATAGCATTAGGCAATGCTTCAATAATTTTTCCTTCTGTTTCGATTAATTCTTCTTTTGCCATTAAATGAGCAGACAACTTACGAACACGAAGTGTGAGT
>JAPLLZ010000026.1:34770-38220 GCA_026387265.1 Candidatus Omnitrophota bacterium
ACTCTAGAGAGTTTTGACTAGCTTCTGAGGCGGAAACTTCCTTTTAAATAAATGCTTTACTTGCATCCGTCATGTTTGGCGGACATTTTTATAACTGCGTCAATATTACCGGACCGCTATCCGTAACCGCTACTGTATGTTCAAAATGCGCTGACACCTTACCATCCGCCGTCACCGCTGTCCAACCATTTTCAATAACCTTACATTCCCAGCCGCCAAGATTAATCATTGGCTCAATAGCTAAAACCATACCATTTTTCAAAAGTGGCCCTAACCCTGGCCGGCCAAAATTAGGAACTTCCGGCTCCTCATGTAAAGCAGTGCCAATACCATGGCCGACAAACTGCCTAACCACGGAAAAACCTTGCCCCTCTACAAATCTTTGGATACTATGAGAAATATCAGTTAAATAATTTCCGACTTTGGCCTGTTTGATCCCAATATCTAGCGACTGTTTAGTTACCTCAATCAGCTTTAATTTATCGCTATCTACTCTGCCTACCGGCAAAGTTACCGCCATATCAGAAAAGAAACCCCCGTAATTTACACCCAAATCTATACTTACGATATCCCCTTCCAAGATTACTCTTTCGCCGGGGATTCCATGGACGATTTCTTCGTTTACAGAAACGCACGCTGTACCCGGAAAACCATGATACCCTTTAAAAGCTGCCAGTGCCTTTTCTTTGCGGATCAACTCTTCACTTAAAAGGTCAATATCCAGAGTAGTTATTCCTGGCCGCAAAACACTTCTAAGTTTCTCCATCACCCCAGCCAGAATTTCCCCGGAACGCTTAAGCATTACCAAATCTTCTGGCGACTTCAGAGGAATCATTTAAACTTTAACGCTTAGCTCAACAATCTGCTTTAAAACTATTTCGGCCCCTAAATCTGCATTCAAGCTATGTAGTTTTCGCGCTTTTTTATAGTACTCTATCAAAGAAGCAACTTCCTTTTTATAAACCTCCAGGCGTTTACGTACCGTGGTTTCATTATCATCAGAACGCTGATACAAAGACCCACCACAGCTATCGCATAAGCCTTTTACTTTAGGAGGCATATTAATGATGTGAAAATTCGCTCCACACTTAGAACACACTAACCTACCGGTAAGCCGTTTTATAATTACCTGGTCGCTGGAATCCAGATAAACAACTAAATCCACTGCCAACCCCTTAGCGCCTAAAATTTTATCTAAAGAATAGGCCTGAGGCAATGTCCTAGGATATCCATCTAAGATAAAACCTTTCTTTATATCCGGATCATTAAAACGCTCATCGAGCATCTTAGCCACTAAATCATCAGGAACCAACAAACCTTTTTCCATGATACCTTTGGCTTGCCTGCCTAAATCCGTATCGTCTTTAACATTCTGCCGCAAAATATCTCCAGTGGAGATATGCGGTAAAGCTAATTTCTCCGCCAACCGTTTTGCTTGAGTACCTTTACCAGCTCCCGGAGGGCCTAAAAGAACCAGATACATTATCTTCTTCCTCTAATCTGACCACTCTTAATAAAACCTTCATAGTGGTGTGTTAATAAATGTGATTCCACCTGTTTTAAAGTATCTAACATAACACCGACAATAATCAAAACGCCGGTTCCACCAAAAAATGAAGCCACTAGATACGGCACTTTCAACCAAGCCATAATAAAATCTGGAAAAATAGCAATGATCGCAATGAAGCTTGCGCCAGCTAATGTAATCCTGGTCATGACAAAATCTAAAAACTCAGCAGTTGGTGTTCCTGGCCGGATTCCCGGGATAAACCCTCCATACTTTTTCATGTTTTCCGCTAAGTCGTTCGGGTTAAAAACAATCGCGGTATAAAAATAACAAAAGAAAATTATCAAAAGAGCATAAACTACGGAATAAAGAATCTGCCCCCGGATTAAACTCTGGGCAAAACGCTGAAATCCGGGATTTGGAATAAAAGATGCCAAAGTCGCCGGAAACAAGATAATTGACTGCGCAAAAATAATCGCGATAACCCCGGAGGTATCCACTTTTAGCGGTATATAAGTACTTTGACCGCCATAAATTTTACGCCCCACAATGCGCCGGGCATATTGCACGGGTATTTTTCTTACCCCCTGCGTAATAAAAATTACCGAAAAAACTACCCCCACCAAAAGAATGGCCATAATGAGTAGGGTAATCGGTTGAATCTGCCTACGGCTGGCAGCAAAAGGCGAAATCAAAACAAAAAGCTGATTAAGCGCTGTGGGAATACGCGAAATTATACCCGCGGTAATTACCAAAGATATACCATTGCCAATACCGCGCTCCTGGATCTGCTCACCCAACCACATAATAAAAATTGTTCCAGTAGTCAGGGTCAATACCGTTAAGATCCTAAAACCCCAACCCGGATGCATAACAATCTGTAACCCTTCAAAACGCGCAGGATTCTCAAGCCAAAGAGCGATAAAATATGACTGAATAACTGAAAGTAAAACTGTCCCGTAACGCGTAAATTGGTTAATCTTTTCATATCCGGACTTACCCTCTTTAGCCATTTTCTCAAGAGCTGGGATAACTGCCGTAAGCAGCTGCATAATAATCGAAGATGAGATATACGGCATAATCCCCAGGGCAAAAATGGTTAAACGTTCCATCGCGCCGCCGGAAAACATATTAATTATACCAAAGAGCGTACCACCTTGAGTTTTAGCAATCCGATTAAAGAAATCCGCTAAAGCCGTTCCATCTATACCGGGGGTAGGAATATAACAACCTACACGGTAAACGGCAATTAGAGCGCCGGTAATAATTAATCGTCTTTTTAAATCTGGAATTTTAAAAGCATTAACCAGTGCATTAAACATTTATAATTTCTGCTTTGCCACCGGCACTGACAATCCCCTCAGCTGCACGTTTTGAAAATGCATGCGCCTGGATCGTCACCGCATTCTTAATGGAGCCATTCCCCAATATTTTAATTAAGGCAGACTCATTACGGATTAAACCATTTGCTTTTAAAAGAAGCGGAGTAATAGTAGTTTCCTTGACTGAGTTCAAATCACTTAAATTAACAATCTGATAAACTTTCTTAAAATTACTGACAAATCCGCGCTTGGGCATTCTACGGATCAACGGGCTCTGCCCACCTTCAAAACCTAAATAAAAATGCCTACCGGCACGCGAAGTCTGCCCCTTGCTTCCACGAGTAGAGGTCTTACCATGACCAGAGCTGGAACCACGGCCCAGGTATTTTCTCTTTTTATGAGAACCGAATGGGCGCTTAAGATTGGAAAGCGAAACTAACCTGGCTACCGGCTTATCTTTAACTTCTTTAGTAGCTACAGGCTTAACGCTTTTTTTAACTGCTGGTTTTTTAACTGCTGTTTTTACTGTCGATTTTTTTTCTTTCATTTTATGCCTTCAATTCCTTTAAACCCTGCATCGTAGCTTTAATAACATTAATCGGATTATTTGATTTTAAACAT